>JAPLKZ010000011.1:0-86081 GCA_026387835.1 Candidatus Saganbacteria bacterium
GCAAATCTTTCTTCGACAATAAACGACCTGAAAGAGCAGGGGCTCTGGATAGTCGGGATCGATCACAACGGCAGTAACAAGTTAAGCGAAATTGATTATGCGCTGCCCTTGGCGATAGTGATCGGCGGCGAGAACAAAGGGATAGCTCCTCTGGTAAAGACAAGATGTGATTTTATGGTAAGAATACCGATGAGGGGACAGATATCCTCGCTTAACGCTTCAGTTGCTGCTGCTATTATTATGTACGAGGCTTACCGCAAGAGAAAACCGCAGAAGTTCTAGGCCTGCCTGTACCAGTATTTCATTATCATCAAGATAACTACTGTCGCGCAGGTGAAGAAGTTGGCTACAATGATAATCCAATCACCAAGATAGATCCCGTATATTGCCCAAAAGAACGTGCCTATCGAGGAAAAAGACAGTGTGACCAGGGAAACATCTTTTAAATGCCCGGTCTTCAGACCTTTGATTATTTGCGGGACAAATCCGGTAGAAGTTAGAAATGCCGCAAGTAAAGCTATGAATTTAAAAATCATGATGCGATTATAACATGGATCGGATTTGCCAAAGCAAAGGACAGTCAAAATTGAAAAAAACAGGGTGTTTTGATAGTATAATTAAAGAGTTGCATTTGCGGAGGGGTGGCCGAGCGGCTAATGGCAACAGACTGTAAATCTGTCGACGAAAGTCTTCGGAGGTTCGAATCCTCCCCCCTCCAAATCAGAACTTCCAGGTAGCTCCTACCATCTGGGTCTTGTCAAAAGCGCCGCCGAGATAAGCGTAATCTACAATAAATCCGCCGACGCCTACGGAAGCTCCCGCAGTCTTGCTGCCATCATAAAGACCCGCCCTTATGGCAATTCCGCGGATAGGACGTACTTCAACACCATAATGCATCGAAGCTTTTTCGCCTCCCGCCACGTTCTGCGCGAAGACGTTATGCCCGTCAACAGCGATAGTGATCTCGTCTATAGGCTTGATCGCGGCTCCCGCATTGACCAGCATAGAATATCTGGTCACTGCGCCGTTCTGCCAGTTGATATCCGTTGTCAGGATCTCTTTTACCGCGAGACCGAGAGACAAATTAGGAAGCGGTTTACCGATAGCGCCCAGGTCTATTCCGGCGCCGAACCCCTTGATCCCAGTGCTTATTACTTTGAGGTCATAGAAATTCAGGTTGGCGCCAACCGCCACTCTTTCTTCCCAGCCTGAGGCGACAGATACCGTGTACCAGTTGCGGAACTCGTCAAGTGCGGGGTTAATATCGTTAAGCCATGTCAAACCCAGTGCGAACTGAGCTTTGTTGTATGGAAGATCGCCCGGGTTCTCATACCTGTTATCCCAGTAAGTGTGACCGTGAGGCGCGAAATTCATATTTATTGTCAAATTCTGTATGGGGCCGAAGATGCCGGCAGATTTTTGGGCGTCCGGTTTAGGGGTCGCTCTTTTAACGGGATTCCTTGAATAAGAAGTATCCGTTCCTTTTTCTTTTACCTGAGGCGCCATCGACTGTTCCCTTCCGGTCTTTGGCACGCTGCTGGGGCCCCAATTCTTCTTGAGGATGCCCTGATCCCCGAGGTATTGCGCCGTCTGAACAGCGAATGCCGACATAACGCCAACCCCGAATATCCATTCAAAAGGTGATGACATAGGGGCTTCATAGCACATTTTGACAGCGGCAAGATTGTCTCCCATAACTGCGTTCCTGTTTGTTAATAAAGTAGAACCGGTTATATCCACTCCGGGATTAAATGCAAATCCCGCGGGATTCCAGTATGCCGCGTTGGCGTCATCCGCTATCGCGGTGAATGCTCCCCCCATGCCCATAGGGCGCGCGCCGAAATATGCATATGCCGGGGCGGTAAAAATGACCAGTAACGCCGCAAAAACGATATGTTTTTTATATCTCATTTATGACTCCTTTCCTTGTTATAATAAGATATATGACCAAAATAATCAACATCGCGATAATCGCCCATGTGGACCACGGCAAAACAACTTTGACAGACCACCTGCTGCGGCAGGGGGGAGCTTTTTCTGAAAGGGATGAAGTGCCGGAGCTTGTCATGGACTCCAATGATCTTGAAAAAGAACGGGGTATAACCATATTCTCAAAAAACTGTTCGATACATTATAAGGACAATAAAATCAATATTGTCGATACTCCGGGACATGCCGACTTCGGTTCGGAGGTCGAACGCGTGTTAAAGATGGTGGACAGCGTTCTTTTGCTTGTTGACGCAAAAGAAGGCCCAATGCCCCAGACAAAATTTGTGCTTTCAAAATCCCTCAAACTGGGCTTAAAGCCGATAGTCGTCATAAATAAGATAGATAAAAAAGGCTCCCGTCCTGATAAAGTGATCGACATGATATTCGATCTGTTCGTTAAGCTGGAAGCCACGGACGAACAGCTTGATTTTCCTGTTGTTTATTCTATATCAAGGGAGGGCATGGCAAAATACAACCTTGAAGATGAAGGCAAAGATCTTTCCCCTCTCTTTGAAACGATCCTGAAACATGTAAAGCCTTATCCTGATAAAAGTTCCGAAGCCCTTCAAATGCAGGTGACAAACCTTAAATATGATGATTATGTCGGACGTATAGCTATAGGCCGTGTCAGCAGCGGAAAACTTGAAAAAAACGAGCAGGTTGTTGTCTGTAAAAGGGACGGTTCGATCGTCCCGGGCAAGATCACCAAGCTCTCGATATTCGAAGGATTAAAGCAGCTCGAGATAGAATCAGCGCAGTGCGGCGATATAGTCGCGGTAGCCGGTATGCCCGACATAACCATAGGGGAGACGATATGCACTGCCGATAATCCGAAGCCGATGCCGCTGCTGCAGATCGATGAGCCGACACTTACCATGGAATTTCTCGTGAACGATTCTCCGTTTGCGGGAAAAGAAGGCAAATATGTGACCAACCGGCATCTGAAAGAGCGCATTGACAGGGAGCTCCAGACAAATGTAGGTTTAAGAATAGAATCCATCGGAGGCGCCGACGGATACCGCATTTCAGGCAGAGGAGAGCTCCATCTGTCCATACTTCTTGAGAACATGAGGCGCGAAGGATATGAGATCGCCGTATCGCAGCCGGAAGTTATTATAAAAATAGTTCACGGGGAAAAGATGGAGCCTATAGAGCAGGCTTCGATATCGGTCCCGGAAGAGTTTGCCGGAGCTGTGATAGAAAAGCTGGGCAAAAGAAAAGGCGAGATGCAGGACATGAACGTAAAGAACGGCACGACTTTTCTTAATTATCTTGTGCCGACCAGGGGCCTGCTGGGGTTCCGGGCAGAGTTTATCATGGACACAAAAGGGGAGGGCATACTTCATCATGCTTTCTTCCGGTATGAGAGATATAAAGGGGACATCTCAAAACGGCAGAACGGAGTGCTCATATCGGGGGAGAACGGAAGAAGCGTTGCCTATGCGTTGAATAATCTGCAGGAGAGGGGCAGTCTTTTTATAGGCCCGGGAGTTTCTGTCTATACAGGAATGATAATAGGGGAGAACGCGAGAAGAGAGGATGTCACGGCAAACCCTTGCAAAGAGAAAAAGCTTACAAATATGAGAGCCTCCGGTTCTGATGACCTCGTAAAGCTGACGCCGCCGATAAAGTTATCGCTTGAGCAGGCGCTTGAGTTCATCAACAATGACGAGCTTGTGGAGATAACGCCTCAGAATATCAGGTTAAGGAAGAAATACCTGACGGAGAACGAGCGAAAAAGACAAAAGTAATATTGTCTTAATACTTCTCAAGTCTTTTCTTAAGAAGATTATGTTCCTGAACGATCTCTTTCGGCAGATCTTTCCCGAACATCTTGAAGAATTCTTTCTGGTCCTCGAGTTCTTTTCTCCACCCTTCCCTGTCAATGTGCAGGAGTTTTTGCATTGCGACCATCGAGACATCGAGACCGGTAAGGTCTATATCCTTGGAGTCGGGGATATAACCGATCGGAGATTCCACCGCTTTTACTTTTTGCCTGCAGCGGTCGATTATCCATTCAAGGACCCTGAGATTCTCGCCGTAACCGGGCCACATGAATTTTCCGCTTTCATCCTGTTTAAACCAATTGACGTGAAAGATCTTGGGAGGATTTGCCATGTTCCTGCCCATCTTCAGCCAGTGGCCGAAATATTTTCCCATATTGTATCCGCAGAAGGGGAGCATTGCCATGGGATCACGCCGCACCTCGCCCTGTTTTCCGTATTGTGCCGCGGTCCGTTCGGACGCCATCGTCGCTCCGACATAGACGCCGTGCTGCCAGTAAAAGGATTCATATACAAGAGGGGCCAGTCTGGCCCTTCTTCCGCCGAAGATGATAGCTGAGATCGGGACCCCATGATGCTGTTCCAGCCTGTTGCTTATTGAAGGACACTGCGAAAGAGGCGCGGTAAACCTGCTGTTCGGATGAGCCCCTAAAACCGTCCTTCCTTTTTCATCCGTCATTCCGGGTTTCCACGCTTTACCCTCCCAGTTTATGCCTTCTTCCGGTACGGGGCCGTCGCCGTCTTCCCACCAGACAGTATTATCAGGCTTTAAAAGTACATTGGTAAAAATAGTATTTTTTCGGATAGTTGCAACCGCGTTAGGATTTGTCTTCGAATTTGTTCCCGGGGCAACACCGAACATTCCTGCCTCGGGATTGACCGCCCACAGAGACCCGTCGGTATCTATCCTCATCCAGGCAATATCGTCTCCTAAGGTCCATATACGGTATCCTTTGCTTTTTAGGCCTTCTGGAGGAATGAGCATCGCAAGGTTAGTTTTTCCGCAGGCGCTCGGGAACGCTGCTGCTATATAAGCAATATATCCGCTCGGATCTTCCACGCCCATTATCAACATATGCTCTGCAAGCCAGCCTTCTTTTTTTGCTATCCAGCTGCCAAGCCGCAGCGAAAGACATTTCTTCCCGAGCAAGACGTTGCCTCCGTATCCTGACCCGACGCTCCAAATAGTATTGTCTTCCGGAAAATGCAGTATCAGGCGCTTGTTTAGATCAAGGCCGGCTTTTCCATGGAGGCATTTTGTAAAATCACCGTTAGAGCCAAGTTTATCCAGGACAGTTTTTCCGATCCTTGTCATTATCCTCATGTTCAAAACGACATAAATGCTGTCGGTCAGTTCCACGCCTATCTTTGAAAATTCGGAACCGACCGGCCCCATACTGAAAGGTATGACGTACATTGTTCTTCCGGCCATGGAGTTCTTGAATATATCGCCGGCCTTTTTATACCCGGCTGTGGGCGACATCCAATTATTATTCGGCCCGGCATCGGCCTTTCTTTTTGTACAGATATATGTGAGATGCTCGGTCCGGGCGATGTCGTTTTGCGCTGTCCTGTGATAAAAGCATCCCGGAAGCTTTTCCTGGTTCAATTCGATCAACTCCCCGGTATAGCAAGCTTCTTTTTCAAGCCGTTTTTTTTCTTCATCGCTGCCGTCTATCCAGACGATCTTATCAGGCTTGCACAGGGCCGCCATCTCTTTGACCCAGGCGTTAAGCTTTTTGTGTTTTGAGCTCATATTATAATCTTACCTCAAACGCTCTCGGCGGGCAAGGTTTTACGCACAGCTCGCAGTCGATGCATTTTTCTTTATCAAATGATATTTTCATCTTGCTTCTGTCTATCTGCATCGCCCCGGTAGGGCATATTGTTATGCAGGCGCCGCACTGAGTGCATTTATCCTCGATCCAGCGGACCTCTTTTTTTAAAGGCTCTACCAAGACGCCCTGAGCTTTCATGAACTCAAGGCCCTTTTTCAAATTCTCATCACTGCCTGATATTTCGATGACCATTTCTCCTTCATCTTCGGGCGTGATCCTTGCCTTAAGGATGTTGAAGGCAAGATCAAAATCCTTTGTCAGGTGATAGACAATAGGCTTGTCCACTTTAAGGTGGGGGAAAGTCAGCGCCAGCTTTTTTGAAGAGCTCATGGCTATTTGCCTCCGTTCTTATAAGGACGTTCATTGAGAAGCTTGAACTTTATCCCGCTGTCAGGTCCCGGGAGGTCTTTTACCGGTTCCGTCAGAAGGAACTTGCCGTTCTTTATGCGGTCTTTAAGGATGTTAGAGATCTCGGCCGCTTTTGGATAGCTTGAAAGAGAGGCGGTTTCCACTTCTTTCCCGTTCACCTTTATTTTCCCGGTCTTTAGATCGGCGTAAGATACTTCGCCGATGACATCCGGCTTTACGTTGGGGTAAACATCGCTGTAGTCGACGATAGGCGCGAGTATCTCGCTGTCCTTTAATGCGGCCCATTTTGCTATATCTTCGTCCAGTATCGGGATGGGCACGCCGATGCCGACGTTCAGCGAAACGCCGTATCCCAGAAAGCTGACGCCTACGATCCATTTAGGGTCCATCTCTTTCAGGTCGCCGATAACCGAGAGTGTGCCTGAAGGCCTTTTTGGAACGCCTTTCTCGGTCCGCGGGGTCCCGGGATTATACTGGGTCCCGTTCCACGCGACATAGCCAGTTCCGCCGCCAAGGAATATCCTGGTCCCGATGCCGATAGTCTTATAAAAAGGGTCCTTGAGGAGCGGACTTAACTGTCCCGCGCTGCAATAATTGGCATTTGCAAGGTTCGGCCGAAGGACGCCTAAATATGTATATATCGTCTTGTCCGAAAGATTGACGGCGACATTATAATTCTGATAGCAGTTCCTCGGATTGAACAAAAAAGCTTCGTTCAGGTCCTTTATATTCAGTAACGTTGAAAGTTTTTTCCTCGGATAGCAATCGGTCCCGTAGGCAGTAGCTTCAAATTTTACGTCTTTCCCGGCCACAAGATCATGGATAACATGACCGCCGCCGTATTTGAATTCCCCGGGATAAACTTTATTCTCCGGATCATCATCGGGCATTTCTGTCGCGCCCAAATAAAGGTCTACAGCAGCAAGACCGGCGTAAGCATTTACCCCGTTGAACCATGCTTTGCTTATCTTTATCCTCGGTTTTGTGTGCCCGACGTTCAGGAACGCTCCGGACGAGCACATCGGACCGAATGTCCCCGTAGTCACCACGTCCACCTTCTTTGCGGCGCTTTCAATCCCTTCCTTGTCCGCAAGATCAATAAACTCTTCGGCATTGACCACCACTACCTGGCCTTTCTTGATCTTTTCATTTATTTCATCATAAGTCCTTATCTGTTTTGACATAGTACCTCTCCTTTAATATATAATTTACATCTCTTTTTTATCAAGGCCCCCTTTTGGGGGCTATTCATTATCCATATCATATCAGTATCTCCATAAAACAAAAAAACTCAGCGTCTTTTGCTGAGTTATATCCACGGCTTTTTAGCACATTTATATAGCGCAGCAATACGACTCAAATCAGCGCTTTCCTAAATTATACAATCTTCAATATGCCAAGTCAAATCCCCGAAAAAGAATTGAAAAGGTTCAATATCAATAATATTCCGGTGATGATGAGCAGCAGGCCGCTTAGAAAAGTGATGTATCTCATGTATTTTGATATCTTCGGGATAAAAGAGATCAGGCTGTTGACCATAAGAGCGGATATCAAAAACGGCACGGCCAGCCCCGCGCAATAAAAACATAGGAGAAATGTTCCGCTCAAGATGCTTGAGGTCGTTCCGGCAAGGATCAGTATGGTCCCGAGTATCGGTCCGACGCACGGTGTCCAGCCTGAGGCAAAGATCAATCCGGCAAGGAATGAGCTCAAGCTGTTCTTGGCTTTTAGCGAAGGCGCGAATTTTAGATAGCGGTTCAGCAAAGGACTATTGAACACCCCCATTATGAAAAGACCGAAGAAAATAATAATAAAACCACCGACGATCCTTGTATATTCTTTGATATCGATCAACAGCTGGCCCAAAAAACTTATTGCGACCCCCAGCAGGATAAAGACCAAAGAAAAACCCAGAACAAAGAAAATAGAATTGATCAAAGTCACCTTTTGGGCGGCAGCCCGGTTGCTTTCAAGGTCTTTGAACGTGATCCCGGTAATATAAGATATGTATGACGGGACAAGGGGCAGTATGCAAGGTGAAAAGAACGACAAAAGACCCGCGGCAAAAGCTGTTAAAAATGAAACATTCTGCATTTTATTCCTTTATCAGGGACTTTATATTGCCGATGACTTCAGGCAAGTCCCATTCTCTTCCTCCGATGATCTTTTGGGCTATCTTCCCTTTTTTGTCGATGATAAAGGTGGTCGGGATGCTGTAGATGCCATAGATATCGGAGACAGCATTGTCTTTGTCATGGAGCACCAGAAAAGAATACCCGCCTTTTTCTATGAACGCTTTGACAGTTCCCGTGTCAGTCCTGTCAATTGAAACGGCGATCATCTTAAAATCTTTCTTAGAGAGCGCGTTGTTCAGCCTTTCCATCGACGACATCTCGGCCCTGCAGGGAGGGCACCAGGTGGCAAAAAAATTCAGAAGGACGATCTTGCCCTTAAAATCCGACAGTTTTTTATAATGTCCCGATACATCTTTAAGTTTAAAATCCGGGGCGGGAGTTTTTTTTGCCGTGCCGCCTGAGGGGCCCTTTTCAGACATGGCAAAAGAAATTACAATGAGTAGCGAAAAGATCAGAATGAACGCGAAAATCCGTTTCATACGGGCAATTATATGTTCAACCAAAAGACAAGTCAAATTTCGAGGACCAAAAAAAATGCCTCATTCCTACACGCGGTGGGCGACAGTCACTGCATGTTGTCGCCAGGATCTGAGGCATTTTACCCCTTATCGCGAGATAACGTATCATCAATCTTCTTTCAAGAAACTACGAAGTGTCGCCATAAACCCTAGGAAGGCAGGAATGGGCAAAGCCGCAAACCAGCCGTGATTTATATTAACTTTCGCAATTTCAATGAAAAAAGTCTTGCTGACCGGCTCAGCGGGGTCGCACCGCGTCATAGCCTTAAATCTTAATTTATCAAACGCCAAAACCGTTGTCAAGTGCTCGTTTACAAACTAATCCGGATATGATAAAGTTAAGAGTGAAAAATGAAACTATTTGCATGGCTTTCTCCTGTCAGGTTCAATAAATACGCGTCAACATACGTGTTTTCGCCGAAAGCGAAGATAATCACTATCTGGATCATGATCGCTGCGTTCGTCATGTTCCTTCTTTCAGTAGCACATCTTTTGCCGGTGTTCATCTGGGCTGCTGTGGCGGCCTATCTTTTTAATCCTGTCGTCTCTATGGTTTCCGAAAGATCGAGGCTTCCTAAATCTTTATGCATCATCATCCTGTATCTGGTCGTCGGCTGCATTATTTATTGGGGAGTGAGATCATTGATGCCGGTAGTGGCATATGAATTCCGAGAGCTTTCCGTCGGCCAGTCTGTCCAGAGCGGATCGCTCCTCGGCAGGATAGCGGCAAAAGGCGACATAAATATTCTCGGCGGAAACATCGATCTTAAGGAAGCGGCCGACTCTGTCGCTCCCTGGCTGATGGCGCAATTCCCGTCAAAGGCGTTCCCGTTGTTTTTTGGCGCGGTTGAAAGGCTGGTCCTTCTTCTTGTCTTTTTTGTCGTCGCATTCTATTTTCTCATGGAATCGGGCAAGTACCTTGAAGCGCTAGAAAAAGTGATCCCGGAACCGTACAGGGAAGAAATAGCATCCTTAATAGAACGAGTGAATATGACCCTCGGATCTTACATCAGGGCACAGGTATTATTGATATTTATAATGTCAACGGCAAGCTTCATAGTACTTTCGATTCTTAAGATTAAATTTGCGGCGATATTAAGCATCATGACAGGGGTGTTCGAGGTTATCCCTGTGATCGGTCCGGTCTGCGCGACGGCGATAGTCGCCATGGTCGCTCTTTTCCAGACGGCAGTGCCTTACGGATTGACAAAAGAGGCGCTGGTCCTTTTGGTGATAATATTGTATTTTGTTTTAAGGCAGCTTGAAGATTATCTGATCATCCCTAACGTGGCAGCGCATTTTGTAAGGGTGAATCCGGTAATAGGGATATTTGCGCTGCTTGTCGGAGGCGCATACGCCGGAATTCTCGGGCTGTTCCTGGCTGTCCCCACGGCGGCCATTCTAAAGGTTATAATAGGATATATATACCAAAAATTGACCGAGTAATATTCTAGGAGGAAAATAATGAGACAGTTAAAGATAATGGGGATATTTTTGGTCTGTTTGGGGCTGTTCATTGCCGGATGCGGAGGAAAAACCCAGCTGCCAAAAACCGGTGTGGAAAAATCGGCGGCAACCGCCGTCCAGGAGAACAAGACTTCATCAGGGAAGGTCGTCCTTCAGATGTGGGTCATGCCTAACAGTCTTGAGCCGGTCAGGGACATCGAGGCTATACTCGCGCCATTCGAAGAGGCAAATCCGGATATAGATATCAGGGTGACATCTGTTGACTGGGGATCAGCATGGACAAAAATAACTACAGCCGCTACATCTGGCGACACGCCGGATATCGTCCAGCTGGGATCGACATGGGTCGGTTCGATATCCGCGATGGGGGCTCTTTTGGACCTGCAGGATAAAGTGTCCGAGATCGGCGGAAGTACAAGTTTCATCCCGGCCGCGTGGAAGTCTACAGGCCTTGAAGGGACAAAATCTGTAACAGCCGTCCCGTGGTTTGTTGATGCGAGAGCTCTTTTCTTCAGGACGGACGTCTTAAGGCAATTGAAACTTTCCAAGGACGATCTGAAGACATGGGCATCGTTTGAGAACTCCCTTACAAAGATCAAGAATGCCGAGCCGGAAATAGAAGGGGTAAGAGTATATCCTCTGGGGATCCCCGGGAAGAACGACTGGAACGTTATTCATAATATCGCCCCGTGGATCTGGGCAGCCGGCGGCGACTTTCTCTCCAAAGACAGAAAAAGCGCCGCGATCAATTCGTCCGCTGCGGTGGACGGAGTGCTTTATTACGTTAGCCTGGTGAAAAAAGGCCTGATACCCATAGACGCGCTCGAGCTTAACACCGCGCAGGTCAGCAGTAATTTCAACAACGGGTCATACGGGATGTACTTTGACGGGCCGTACGAGGTAAAGACGCTCACGCTGCCTCCGGAACAGGGAGGCTCTTACGGATCGATCGCTTCAAGAAATTTCGGGGTCTCTTCCTATCCTGCCGGGCCAAACGGTAAGTTCACTTTCGTCGGTGGAAGCGATCTTTCTATATTCAAGAACTCCAAGCACAAGGAAGAAGCATGGAAAGTCATAAAACACCTTGTTACAACTAAGATGCAGGTGAACTACGCAAAAGCAACCGGTTTTTTACCGGCTACAAAAGCCGCATTTTCCGACCCGTATTTTGCTTCGGACCCTTTCAGAGCAGTGTTCAAAGAGGCCGTACAATATGGCAGGACATATCCCTGCGTCGCTGCATGGGGACTGATCGAGCCAATACTGACAAGAAGGCTGGGTATCATGTGGGACCATATCCTTGCAGCCGAGGATGAAGATATCAAAGCGATCGTAAAAGACGACCTTGATGCCGCGGCAAAAGAAATTAATTCCGTTTTGAGCGTGAGAAGATAGGTATCAGATGTGCGGAATAATCGGCTATATCGGGAACAAAGAAGCGGTCCCGATCCTTCTGGAGGGGCTGAAAAAACTGGAATATCGCGGCTATGATTCCGCGGGGATAGTCGCGCTTTCTGACGGGAAGCTTATAGTTGAAAAATCCATAGGAAAGATCTCAGACCTTGAGGCGCTGATCACTCCAAAGAAGATAAGCGCGCACACGGGCCTCGGCCACACAAGATGGGCAACGCACGGGATTCCGTCGAAAGAGAACGCCCATCCGCACTCTGACTGCACCAACTCGATAGCTCTGGTCCATAACGGGATCATTGAGAATTATGAAGCTTTGAAATCAGATCTGATCGCAAAGGGGCATGTTTTTAAATCCCAGACCGATACGGAAGTGCTTGTCCATTTGATCGAAGACGAAATAAGTAAAGGTCTTGCGGAGGCCGTCAGGCTTGCAGTATCCAAGGTCCAGGGGTCATATGCGATCGGTGTCATATACAAAAAAGAACCGGACCGGATAGTCGTAGCCAGGAAAGGCAGCCCGCTTATAATAGGCCTCGGCAATGGTGAAAACTTCACTGCATCGGATATCCCCGCGATAATAAAGAACACGTCGAGGATCATCACTCTTGAAGAAGGCGATATCGCTGTGGTCGAAAAGGACAATGTAAAAATAATCGACCTGTCGGGTAAAAAGATAAGCAGAAAAGAGACGCTTGTATCGTGGGACCCTGTTTCCGCGGAAAAAGGCGGATATGCGCATTTCATGCTGAAAGAGATACACGAACAGCCAAAGGCCATAATGGATACAATAAGGGCCTGCGTCGACACCGCAAAGAAGCAGATAAAATTTAAAGACCTCAACCTCAATAAAAAAGATATCTCCGGGATAAACAGGGTGATACTGACAGCATGCGGCACTTCATGGCATGCCGCGCTGGTAGGGGAATATTTCATTGAGCATTACGCCAAGATACCTTCAGAAGTTGAATATGCCGCGGAATTCAGGTACCGCAGTCCGATCATAGATAAGAACACTCTTGTCATAGCGATAACACAGTCAGGAGAGACGGCCGATACTCTTGGAGCGGTAGAAGAAGCAAAAAAACTTGGGGCAAAAGTTGTCTCAATATGCAATGTCGTCTCGTCGTCGATCGCAAGGGCTTCGGACGGCGTTATTTATACGAAAGCGGGACCGGAGATCGGGGTTGCTTCGACAAAGGCTTTTACGACGCAGATAGTGGTCCTTTATCTTCTGGCCCTTTTTCTGGCATCCGAGAAAAAGAAAATATCAAAAACCGAGATCCTTAAAAAATTGGAAAGTCTTTTCGAGATCCCAAACAAAGTGGAACAGGTCCTGTCGCAGGAGGAGCGGATAGAAAAGATTGCGGATAAATATTACCAGTGTTCCAACGCGCTTTACCTTGGCAGGGGGGAAGGTTTTCCGATAGCGCTTGAAGGGGCCTTGAAACTGAAGGAAATATCATACATCCACGCCGAAGGATATCCTGCCGCCGAGATGAAGCACGGACCAATTGCCCTCATAGACGAGGACATGCCTGTCATAGTTCTGGCCCTCGCGGGAAGAAGGTATGACAAGATCCTCGGAAATATCGAGGAAGTAAAAGCTCGCGGAGGAAAAGTCATCGCGCTTGCGACCGAAGGCGACAAGAACATAAAAAAGAAAGCGGACGATGTCATCTACCTGCCTGTTGCCAGAGAAACAGTCTCGGCGATATTCGCGGTCATACCACTTCAGCTGTTTGCCTATTATGTCGCGGTAAAAAGGGGCTGCCACGTGGACCAGCCGAGGAACCTGGCAAAAAGCGTTACAGTTGAATAAAACTATTTCTTCTTTTGTCCTTCGATATTCTTGATAGCTTCCGCCGCCTTTTTAGCAATTTCGGCATCGGGATTTAGAAGCGATCGCCGCCTTTATGCGTATTTTATTTTCAGGACTTGGAGATTAGAGCGTAAGCCCCTATTGTTCCGCCGCTTTTAATACATCAGGATCATTTTGCAGCGATTTATCGGCATATTGTAACGTCCATTTAGCATTTTTGACTGCGACTAACACAACTTCTTTATCACTTTTTAAGGAAATATCGACATATTTCAGAGCCCATCCGGTTTTTCGGACTGCGGCTAATACAATTTCTTTGTCCTTCTTTAAGGAAATATCGGCATATTGCAATGACTCTCCGTTCTGTTTAATTGCAGCTAATACAATGTCTTTGTCTTTCTTCAATGAGATATCGGCATATTTCAATGACTCTCCATCTCTGCTAACCGCCGCCAACACAACTTCTTTGTCCATCCTCAACGGATCATCGGCATATTCCAGAGCCTTTCCGTCTTGATTGACCGCCGCCAACACAATTTCTTTGTCTTTCTTCAAGGGCTCATCGGCATATTCCAATAATCCCGACTGTTTGGCAATGATCAACATAAATTCCTTGTTTTTTCTTAAAGAGATATCGGCATATTGTATCGCCCACTTAGCATTATTGAACGCGGCTAACACAACTTCTTTGTCCTTCTTCAGGGAGATATCGGCATATTCCAGCGCCCATCCGTCTTGATTGACTGCGGCCAATGCAACGTCCTTATAGGTTTTCATGGAAGTATCGGCATATTGGAGTGCTCTTCCGTTTTGATTGACCGCGGCTAATGCAACGTCTTTGTCCTTTCTCAAGGAGATGTCGGCATATTGTAATGACTCCCCGTCTTTACTAACTGAGACTAACACAATTTCTTTATCTTTCTTTAAGGACTCATCCGCGTATTGCAATAATCCCTCCTGTTTGGTGATGATCAACATAAATTCCTTGTTTCTTTTCAAGGAGATATCGGCGTATTGTATCGCCCACTTAGCATTATTGAACGCGGCCAATACAACATCCTTATCTTTTTTCAATGAATCATCGGCATATTGAAGTGCCCATCCGCTTTGTTTGACTGCAGCCAATACAACTTCTTTGTCCTTTTTCAGTGAGGCATCTAATTGTTGCAGCACCGAACCGTCCCGGCTGACCGTTTTTACTATCAACTCCTTATTTTTTGTTGCTGAAGTGTCGAAGTCTTTACCGCCCATGGCCATGTAAAGAGTGCTTGCTTTAGCCTGTATTGCCGGATCTCCGCTAAGCGCTGCGGTCTTTAGAGCAGGCAATGCTCTTGCTCCTATCCTTTTTAAAGTGTCAGCCGCCTCGTTCCATTCACGATAATCACATATATAATGTAGATTCAAATTGCTAACAAGCAGGGGGATTAAGTCGTCGGTTATTTTTTCGGGCGCAATACTTGAAAAACCGTCACATGCGCCTTTTCTGGCATTCTGGTCCTCGCTCACCAAAGCCTTCTTCAGGTAATCGGTCCCTTTTTTGCCAGCAAGGACAAGGGTCTTTGCCGCAAAATTCGGGATCGCTTCAAATCTTGCCCAGCCCTCCCATTCGTACGTGCACATATTGATATTTTGATACATCAGCTCAAGATATTCGTCGGTAATAAGCTCCGGCTTCTTTTCGACCAAATTATAAAATACCCTGGCAGCCCCTCTTCTTACTTCTATGTCTTTGTCCGCAAGGGCTTCTTTAATGAAAGGTAGAGCTCTTTCCCCTATCTTTATCAGCGCGCCGGCGGGATGATTCTCTCTTTCGCTGTTTGTTTCCCTGTCAAAATTCCCCAGATTCTTTGACAAAGACCGTAATATTCCATCATTAACAAATTCTGGCGTAAGCAGTTCTTTTGGAAGGAGCGAGATAGAATGTGCCGCCCACCTGCGGACCGCATCGTTTTTATCCGATAGAGATATTGCAATAAACGGGACAGCCCTTTTCCCAATATTAGCAAGTGTTTGTGCTGGCAGGCTGTAAATGTCATAGTCGTATTTAAAATGCAGGTCAAGATTCTTAGCTATTAATGGCAGAAGATCGTCCCCGATGATGTCTGGCTTTTTGGAAGAAATCGAATATAAGACGTCGACAGCCCCTTTTCTCGTGTTCTCATCGGGATCAGACAGCGCCTCTTTAATGTATGGCAATGCTTTTTCTCCAAGTTCAGCCAAGGCTTTAGCTGCATAATTATCAAATGCATTAAAACGACCCCATCCTCCGAATGAGTAACGGCATATGTTTAAATTCTTCACCAAGAGTTTGATAACCGCATCGCTGACATCTTGTTTCTTGCCGCTGATCAGTTCGTAAATGATTTTGCACGCTTTTTCCCTTACAAATTTAGAATCATCGTTTAAAAGCGTTATAAAGTCCTCCGGTTTTGTTTTGTTGAACTGATTTTGAGAATATCCCGATTTTTCCAGAAACGATAAAAATTCCTCGAATTTATCAAAGGAACGGCCTTCGCCGTATTCTTTTATTGCCCTGCTGGCCTCATCAGGAGAATCGATCTCGCCGTTATTGTTTCCTTTTTTATCCGCTTCCTGCAAATAGGGCCTGTAGTCATCCGGTGCGCTGCTTATTTTTATCGGCATAAAAAGGGCCTCCTTTTTTATTCTCTATCGTCTGAATCTGTATCGAGCGTATTTTCTGAAAATTTCACTTTAAATCCAATTTGAATCATAGGCCCCCGTCTTTCTGCATCAATGATAAAATGTTAAAATATAATATATAACGTATACTTAGAAAGACAAACAAATGAAGTACGGCGATTTTTCAAAAGACGGGAAAGAGTACATCATAACGGATCCGGATACGCCGCGCCCGTGGGGCAGCTATCTGACTAATGAAAAATACTGCGCGGTCATATCACAGACAGCCGGAGGATATAGTTTTTACAAGGATTCAAAAACCGAAAGGATGCTTTACTGGACCGGCCAGAACCTTCACCAGGGAAGACCTGGAAGATATGTGTTCATTCAGGATGAAGAGACAAATAAAACATTCAGCATTTCGTGGGAACCTCTGCGTACAAAATATGAAAAATTCGAATGTATAGTCGGGTTCGGCTACCAGACCATCAGATCAAGATCCAACGGAGTAGAAGGGGAGACCACATATTTCGTGCCGGCTGACGAACCTTGCGAGATATGGAAGGTAAAGATAAAGAACGCCACAAAGAAAACAAAAAAGCTGAATCTTTTCGGTTATCTCGAATGGTTCATCGGAAGCGCGGATTACATCACCTTCTATAACATAGCGATACTCTGGAACAGGGTCCGTTTTGATAAAAAGGCAAAGGCGATATTCGCGAGAAAGACAGCTTTTTATGAAGAGTTCAACATCAAGGACAATCCTTACACGCTTTTCTTTGCTTCTTCGGAAAAAGTCTCGAGCTGGGACTGCAACAAGCGGAAATTCTTGGGCGCGGGCAATACCTGCCAGCATCCCGAAGGAGTCTATAACGGAACATGCACGAACAGCATCTGTGACGGGGAAGAGCCTGTGGGAGTACTCCATCACAGGGTCACGCTCAAACCCGGGCAGGAAAAAGAGATCGCCTTCATACTCGGCCAGACCGTAGGACAGAAAAATGCCGCCAGGATCATAAAAAAATACCGCGATAAAAAGACCGTTGAGAGGTCCCTCGAATCGACAAAAGTTTTCTGGGAAAAAAAGCTGGTTCCAGTGCAGGTTGATACTCCTGACAAAGATTTCAATAATATAATGAACAACTGGATAAAATACCAGCTATGGATATGCAACATGTGGTCAAGGTCTCCTTCGTTCTATCATGAAGGACAGGGAGGAAGAGGGCTCCGCGATTCATGCCAGGACAGCGAATCCATCCTTTCGATAGATCCGCAGTACGCAAAAGCCAAGATGCTCAAGGTGGCTTCACTGACCCGGAGGGACGGGACACTTGCGCCCGGATGGTCAGATACATACGGGCCTTATTCCAACAAGCCTTTCAAGGATCATCCCACGTGGCTTACTCCGTCGGTCGCGGCGTATGTCAAAGAGACCGGAGATATTGATATTCTCAATCAGGAAGTCCCATGGCTTAAGGACAAGTGGCGTGAGGGCGGTACCAAAACAGATATGGACTGGAAGGGCGGAGCCGTTGCCGACGGAGAAGGAACCCTTTTTGAGCATCTCCTGGCCCAGCTCACATTCACCTATAACGATGTGAGCGTCCACGGTATACCCAGAGTAGGGGAAGCTGACTGGAACGACGCGCTTGATATGGCGGGCCGCAAACAGATCGGGGAAAGCGTTTGGCTCGGCATAGCGCTTGTCCGAGCTCTAAAGATGCTTTCCGAGCTCGCGGGCCTGATAAAGAAAGAAGATATCGGTAAAGATCTTCAAGAAAAAGCGCGCGTGATGACAAAAAGGATCAATGAATCCGGCTGGGACGGGCAATGGTATCTTGCGGGTTATAACGATGAGATGATTCCTTTCGGGTCTTCAAAGAACAAGGAAGGAAAGATATTTTTAAATTCGCAGTCATGGGCAATACTTGCGGATATCGTGCCTGAGGACAGGGTAAAAATAATGATGAAGGCTGTAGAAAAAGACCTTAGCGGTAAACACGGCTATGCACTGCTTGCTCCTGCATATACGGTATTTGATCCAGGGCTTGGCAGGATAGCGATGTTCTCGCAGGGGACTAAGGAAAATGCCGCAGTGTTCTGCCACGCGCATACCTTCATGCTCGCGGCGCTCGCGAAGTTAGGGATGGGAGATAAACTTTATACAGAAATGTGCAAGATAATGCCGAGCAAACAGAAAAATATCGATCTGTACAAAGCCGAGCCTTATGTTTATGCGGAATACCTTATCGGGCCAGGACACCCTTATGCTTATGGCGAGGGGGCTTACACATGGCTCACCGGGACAGCGGGCTGGACGTTCATGGTCGGAACGGAGTGGGTGCTTGGTGCACGAAGGGATTATCAGGGGCTTCGCATAGACCCGTGCATCCCTTCAAAGTGGAAAAAATGCAGCATCACAAGACCTTTCCGCGGTTCCGTCTACGAGATAAATATTGAAAACCCAAATGGTGTTGAACACGGGGTCGCTTCGGTCGAAGTCGACGGCAAGATCATCGAAGGCAACCTTATCAAACCTCACGGGGACGGCAAAATACATAAAGTAAAGGTTATAATGGGTTGAATATGTTCCCATTCGGCGTAACATTTTATCCTGACCAGTGGCCGAAAGACTACTGGGAGACCGCATTTTCGCAGATAGCGGAAAGCGGTTTTAATATTGTCAGGTTCGGCGAGATGGCGTGGAACTGGATCGAGCCGCGGGAGGGCGAGTTCCATTTTGAAGAAATGGACGAAGCCCTGGACCTCGTCAATAAATACGGATTAAAAGTCCTGCTCGGCATCCCCACCTCGATGGCACCGACCTGGCTGGTAAGAAAATATCCCGAGACAAGGCCTGTTTCTAACGAAGGCACGCTGTATCCGGAATACGGGCCGAGGCCGAACATCTGCAGGGACAGTAAATTGTACAGAAAATTCGCGGAGAGGATGCTTCGCAAGCTGGTAGAAAGATACAAGGACCATCCAGCAGTAATGTACTGGCAGATAGACAACGAACCGGTATATCCTCCCCTTGATTCGACGACAAACCTTGATTTCTGCCATTGCCCGGAGACCAGGAATGATTTTGTCGAATGGGCAAAACAAAAATACGGCACTCTTGAACAGATCAACAGGTCCTGGGGGACAAAATTCTGGACGAACGAGTTCGGAGAAATGGACGATATAACCACTCCAAAAGCCGGTGTCTGGGACGCAGGGAACCCCCATATTTTTCTTGACTGGTTCAGGTTCAAGACCGATTCACTTCACAGTTTCTTAAGCTGGGAAAAAGGCATCGTGAAGGAATATGACAAGTCGAGGAAGATCGGCACGAACGGCTTTTTGGGCATATCGTCCAGAGTCCCCGACCACGACACGATGGCCGAAGGTCTCGACTGGTACGGATGGGATATCTATCCGATGGGTGGGAGGAACACCCCCCAGCAGATCGCCGAGATGTCCGACTGGTGGAGAAGCCTTTCTTTAGGAAGGAACATGGAATTCCACGTAACGGAACTCCAGGGAGGGCCGAACGTCAGGTGGGGCTATCCGGGTTTCATAGAAGGACCGGAGATACGCGTATGGACGCATCAGGTAGTCGCTCACGGAGCGCAGGCGATACTTTACCATCAGTGGCGTACTTCGGTATTCGGCGGAGAGACGGGAGGCTTTGGTATACTCAAGGCGGACGGCACAAGGACAAAACGCCTGGAAGAGATAGAAAAAGCGGGGGCAGAAATTAAAAAGATAATCCCGATACTTCACAGGCATAAACTGGACCCGAAAGCCGCCGTCGCATATTTAAGGTCATCCGATATACAGACATACCAGGAGCAGGGACCTCCAAGAGCAATAACCGGCCAGTGGGAACAGGTTAGGGCGGAATTGGGGCATACCCACGGGCTTGACAGCTGCCAGGGGGCTTACATGGTGTTATGGAACTACTACAATCCCGCGGCGTTCATATTTGAAAGGCATCTTGAAGACGGCAATCTTCCTTACGAGATCATTCTTCTGCCGAACCCCTATATCCTTAAGAAAAAATACGCGGAAGTCCTTTTATCCTATGTAGGAAACGGCGGAACGCTTGTGACAGAGGCGAGGTTCGGCGCTAAGAACGAGAACGGAGGCCTGCACGAAAAGCCGATACTTGACGACTTTTTAAGTATCACCAGCCACCACATCGAAACGATAGACGACAGGATCTACATCCCGAAGATCCGCTCGTACGCGTACGGGTTCAGGGACCTTATCTCTGACGCGGAAGGGACTATTGTCAGGTACAAGGACGGGTATCCAGCTATTATCGAAAGAAGTGTCGGCAAAGGGAAAATACTCTACGCGACCTTCAGCCTTTTCATGAGCATCGGTAAAACGGGCAACGAGAGGCTTGCGGATTATGTGAGGGCGCAGCTCCCGCAGCCCGAATTTTTCTTAAAGGACAAGGACAGCATAGAAATGGTCCTCTGGGACGATCCCGAGACGCCGGTATTATATGTGATAAACCACGGGTCGGTCAAAGAAAAATTCGAAATAGATACGCCGGAACGCTTCACCAAAGCGGAAGACATCCTGAGCGGCGAAATATTTGAAATTGAAAAGGGAAAACTGCCACTTACATTTCACGGGAGAGAGGTAATGGTCCTGCATCTATCATAGACCGGAAAGGAATATCAGATGAAATACGGGTATTTTGACGGGCTAAGCAAAGAATATGTGATAACAAGGCCGGACACGCCGCTGCCCTGGATAAATTATCTGGGCTGCGAGGAATACTGCGCCCTGATGTCAAATACTGCGGGAGGGTACAGTTTTTTCAGGGACCCGAAAGAAAGAAGGCTTTTGCGATACAGATACAATAACATCCCTTATGACAGGGGAGGGAGATACCTATATGTAAGGGACAACAAAACAAATGAGTTCTGGTCAGCGACCTGGCAGCCGGTGCAAAAACCCACGGCAAAGATGTCCGTCAGTAACGATTCCGTGCTTTTCCCGGTGCAGGAGGGTAAAAAGGACGATTATATTTACGAATGCAGACACGGCCTGGGGTATACAAAGATAACGTCCAATTATAAAGGCATTCAGACAACCACGACATATTTTGTCCCGCTCGGAGAGAGCTGCGAAGTCTGGATGATGGAGATAAAGAACAACAGCCTCCAACCCAGGTCTTTAGGGGTATTTTCGTTCGTCGAGTTCTGCCTGTGGGACGCTTTGAACGACATGACGGATTACCAGTACAACCTGAATATCGGAGAAACTAAAGTCACAGGTAATATGATCTATCATCTTTCAAGGTACAGGGTCGAAAAGAGCTATTTTGGTTATTTTTCGTGCAGCGAGGATATTGCGGGATTTGACACCCAGAGAGAGGATTTTCTGGGCAGATACGGAGATCTTTCCGCGCCGAGAGCTGTTGTCGAAAATAAATCCAACAATTCTATCGCATGCGGCTGGGCGCCTGTAGGGAGCCACAATATCCAGGTGAATCTAAAAAGCGGTGAGACAAAAACGATAATATTCGTGCTGGGCTACAGCGAGAAGGCCGGCGATGAGAAAAGGGTGGCCGCGAAGTTTTCAAACAGAGAAAATGTCGAAAAAGAATTAAAAAAGCTGGCGAAGCACTGGGAAGACAACCTGGACAAGCTCTGGGTCAAGACCCCGGATGAGGACGTGAACCTCATGGTAAATGTCTGGAACCAGTATCAGGTTAGGACCACGTTCAACTGGTCAAGGTCGGCATCTTACTATGAATCCGGCATCGGAAGAGGGATGGGATTCCGCGACAGCAACCAGGACACGATGGGATTTGTCTACCAGATCCCGGAAAGGGTGAAGCAAAGGATAATCGACCTCGCCTCGACGCAGTTCGAGGACGGTGACGCGAACCACCAGTACAGCCCGCTCACAAAAAAAGGCAGCGGCAGGGGCTACAGCGACGACCATCTGTGGCTTGTCTATTCTGTTTCCGCGTATATTAAAGAAACGGGCGATGCAAAATTTCTCCTGCAGAAAGTTCCGTATGAGACCGGTAAAAAAGATACGATTTACAAACACCTTGCAAAAGCAATTAATTATTCCCTTAAACATAAAGGCCCGCACGGACTGCCTCTCGCGGGATTTGCCGACTGGAACGACTGCCTTAACATGACAGGCCCTAAAAAGCAGGCTGAGTCTGTGATGGTCGGCCAGATGCTTGCCGGCGCGTGTGCCGAGATGAGCAGGATGGCTGTTCTGATAAGGAAAAGAACGGACTCAAAAAAATACAAAAAGCTTTTTGAAAAAGTGAAAAAGCAGATAAACAAGGTCGCGTGGGACGGCGAGTGGTATATCAGGGCTTTTGACGACAATAAAAAAGCCGTGGGCACAAAGAAGAACAAAGAAGGAAAGATATTCCTTGAAACTCAGGGATGGGCGGTACTCACCGGCGTCGCGGAAAAGGACAGGATGATAAAATGCCTTGACTCGGTAAAGAAACATCTTGCCACCAAGTACGGGATAATGATACTTCAGCCGTCATTCTCAAAGTTCTATCCGGAACTCGGGTCCATCTCCATCTATCCTCCCGGGCTAAAAGAGAACGGCGCGATATTCTGCCACCCGAACCCGTGGATAATAATATCCGAGTGCATCGCCGGCAGGGGAGAGCAGGCATTTGAATATTACAAGGCGATCGCCCCTTCAGAGAAGAACAAAATGCCTGACACTCATAAGCTTGAGCCCTATGTTTACTGCCAGATGATAGCCGGGAAAGACCATAAGGATTTCGGAGAGGCAAAGAACGCCTGGCTTACGGGTTCCGCGGCGTGGAATTTTATGGCAATTTCACAATGGATCCTGGGTATAATGGCGGATTATGAAGGGCTCACGATAGATCCCTGCATACCTTCGGTATGGGACGGATTTGAGGTAAAAAGGCATTTCAGGGGATGCGATTACTTGATAACCGTAAAAAATCCGGATCATGTATGTAAAGGAATAAGAGAAGTAAAAATGAACGGAAGAAAAATTAAAACCAATATTCTCAAAGCTCCCAGAGGAGCAAAGCAGGTCAAGGTCGAAGTGGTGATGGGCTAAAAAAGCCTACATTAACTTCGGGTCTATGAAATAACTTCCGCCCATGTTAAAAACAGCCTCTGTGACTTTGCTGTCACCCGCTATCATGGCCGCGATCACGTTAGGGAACGTATTAGCCATGTGCCTAACAAAATCGTGATAGCTCATCCTGTGAGAAACACCCAGAGGATGAAGACTAAGCTCCGGAGGAATATCATCCGAATGGGTATGCTGCAGAGATTTGACCCCAAGAAAAAAGCCGGACCTGGGCGCGAGCACGAATGCAGGCTTTAATCTCCCGGTCCATTCTGAACCGGCCCAGCTGTCGATACAGGCGCCGATCCTGGGCCCGAGCATTTTAATATCTATAGCAGCGTCAAGTTCCCCAAGACTGTCGGTAGCTTCTGCAAGCGCGGCCGTTGACATGACATAGAAAGTAGTATTGACCGAAGAAGGGTTCTGTTTTGTCGAGACCATGTCGGCAGGCAGTACCGTTCCCTCACAGAGAAATTGTCTTTCAGGGTTAGAGGTCTCACGGACGGCGCCGCCGCCGAGCTGGTTGTTTGAGTTCGGCGCGACAAATACCAGCATGTTGTACCCTTTGCCGAACAGATGTTTTGCCATGCCGATCACCGTGGGGTCCGCGCCGTAAAGGAATTCATCGCAATTCCCGTACTGGAAATATTTGATGCCGGATTCAGACATAGCCTTATAGGCATTGTATAAGGAAAGCATCATTGAAAAATCACCGTGGCCGGTGGAAAAAAGCTTGTCCGTAAAGTCCAGCGTTCCCAGGAACATCCTGGATGAGCTTGGCTGGACGAACCCGAAAAGATTATCGATCTCCGGCTGCGACCATCCCGCAAGGTCCGTTTTAAGCCTGTCAGCAGTAAATCCCACGCTTTTTGAATTCAGCATGCAAAGCGTCAGCGCGGTCCTTTCCAATGTCCTTTGGGTCGCGGCAAAGTTGTCCATCATAAGACCGAGAAGTGTCCTGGGGCCGCTGTTGGTCTCTATCGGGTAAAGATATCTAGGCGGCAGGTCGCCTTCATTTACTCCGTTAAGCCCGCCGAGAGGCCTGATCCTGCCAACGATATCAGGGTGTTTGAGTACAAAATCAATTGCTCTTGATGATTCTCCTGCCGAAGGAAATCCCATGGCAACGGTAGAAAGCCGCGGGTTGACGGAATTGCTCTTTAGTTCTTCTATTCCGTCCCGCGTGAGACCGGCCAGCTCCTGCGCGCTGTGGGCCAGTATTTGTTTCGGTTCCCAGGTGTGGCCTTTTATCGGCGGAGTGTGGGGCGTCAGAGTAAAATAGCTTTCCGGGCCGAGGAATGCCAGGCTCCCTGCAGGCCGCCTTGATGAAGCCAGTACTATTGCTTTAAGTTCATCATGGCGGGTTGCCAGCACTCTCTGGGGCGTGTCTTCCATTGCGTCAAGACTCGGGATTACACTCTGCGCTTCCATTTCCCTTATTCCGGGAAGCAGTTCCCTTGCGCTTGCATTCTGGTCGAACAATCCCGATATCAAAGCCCTCAGCATATCCGCCTTACCTGTATCGTTGATCGGCTGCCTGAAGGTATGGTCCGCAGGCACCGCGCCTGCCCTTACATGCCCGCCAAAATTATGGATCTGGGCCTTGGGAGCGAATCTAACAATCTGTGCAGCAGCATTCATCTTAAAGCCCTTTCTATATATATTGAGATCTACTTCATTTATATATCGGTACGTATTTCATGAAATTTCATGGAAAATCAGGCTTTTTTGAAGATTTGGAAAGATGTCAGGCTTCTAAGTTATCAAAATAAGTGAGCCGATCAGAATATCCCAAGAAATTTGCTGTTCTTTCTAATTGCTATCGCAGCTTCTTTAACTGACCCGTTAAACAGGCATTCGACAAACTCTCCTGTGGTGAAATTGGCGGAGTATCTGCCATCTCCTGAGCCGCCCTTCACTGAAATGTGCCCCCTGAAAATGCCGGGTGCCCTGTTGATATAAAAATCCTTGAGATCTCCTTTGATGTTCTCAAAATAGGACAGATGAGCTTTTTCGTCGGCGGTAAGACCGGCAAAAGCATCAGCCACAAGCCCCGCGTAGCTGCTACTCTTTCTGGCTGTCAGCAATAACGAAGTAAAATGGCCGTATAATTTTTTGTGAATGCCGTTTATTTGGCCGCGCATATTTTCTGCGAGAACGGTTTCCCCCTTTTTGTTGCAGTCATCGATCATAAGGAGGATATCGTGAAGGACTTTGGCCGATTCTTTTATATCTGCCAGCCTGACGGCTATCTCTGTCTTCACGCCGGCGACGTTTTTACTGGAAGCCCTGCTCTCTTTCAGCGAATCTTTTTCGGCGCGTATGAGAGTGTCGTTCATGCCGGTGAGGGAATCCCTTACGAACCTTTTGCCTGAAATAAGGTTCCTTTCTTCTTTGCCGAACAGGCCCTGCACCTGGACATTGGCGTCCCCGGCTTTGACCAGGTCCTTTCTCAGGAGGTCAAGAAGTTCCGTTTTTATTTCCATCGGCAGCAGATTGAGCGCTTTTCCTATTTCCGCCCTGAGGCCCTGCTCCGTGCCGTTGGCGCTGAGCGCCCTGTACATCAGGTAGAGGCCGTCTTCTTTAAGCTGTTTTTTGGTCTTTTCATTTATTTTTAAGGCAGGGTCTTTCAAAATTAACGCTGTTTCATTTATCACTAATATTGCGGCCCTGACATCTTTTGCCACATTTCTCTTTTCGATAGTCTCCCTTGTGCCGCCGATGGATGTGATGAGGTTCAATCCCGGAATTGTCCCCGAATTCTTTATTATTCCCTTAAAATCAACTTCCCACGGGACGAACGGGATCAATTTTCTGGTGATCCTGCCGTACTTGATCTTGGCTTCATCGCGGCCGGACCTGTAATACGCCATGGACACGGGGTCGCTCGTGCGTGCCGTTTTCAGCGCTTCAAAGATCTTTGGTTCGTCTTTGGGATTGACGGAAGATTTAACTGACGCCATTTTGTCGTATATGGCCTTCTTTACACCAGGCGTTGCAGATATCCCGATATCTTCCGGCTTTTTAATTTCTTTTGCTTTCTTCAGATTGACCGCGCCGGTTTTGTCGATATATCCGTGGTCGATGAGCTGCTGGCGGACAGTATTAATTTTTGCGTTGCTGAGTATTTCGAACACGGCCGCCTTTTCATCGGCAGTGAAAAGGCTTGCTCCCTTTTTGGAAGAATTGAGGATCTCGTTTATCTTTTCCTTGTCTTTAGCGGAAAGCTTTAAAGTTCCGAGTTCCCCTATATTGCCGCTGAACGTATCGCTGACCGAGTAGGCCCCGCCGAAAAGTCCGCCCTTTGCTATATGCCTAGACTTGACCAGCTCAGCGAGGATAAGGTTCTTTTTGTCTCCGAACTGCTCGAACTTTGTTTTATCGATTCTATTGTCCGTTTTCGTGGGATTAAAAGCCCGGATAAAGTCGTCTTTGTTTTTAATAGTCTTGAAAAAATTATCCGTTACCACATTGCTTCCGATAAACAAAAACCCCGTGCTTATGAATCTTGCTTTGCTCAGTTCTTTCCACACAAGCGCCTGCCTTTTTTCAAATTGCGAGAAGTCCGCTTTTCTTATTAGAGGTTTTTCGCCGGAGAGATTATCTTTGTAATCTTCCGCGGTTATTATCCTCGCATCCCTGAGAGAGAATTTCTTCTCGTCTTTCGGGTCGAACTTCGGCTGGACAATGCCTTTCTCGTCCGTATATCCCGCTGAACCAAGAGCCGCCTGCACCCGTGAGCTGTCGGTGCTCAGGCCTCTAAAAGATCTGTTTGTGACGATGCCGTTGCTCACGATATTTTCAAGTTCAGTAGTTATTTTTCTGCTGTTCATCAATCCGGGGATAGATACGCCGGCGGTGATGAGCGCCGCGGCGACGGCAAAATACGGATTAAAAACAAATTTGCCGTTTACAGCAGTAAGCCAGAAAGTGGTCCAGCTGGGCTTGCCGCTTGGATCTATTGATAAGCCAAGCGGGGTCGATGAACCGGGCAGTGTGTAGAAAAGCCCAAATCCGGTTGCGCTTTCTGAAATACTTAATCCGAGATCAAATCTGTTTACCGAAAAGCCAAGGAATCCGGACACCCCTTTTTCAGGATTTCCGATATTTAATTCACCCCTGAACGCGATGTCATCGCCAAAAACAGGAAGTCTTTGCACGAGTCCGGCTTTGCCATAAGGCGTTACATCGCGGGTTGTTTCGTCGTTTTGCAGAGTGAATCCAGGCCCCGCGTATATTTTTGTGTTTTCAGAAGGTATTGCGTACAGCGTCAGATCACCGCCTGCGTTAGTAGCAGTGGCATGCCTTTCTTCAGCATAGGCGTCGACGCCCGCGGTGGCCATCAACCCGGTCGGCATTCGAGTATCAAAAGCTTTTGTAATAAAAGCCCTGAGAGAGCCCATTGCCGCATTAGTTGTAGTGTTGACTTCCTCGATCTGGGCCCTGTAAATTGTTGTTGTTTTGCCGTCCTTTATCATATTTATTTCAGTCTCTTTGCCGCCGTTCTTTCTGATTATCTGCAGACTGTAAGCTTCACTAGGGGTAGTCCACGTGCTATTGGCATCTGTCATCCATGTATTGGCAGGAACGCCGGGATTAAGGGTCCTCTTCGAGCCCTGTACGATGACATTATAGATAACATTATTTCCTTCCGTTGTTACGGAAGAAGTGCTGTAGGTTTCCCTGTAGATCCCTACGGTTGGCCTATTGTTTGAATCGGAGTTAATGATGCTTGTATCTATGGCATCAATGGCGGGCCTGACGGAAGCATCTGTAGTTGTTGTTTGGTTTCTCTGGTCAAGCTGAACTATGGAATTGCGCTCCATATAAGCGTAGCCGGTCATGGAAATATTGTTCAGCCTTAACTGTGCTATTTCATTGCCGCTTCCGTCTGTCAGCGAGACATTGTTTACCGCATTGTCTGTGGCAAATCCTACGAACCAGCCCTCGAAAAAAATGCCGGTCGTCCTATCACGCATGGTCTCATGAAGCCAGCCGATCCGCCTCAGCTCATTGCCGTCGGAATCGGATACCGTTTGCGTGCTGTAATGTGGATTGGTATCGGTCCATGCCGGCGCTCCGACGGTTGTCTCTTTTTTATCAATGACTTTCCAATTGTATTTTTTGCCTATTTTAGTGCCGCCTCCGAGCGTTGCTTCGGCAAAAAAACTGATTCCGTTCCCGAGATCGTTTGAATATGCGAGAGAAAGTTCCGGCCATACAGCCGTATTCCCCTGGCTGTCTTTATCCGCCAGTATTGATGCGCCAACATTCCAATGTTTGTCGAGCTGGCGGTTGACCCCGACTTTAGCGCCTATCGTATTTGTTTTCTTCCCATATTCCGAATCTTCGTATCTATTATGTATGCCCGCGGAAAAAGCATCCTGTCCGTTGGTCCACTCGCCCCCTATGCTGTCATATCCGCTTTTCTTTTTACCATTATTATCCTCAACTTGATTATTCAGGACCAGGGTCGTTCTTTCGCTCAATCTTATCCGCTGCTCCGCGGAAAGAGTTGCTGTTCCGTCGAAAGGCGAGAGAGAATAATACACATCGGTCCTATCATAAGGTGAAGAAAGGAATGTCCTTCCGCTGAGGACCTTGCCGGGATATATGTAAGTCCTGTTGCTTTCCTCGAGGCGGAACCTTTTTATTATCGAATCAATGTTCTTGACACCTTCCAGGTTCTTATATATTCCGGCCAGCTTGAGGTCATAGCCCGGCATCCTTTTGGCGTTCAGTATTTCGTAGGTCGTCTTCAGGTCATAATAGATCTGGGATTCAAAAAGATAACCGCAGGCGGACTTTTTGTCCCACTCATCAAAGAAGAGCGTCCCCATCTTTTCCTGGTACGCGGCCGCGGCCAGTACCCATTTTCTGCCGTCCGGTCCGTCATATCCGGGGTTTGCCATGCAGTTCTTGGCGGACGCCTCAAGGGCCAAAAGTATGAGCAGCCGGCCGTAATCATTTTCGGAAAGGGCCTGCAATGCCTTTGGATCGCCGCCGAATACGATGCCGGCGACTTTCTGCCTGATATTGATGCCGGAAGCGGTTTTGACCGCCTCTTGTATAGGGATGTCCGCTTTTAACAGGAGCTCTTTCAAAGCTTCTTCGTAAAGGTCGACCGCGCCGTTCATTTTACCGTCGTTGTCCGTAAGATACATGGCCCTGGCCGTGTGCACGGACAATTCAAAATTGACCGGGTCCAGGTCCTTTGCCGAGACAAAATCACTAACGGCTCCTTCAAAATCCTGCCTGCTAACCTTTATGCTTCCGAGGGCTGATTTGGCATTTGCTTTTATCTTGGCGGGAGCTTTGCCGGAATCAGCTATTTCTTTAAAATATTTTTCCGCGCCATTTTTATCGTGTTCGGCAAACAATCTGAATGCCAGATCGATCCCAGCCTCATATTTTATCCGGTCGCCCGCATCAGTTTTGCTGTAAATTTCACCGAGGGCTTTTTTATCGCCCCTCAATTTTGCGAGCCTGAACCCGGCTTCATTATTCTGCTTCGGATTCTCCGCGATCTGCCCGGCCCTGATATAAGCGGCCGATGCTTCGGCGGTATTATTTACAAACGTAAAAAGATTGCCAAGTATTATGAGCGCGTCCGCCATATCATAATTGCTGAGGTTTGAGGATGAGGCAAGAAGCTCAAGGTTTTTAATGGCCTGTTTTATTGTTTCCTGCTGCTTGAGGACATCACTGCCTTCCATAGAAGCTAGGTTGAGCTTGGTATTCAGGAGGATGAAGCGCGACACCAGCATCCTTTCGTATTCCTTTAAAGTCCCTTTTCCCAGTGCCAGCTTTAGGCCTTCAATATCTTTGTTCTCTGATAGGGCTTGAAGCGTTTCCTGGGCGATTATGGAGGAAATATCCATTATCCCGCGGGCTGTATACGCGCCGTCTTCATCGTTCTTCCCCTTGGCCAGCTGCCATGCCTGGAGAGCCGCCTGGCCGACCGAGATACAGATATCAGTAGCGATCAGATCCAGATATTGTTTTGTGCTCGAATCGCGGGGTAAACGCTCGATAGCTTTTAATAATGAATCTTTTTTATTATGCTCGAATCCGATGAGCTTGGACCCGATGGTCTCCAATTCTTTCAAAAGCCCGACTTTTTTTGTTTCGTCTTTCTCATTCACCGCAATAAGGAATTTAGCTTTGACGTATTCCCTTGCCATTTCCGACACGGAAATATTGTGCGCCCATTGGTTAAAACTGAAAGCGTAGGCAAATACATTCAACTGCTGTTCTAACGGTTTGTTTTCAACAGTGGCACCAATCAATTCTAATGACTTTTTAAACGCGTCTTCAATTCTATTGAGACGGGCTTTTATTTGTTCTCTTGTGGTCTTGACTTTTGTGTCATCGAGAGCAAAGGACAGAAGCCGGCTCTCCGCCATGCCGATATTTTTCGAAAGGACCACTCTTTCGCTATTTTTGGTAAACCATGGAGTGAACTTAATATCGATATTTGATAGCCCCGGGATCTTTTTTAGGTAAGCGAGTAGGTCGCTTAATTTTTCCGACAAAAGCGCCCCATACAGATTTTTTGCGGTCTCGACATTTTTCGCGTCTCCCCGCATAAGGCAGTCGGCAAGAAGTGTGACCGCATTTTTGATCGTACCGTTTTGGTCATTGTCCTTACTTATATTGCTCTTCAATACCTCAATGCAAATATCTTTGGCTTTTTTTGTGTTTTCTTCTGTCCCCCTCTTTTTTTCTGCTAAAGAGCCCTCTCCTGGCGCTATGTTAAAATGATATCTCGCTGTCGACAATAAAAGACCGTTTCTGTATCTTGGGTTATCTATCAACCCTCGCTCCAAATCCTTTACGTGCTCTTCTACAGATATTCTTTCTTCACGGGTCAACTCGGGTTCTTTTCGTCCATTTGTCGACGGAGAAAGATATTTCTTGCCGACATCTGAAGTTTCTTTAATCGCTTTTTGATAATCATCCATAATAAAAATCCTATTTCACAAACAATTTAGTGAAATCCGCATTATAATCAATGGTCATTGGCGTCTCTTTTCTTTCCCCTCTATATATATATCGTCCAAAATAGAGCCAAATTTCACTTGGCTCATTCTTTGGCCGGGAACGGATCTATAAAATCCTTGCTTTGTTTCTGCTTTTCAAGATATTCGATCGCAGCCTGCTTAAACTCTGCTACAGATACATTCCGCCCATTATATGACGAGACATAATTATTATCGTCACATTCTTTTATCGCCGGTATCACATCGGACGTGTCGATTTGCTTCTTTGCGGCTTCGTCAAGTTCCTCGCGGGTGATATTCCCGTCCCTTATTGAATCTATCTTTCTCAAACGCTCATAAACCTTTTCGATATTCCCCGCGCCGGTCAAAGTCGCTTTTTCCATGTTCGTTCTCCTTTTCTTTATGAAATTGATTCCGATTAATATGGATTATTCTTTCTGCCCATATTTATTTAACAACTCTTTGTAAATATCATTTATAGCCCTAATTTCATTAGACCCCCCATCTCGCAAACATTCCCGCATTCGGGTTTTGGCGCGGCTTTTTATTTCCTCCGATTTGCAATATTTAAAAATTAAGAAACAATCTTTAAATGCTCCGATCTTAAGGCCAAGCTTCTTTTCCTCGCTGATGTTTTGATCTGAAGATAGCAAAAGCAATATTTCTGCCTGGCATAAACGGGCCTCAAATAAACTTCTGCCTTTTAAGAGGCCCAATTTATTTGGATCGTAAATTATATCGAGTAAACTTTTTGCCGTCCGAGCTATTGTTAGTTTTTCATTACGATTGTCTTTGCTATTTGCCGAATAGATGTCATTTTCCGCCATAAGAAGGATAAGCCTTGCGGAAATGGGGCCAAGTCCGACATTTGAATGAGACTCAAAAACAGTCCTAATATTGCCTATCGAAGGTGTTCCATCCCCGATAAGTGCGATTTTTGCCAGACCAGCCGCTTCAATAGCAAGACCAGCTCCTTTTGTCCGCAACGCCGGATCGTTTGTTCCCAATGCTGTTAATGCCGCGATATAGGCGCATTCCGCTATCTTTAACTGCAGTTGAAGCTTGTAATAGCCCTTTGAAAGGATGCCGGAAAAATACGGTTCTTTTAAAAGCGCTTCTAATGAGCCTTTTATATTTAAAAGAGCAGTAATATCTCTTTTGTCAATTGCTTGGCTTGCTTTCACGTCATATGCCACTAGCAAAGCCCTTAAGATGAGATCCCTGTTAAAGGAATTGTTTTTGATCAGCATAGCTTTTGAAGTATCGATATTATTTGTGTCTATCCCAAATGAATTTGGGATATCTGATATCTCTTTCGGTAGTTCAACTTCCTCTGTCAGATCTTTAGCTCTATAGTATTTGGCAAGAAGAGCTTCGGCCTGCAGGACTTTTGCTGTCATAATATCTCTTTCTGAATCTTTTGTTTTCGTAATACCAGCGACGGCCTTGGCGATATCTATCACATGATCAAAGCTGATAGGGGAGTCTACTTTTTCTTCGTAAGTATCTATTGCCTGGGCAAGGCGGACCCGGGCGATTATAACCGCGGCTTTTACCGCAAGGGAAGAGTCGACGTCTTCAATAGCATTTGTAATTAGGGTCTGTTCGTACGCCGCTTTTTCTGTTCCAAAAGTCCATTCAGGTATGATCTTGCTTATAGCTTCTTGGAGCTGTGTTTCAACCTCGCCGGTATCTTTGTTCTTATTCCGGAGCAGATACCACTGGCGGAGGGAGGCTTCAACCATCAAAAGGGAAGCAGATTTATTATAGTAAGAGTCTTTTAGATATCCTCTTGCTGTTTGAGCGAGATTAAAAACGTTATTAATGCTCTCTAACGCATCTTCAAATGTATCGTCGATATTTGACAGTATCGTTTCGGCAAGGATCAGCAAAGCCTTTGCCCTTAAGTCTTTATGTTTAACTTTGCCAATGGCAGCTGTTATGAGAGCCAAGTCAGCTTTTGTTAATTTATTAAAGTTAAAGACGATCTTTCCGGCCTCAATGCCGGTAAGCGATGAAAGATACTGCTTCATCTTTGCGGTTTGAGCAGATGTCTGAGCAGATACGCCGTCCGCATTTCCCGAGGTCTTATATGCCTGTCTTAAGGAGCTTGAGACCTCCAGAGCCAGAAGGTCAGCACTGAGCTTAAAATACTCTCCTTTTATTCCTGATTTGTATATTTCGCTTTCAAGGACCTTTTCTATCAAAGCCCGCGCGTGCTTCAGCTTTTCGATGTCACTTCCCGCCTCAAGGAGTTTGAAAGTGACAAGATACAGAGCCGCATCGGCGTAGATGTCGCTGTCGTCGTCGGTAAGCTTCTTATTAAGGGCTTCAAGTTCAGCGTTTTCTTTTTTCTCAGCCTTTGGGTCAACGACTAAAAACCGTTGTATGGCCGGTCCTAACATTGCAAAAAGTTCGCTTGCAAGGACAGAACCCCTTTTGCCGGTTTTGTCCGTATATGTGTTGCCCAGAGATTTGAGCACGAAATATTTTTGGAAAAGGCCTTCTATTTTCAGCAACCCCAACATTTTTAGATCTCTTTCATTCAACAGGTCAGGCAGTTTCGCGAGTTCATTTTCAAGCAGTGACAGCTCAGACAGTTCTTTTTCAATAGAGCCCAGTTTATTTTCTTTGTTCATTTCGTGGTTCAGGGAAAGCCCCATCAGGGACAACTGTACCTTGAAGAGAGTAGCACGGAAGGCTGAAGTCATAAGTATCTTCAATTCAACCGATACCGGCGCATCGGCTTTTTCTTTTGAAGGCTCTCCGGTCTTTGCCTGCATGGCTTCCCATTCTTTGAGGCATTTAATAAGTTCGGCATTGGCATCCCGGGTATCGGCATCAAGCTTATTGTATGCCACGATCAAAGAGGCTTCACCGCACACGACCTTGAAGCGGGCGGTCATATTATTTATATCAGGCGTTTTACATTTCCCGGCGATTTCAAGTGCCGGCCCTCTGGCATCCGCCACAACTTTAAAATATCCGTCGGCTTTTTTCCTATAGTCTGCCGCGGTTTTCGCATCCGATTCTGTTTTTGCCGCTTTGTCATAAATGCTGCCCAGTGCATTTGACGCGAACGCAAGCTCGGTCTGAATGACCACATACAGGCCGGCAACATCATTTAACGCGGCCGTGTCTTTATTCGTTTCCAGTGTTTTTATAACATCAGATATGTCCTTTCTGTCATTTCTGTCGGGTTTGTAATAATTGACGGCATGGGCAAGCGCGGGATCGAGATATTTATTTACAGCGGTATCTATGAGGAGCTTCTTTTCCTCCAGGGTAAACTTGCCGGCCTCATTAGTAAGGCTGATATTGAAAATAGTTGCGAGTTTCTTTCTGTCATCAGTCGTAAGGGTGTCTTTGGTCGTTGACAGCGAGATGAGGAGATGCCCGATAGCTCTGTAAAGGTTTGTTCTTAACCAGGGATTTTTCTTTGAGGCGCCATCAAAAAAACCGACTATTTCCGTGGTTTTTACCTTTGCGGTTAAAAATCCGTTCAAGGTATTCAGTGAATCTACGATTTTAACCGGTGGAAGTTTATTGATATCTGCCGATGCCGCTTCAATTTTTTTCATCCCCGCATCCATTATCTCCGATTCAATATATAAAAAAAGATCTGCAATCGGGATTTTCCCTGTTATTTCAGATAAAGCTTTCCTTCTTGTCTCATCTTCATCAGACAGAAGCCGGAGTTTTAGGCCATAAATAAGGGTGGCATCAACTTGACCGTCCGTCTTAAAATTGGCGCCATAGTATTCAAGCGTGACCAGCTCCGATTTTTTCAAATAGTTTACTGCTTCATCGAAGTATTTTTGTTCTTTGGTGTGAATGCCCATAAAAACGCACGCTTTTGCCATTTTTCTGTAGATGGAAGATGTGAACCATGGCTCGCACATCCCGGGTTTCACCTTATTGTTGGGCCTGTTATCGATGATCTCTGTAAGGGGCATGCCGCCCGCCGTCTTCAAACACAATAATTCTTTCATGCTACTATATGCCTCTTCAAATTTCCTCTTTTCTATAAGATCGTCGATCTTGGAAAGATACGGGATATTCTTCTCTAATTTTGTTTCTTCGTTTCCTTCAATTTCCAGCCTAACCGCGCCGTAAACAATTTTGTATTCATATTGTGTACTGCCCAGTATTTCTTTCATATGCTGATTTATTGTGTATAATAAGATGTTTTTATTCTCGGTAGCATTGGCCGATGTTATGCCAAGCGCGGCTTTTGTAATTATGTCAAAAGCCCGGTCATCTATATCTGACCTTTCGCAGAATCCTCTCCACCAATCAGGATGTTTTTTAAAATCTTCTGCCGCGCTCCTGATAGCGCGAACATTCCCTGACGTAACAGCATCGTTAAGTAACGTCCTCAGCCGCGGGAACTCAGGAATATCTAAAAAACTGTTGTATTGCTTATCATCTATTATCGGCATATATTCTGTCTCCAGAAAAAGGGGCCGAGCCTATCCCCTCTATATATATATCGGTCAAAACCCGGCAGGATTTCAGCCGTATATTTTCATCATATCTTAATATTACATCGGGTGAATATTATGGGAATTTCATATAAAATGGCTGTTGCTGATATGGATATGCCCGGGTGTCAGCAAGGCAATTCATAAATGATGAATAATTATTTTCCACCCGGATTGAAGGTATAAGTGTCGTAATATAGTTTCATTGTTCCGGCTTTTGACGTAATGCCGGGGGGTGTCAGGGATGTTTCCATTTCTATTTCGCTGTCTATTGCTTTAATGGTATCCGTTAAGGCGCCTCTAATGCCGGTATCAGGTTTAACCGCAACATTAAAACGAGCTAATATTTTATTAAGGCCTTCCAGGTTCCTAAGCTCATCTGCTTTCAGGGAATTATCATCGATCTTTGCAATAATTGCCTTAAGATAGATATTTAGATCTTTACGCAGATCAAAAAACAGAGCCCTTTCAAAGTAATTGCGCAAATAAAAGAAGCACACTTCTTCTTGCCTGTACTCAAGTATCAAATTGAACGCCTTATCAATATTCTTTAATGCGGAATCGATATTATCCTTGGTTGGATCTTTCATGTCGGCAGACGCCATCGCCATGAAGGCCTGCGCTCTGTAACCGTAAAAGTTGCTCGGTTTTTGGAGGTCTTTATAAATAAACGGTCGCCTGAACTGGCCGAAAGTATCGAGCTGGCGGTACCAGTCTTTTGAGGCTTTAGAATATTGTTCCCTGAGTATCGATGCTTCAGGCGAAGTTCCCCTTGTGTCTTCGGCCGCGGTTGAGAATAGAGCTCCTAAATAGAGCATTGTTTTTGCCGCCTCAAATATCTCGCCGTAATCGGTCCTGTATTCGATGCCCGAGAAATATGAAATATCGCGGTGCGTTTTTGTTTTTTCCGGATCAAGGGCTTCAAGGTGCTTTGGTTTTCTTGCGGTAGAGCAAAGCTCCATGGACCATTCAAAATAATTTCTGATGGTCTCGATATATTGTTTTTTTCCATCATCATTGGTCATGCCGTCTTTGTTCAGGCCAGGGACGATCCCTCTTTGAAATTTGAGAAGATGGATCAGCCCGGCTTCATGCGAGGCGCGCATCTTATAGCCGAGATTTGCCCGCCCCTCATCGTCGTTGATGATCCTGTTCAGAATGGCCAGCGCGTCTTCGAATTTTTGATGGTCCTCTGCCTCCAAGGCCTGCGCCCTGTAGATCTGAGATTTAAGGAATAAGGCCTCGTAGTAAAAGTCAGAGTTCAGATATCTGCATTTAATTATCGTTTCGCACTGCTCGATCGCCTTGTCAAAGTCCTTATCAATAAAATAGTTCGTGGCAAGGTCTATCCTGGCCTTTAATGTGGCGGCTATATCGCGCGATGCGGTGTTAAGCGACTTTTTTAGGACAGATTCTTGTTGCTTTATAAGGAACTTCATTCCGGAGGTGCCGGACTGCGTTCCGGTAAAAACAAGGATCCTCGGGATAATGCACCCGCATTTCTTGACCCATGTTTCCCTGTCAGCGGCGCCAAGGTCTTCCGCGTCAAAGAGTACCGTGCTGCCGACGGTCACCTGCATCCTTCTATTGTCTTGCCTGAGGCCGGGCAATGTTTTGTCCGTGACAGCCCTGTCCAGTTTTGAGGCGATATTTATGGCGCGCTCAACGGATGACGTTTCGATCATGACAGAACCTTTATACGTCACATTATTATTAGTGATAGATATTTCATCGCTCATATTAATAGTACCTCCTGCTGATATTTACGAAAGCATTATTAGCTGACTGGAAAACATTCTCCATTCCCCATAAGGAAGCCTTCGCACCTATCTTTCTTATGCGGTCCAATTTTTCGGCATAGGTGACGGTTGCGGCCCCGGAGCCTGCCACGCGCGCAAATGCCGCTGTTATTGTGGCAAGTTCAGCAGGAGTAACTGCTGGTCCTGCCGGCAAGTCAATTGGGTTTGCCGGGGCATATTTTGGCAGCACGTTTCCATTTCGGTCTATATATCCGTTGATACGAAGCTGATCGATGAGAACGCCTTCTCTCTGCCCGGGAGTCCGTGATAATGATGCCGGAGTTATTGTCGCGACCGGGATTGCTGTTATGTCGTTGATCCTGGCGATCAATAATGGTCCCAGACCGGTTCTGACAGGTTGTCTCAGCGGCGCCAGCATGTCGTGGAGCGCTGTTTCTTCACGCAGCTTTTCCTTCCCGGCCCTGCCCGTTTCACGGTCCTTTTTCGGCAGCAAGTCCGAAATATCAAAAGTGTAACTGTAATAACGCTGGTAGAAATCCCTCATCTGTCTCTCAAGCTCGTTGGTCATTCCCATCACTTCAATATATCTATCCGTTCTTTGTTCAGAAGTTTCATCTCTCGGGTCCCTGCTTTTTTCTGCGATCAGGTCCATCATACGGTCTCTTGCCGATTCTGCCAGCTTTTTTGATCTGGGGCCGAAAAGCGCGAGCGCGAAGCCCTTATACCCCTCATATTTTGCCCTGAGCGAAACTACAAGCGAAGAATTGTCGATAACCGGAGCATTGGAATCACTGTGGGCCTGTTTCAAAATGTCTTTTGTTTTCGGTTTAATATCAAGCCAGTCAATTTGACCATCTGTAATATTCGGCCTAAATACCAGAGTATCCGCCTTAGGGTCTTCAAAAAGGCCTTTGGTTTTTTCAAGGTCACCCTCATCAGGAATTCTTGATTTCGCAACAGTCCCACGGCCAATCCGTATTTTTAACATATCGCAACTTCTTATATCCGCGATTTTAGCATCTAATTTATCTCGGTCAGTTATTGTACTTCGTGCTAGTTTCTCTTGTTTTGCCAGTTCTTCAGGCGATTTGTATGTTTTGCAGAGCCAATAGATCACGCTTTGCGCTCGGTCAAAATTCAAACGGGGTAATTCCGCCCTCACGGATGCAGCGTCTTCGGATGTGATATCCATTGTATGCACCGTTGTATTTGATTCCTTCAGGTATCTTTTTGAAAGCGAGAGCCCGTATGACTGGTACGCGAGCCAGCCCGCGTTGATCCAGGAGGCAAGGCTGTGGTATCCGGAGCTGAAAAGACCCGCGGCAAAAATACCAAGAGCGACTTTTTGCGGAAATTGCAGGATATTGAGAAAATTTACCATGTATTTTGGCATGTCCGTTTGAACTAGACCCCTGGATGACGAAAACTCGCCGCATGTAGGGTCTTTGCCTTTGTCCACGGCATCGTTGCCCTTTATGATCCTCGGCAGGTTGGTATTGTTGAGGGCGGGATATTTTAAAAATGTAAATGCCGGGGAAAATCCTTTCTGGGCGCTGAAAAATCCCCAAGATACGCTTTGTATCCCTATCAGGGCGAATATTGGATAGATCAGGTCTTCCATTGCCCCGAAAAACGCTTTTCCGAGCCCCCCGGTAGCCAGGAACATGACCGGCAGGTAATTCCTGATGACCTCCGCGTCTACCCATCTGTACCATTGCCATCCGGTTATTTCTTCTGTTATAGCCTTGTATGTCATGCGGATGGCATTTCGCACCCTTAGGTCAAGAGGATTATACTGGAGCTTGTATTGGTCTTTGATGGCGCTAAACACCATGTCCGGCCCAAGCGCCTGTATGCTTGTGTGGTCGTAACGGTTCCCCTCCTGGTTCCTGGCTTTGCCTTCCGTATCTTCGATAGCCGTTGAACCGGGAAGTCCGAGAGCTATTTCCTTGCTGCCGTTGACATACCATAGCATATTCTTTTGCGTCCTGGTGTCTTCGCCGGCCGTGAAAATAAGATCCTCTTTTATCCAGTCTCCGGCTTTGCGCGGGTCAAATACCGGCACATCCGGATTTACAGTATTCAGGATAGAAAGCACCCCGTTGATCTCAAGCTGATTAAAACACACTCTTTGTAATTCATTTCTTACGGCGGCAATGTCATATGGGTCGCGGGGATCGAGCGCGGGGTATCTTTGCTGATCCACAAACCCTCCTATTCCGATAATACGCCTATTTGTCAGGGCCGTCCATATTTGAGGCCCTCTTGTTTGTCCAAAAAGATCGATGAAAGCCCTTTCTGTTGCGGGCAAAAGCAATTCATGGGGAAGTCTTGTTGAAAAGATCGAATTGGGCATAAAAGTACCCTCAAGATGTTCTTCAAGCGTTATTACTGCCGCTGTCCCCGTTTCTATCGGGTTTTCCCTGCCGGCATTCAGCCCCCAGCCGAACCTGCCGACGATCTTAGGCGCCCATGAAGGTATCTTCGACTCGCCGTAATTTTGCTGCGAGATAATTGCCGGATAAAAATTCCAGTCGCGGCCCGCTGAAAATGAGCAGTTCTGCGGATTTTCGATATGGTCTTGGCTCCTGCCGAACGACGTCTCATCGAACCTGTTGTTCGTTGCCCTGTTCAGGTTCTGCCTTGAGCAAAGCGTTCCCGCGCGGTCAAAGGTCAGGCCGTTCACCCGGTGGTCCGGAAAGCGCACGGTAAAGCGCGGAAGTATATTATTGCCCGTCATTTTCCGCCTCGCTTTCTATGACATCATGCACACCCATAGAAAAGTTTATATTGTCGGTCCTTCCCAGGGGTTCCGATAAAGGTATCCAGTGCTTTTTGCCGTCTCTGCCGACCTCAACCTGTATCGAGGATGCCGGGCACATATAGGCAATGCCTTCTATAATTGCTCCCTGAGGCAGGAAGCTGTTGAGGTCGGGAGAACCAACGTCAATTTTTTCTACAGGATAGAGCATAGCTTTCAATTCCTGCAGCATTAAGTTCTCCGGGCTAAGGTCTTGCGCGGTTTCCGGGGATTTGTCCGGTGCCCAGCCGAGGAACCTTCCTATTCTCGGCCTGAATTTTTGAGCCCACTCGCCGCGCGAGTACGGCACATATATGTCATCAGGCGATGTTATATGCGGTTGAAGCGGATTGCCGTACAAAGGCCTGTTGTCATTATCGATAAGATCTCCGGAATTGACACGAACAGGGATACGGCATCCTTCCATATGAATTATGATCTTGTTCCCGTCCGGGAAAATGGTGTGGCCATTTATCCTGCTCATCCTGCCGTATAAAGTTTGCGGCGTAATCGAATAATATATAGGATCTATCAATTGAGAACTTAAAGGGTTGAGCTGTTTTCCCGCAACTGCCGTGAGGGTCATCTGGTCAGGTGACGGGACCATCTCAATGACCCTGGCCGCGTTCACCGGATTAAAAAGGACCGATCTCATTTTTCTCTGCAGCCGGGAGGTGGAATCCTTTGTGATTGGATACGCAGTCGTGCCGATCTTTTGTTCTCCGCCGATATCATATCTGTACCTGATAAGGGCAAGCCCGCCTTCGATATCTCTATTTTCTGAATAACCTCGTGCGAGCAGTGTTTCTTCGGGCGCCCAGTCCCAATATGTTGTCCCGTCGTCCCTTTCATATTTTGCTATTACCATGCCGCCATGGGCTCTCGCGTCAACGATCCTCGGGAAATCAGGATTTGGCATTTCCGCAAGGATCTCAGGAAAGCAGGTAAGAAGATCGGGATCCGCGGGGGCTTCGGTCCCGTCATTTTTTACTATGGTGAGGCTTTCTATCGGCTGGTCTTTCAGCTTTGTGCCGCACTCAAGGCCAAGGCATCCTATCCACGAATGGGGCAGTCTATAAACGTCCGGAGCGGACCTTTTCCCGGAGAGCAGGATCTGTTTCTTTTCTATGCTCATCTCAAAATCCACGTTCCCTTTGAAATGGAAGGGGCCTGTGATCCTTATGGGCAGCCGCGTGTTATATTCTTCCGGTTTTGCGGGATGAAGCCCTTTTACCAGGAAAATAAATTTTAAGCGGCCGGCTATAAAACCGTCTTCTAATTCCGGGTCTCTTGAAAATAAAGGGCCAAGGTCAACAGTCAGATAGGGTATATCTCCGACCCTTTCAGGAGAAACAAGAAGTTTTATGTCTTTTGCGTCTTTTGGAAGATAAAGAGGTAAAAGCTCTTCCGGAAGGGCTTTGAAGCCGTCCGCGTTCTCAAACCTGTAAAGCAGTGATCCGTCGCTGGCTGTCACGCATTGTTCATGCGTTCCGCTGAATGTATAGACATTTTTTATTACAGGTTCAAGCAGCGCGCGGTTGACCTGATAGGGAACGATGTTCTCTGTGTCGTTTCTGTCTTTATAGTATAATAATGTCGATGTTGCCGCGGGCCTGCATATCATGGGCCATCCAATATTAGTGCCATTCGCGTGATCCCGTATCAACTGTAAAAGAGGCATTTCAAGACACGCGGGAAGATCTACCGCTACGGGACCCCAAGGTATGTTCCTGAATATCCTTGCCACCGGATTGTTCCTGTTTGCCAGTGCCAGCGAGCCGACCATAGAGGACGGTTCTTTTGTGATGGCAAAATGCTCCTCGTCCCTTATCATCGGGTAACTGAACAGGGGGACTATCAACGGTTTGTCTTTATGGCAGACATCCACTGCATTTTGCACCTGTTGCGGGAATTTCTTTAAATATTCTTGCCAACCGCCCGATTTAAGAGTCCCGGCCTGAAATGGGGTGCTTGCCAGGCGGGCTTCCATTCCCGGCCTTGCGATGACCGCCGTAACATCGGGAATGCCGTTTACGGCAACACCCGTGATGGGAACCCCGTTGATCCGGAAAAGCTCTTCCATTTGGCGGCCTTGAGGCATTACAGAAGCGCTTGCAAATACCGGGTGGCTTGATTGCCTCAAAGGCCTTGTAACAAAATCTTTGGGCACGATAAGGTTCTGGCACGTTCTTATCCGGTTAAATTGTTGTTCGGTTATTCTTATTTTAATTCCCATATATACTACCTTTGAGGATCATAAAACGGATTTCGTACCACAGCTTCAGATCCTTCCACCGGAGCCCTGTCCACCCTGTCTACGGTCAGTGACGGCTCTATTGTTTCGATGGTCACTAAAACATTTTGAAGGTTCAACTTGACAAGTTGTGGGGACTTTGCGGCTTTGGCGGTAAAATATTCAAGTCGGTCCTTCCTCCTGAAGTTGGTTATGTTTTCAGTGGTGCAGCGGTCGATCAGATCGAGATAGCATTCCCTGAGCTCATTTAGTGACAATTCGTAATTGGGATTTGCGGCCGCGCTCTCGATTTCCTGTATCGTTCTTAATACATCAAACTCGTGCATAAGTATTAGGGCCCTCATGTTCGTTAGCCAATTTGCTTCGCATGAATCCTGAGTACGAGGGTCGGGTGTGCCGAAGTAATTGTTCTGCCTGCTGCTGAACCATGTCCAAACCGCCCCGAGCTCATTTGTCGGATTGTGCCCAATACTTGCATAATGTTGATTGATTAAAGCGCGCCCTTCACCTTCCACGTACGGATAGAGGACCTCAAAATATCTGTAAAGGTGGCCTATAAGGATGTTATATTGAACTTCTAATTCTTGCCTTGCCGGAGCCCGGCCATTTAAAGCCGCGGCCCAGTTTTTAAAACTTTCATATGCAACCAGCGCCGGCCTGGCAAGGAGTTCCTGCTTTTTATTTTCAGCAGCCGTATCGATCTCAAATGTCCTTTTTATCTGGTTGATCTCTTCTCCTTCCGGCTTAAGTTCAGGCATTGTTATGACCGGCAAGCTTCTTCTTCCGTAGAACCTATGCAGCACACGGGACGGATCATTAAGCCTTGGATTTATGATAGGATTGTTGATCAATACCTGCGGCGAACGGCAGGTTCCGCCGATTTTGAGCAATTCCTCGTCGGTCGCATGGACCAGATTTTCCCTGTCAAGACACCTTCCGATATCTTGTTGCGCTCCGATGGCCGATCCGGTCTGGTGCGCGTCCTGCCACCTTGCCTTATAAAGCAAGTACATCTGCAGCAATCCGGCCGGACCGCTTATATATGCAAGATTGTTCCAGAATTCAGGCTGGCACAGGCTGGACGCGAGAGTGAAAACATGGGCTGCTGACAGCGAATACATCATTAACAGGTAGTTTGATTGTGCCGCCTTGGACGCGCTGGTCATGGAATGCACCAGCCTGTTGGCAAGACGGCTCGGCACATTTCTTGCCGCCGACAGGCGGCTGTTATCGGATGCCTTTATCTTGCCAAGGACCCAGGACGAGAACCCCGTGATCCCGGCGGCTTCAAGAAATGTCTTTGTGTTCTCACCCGCAAGGGTGAGAATAGGGCTGAGCTGGCCGTTATTTTCTCTGGCCCAGAGGCCAAGGCCGACCGCGTCGAGGCCTATCAACCACGGGTAAAGCCTTGTCCCCAGTGTATACGCTTTATACATGAACCCGTTTGGATCGGCCTTTTTCAGCCTGCCGATAGAAATAAAGGAAAGAGCGGTAAGGGTCGCCATCCAGGAAGCCGCGAACCATTCGGTGTTCTTGTAATCGACAAAACCTTTCATGACCTCTTTGGCGCCTTCCCATGTTTTCGTGCCTGCGGGCAGGGAAGAAAATATGGCTCCGATCCCGGCCAGCTGAACATATTTTGAAAACTTTATAAGGCGGTTATTGGCCGCTGCTCCGAGTTTCGAGGTGATGGTCCTGCTGTTTGATGCCAGCTTGTCGAGAATAAAGCCGCCCAATAAAGCTGCCGAACCGGCTTTGCCGACATTTGAGCCCCAGATGGCGCTCAAAGGCGAGTTGATATATTGGTCATACAAATAGTTCATATAATCATAGCCCACTCCGGTATTGTGATACAGGAGGCCCATTCCCGTTATAATAGAGGTCCAGCCGAGAGCCTCAAATATTTTCATGCCTGTGCTGTCAAGCCATCTCAAGCTACTCGGAAGCGCTTCGGATGTGTAAAGTGTGCTGGCGGATTTCAAATAATACTTCATTTTCAATAAGGTGCTGGCGACCGCTGTTGTCCCAAAAGATGCCATCAGTATGCCCAGCTTTCCTTCGGCTGTTCCCCATGAAAGCTTGATGGCATCCCATTTTGATGTCCAAAGCTCTTTTCCGTAATCAGAGTTTGCCAATATGCCTGCTATGCCTAACGTGGTAAATGAATCTGCCAGGCTTTTTATCTCGGTGCCGGGCTTAAGCCGGTTTACAAGTTTTAGCGCAAGTCCGGCGGCGGCTTCGGACAGAGCTACCGTAAAGGGAGTGAATAGTTCAGTATTAAAATATTGGTTTAGGTCATTACAATAATACATGCCGGCTGCCATTCCAGCAGCTGCAACTCCGTACGAACAGGCGGATCTATACCAGTTCCTGTCCCTTAACGGCTGGGCAAATATAGTAGAAACATCAGGTAAAGTAATGCCGACCCTTAAAAGCTTATCAGGCGTTATTGTGCTGGAAAGAAGAGAAGCATCGAGTGTCGTGAGATTAAGAGTGGTTGGCGTACCTGCAGGCAGGAGCCTGTTTCTAGTCAGGGCCGTGATTGTTGCAGCATGTTGAGCTTGAGGTATCGTGCGCAAATGATTAGCAAGGCATGTTCTATTGGCGTATCCCAAAGTGCCCATAACTTTGTCTGAGATCTTAAATCTTAAAGTTCCTGCCGCCATAATGAAAACCTCTTTATACTTCTATCCCCCTGCATATATTTATCGATAAAAACTAATACAAATTCCACTAAAAGGCCTATATATACGCATATTAGTTTTATATATCTCGAGAGGTTTTTTGGGGAATTTCACCGAATTTGAGGGAAATAGGAAAGATCAGGCACATGGTCTACACCCCCTCAGAGGGGTAGTACGTATCAGATATCTTCATGAGACGAGCCCGAAATCACTTTTATATAATTCAGTCACCTTACAAAAAGTTTTGCCCATTGTATATCCAATAGTCCGATCACTACAGAAAGATATTTATAAGCTAATTCCGTATTTCTTTTCTTGAGAAACGTCTTTCCCGCTTTTGTGGGGTCTTTCGGGATTTCAGTCTTAGACAGACCGTAAAATTTTGGCACAAATACTTTTCGGTTGATCCATGCAAGGAAAGTAATACTTGCAGGGAAAGAATGCGGCCTAAATCTTAATAGTGCTTGCTGAATATTTCCGCCTTTCCAAAGCCTAATAATAGAAAAGATATCCGAGAGCGGCGCCGTAAACGATATCTCAGCCTTTTTTGTCGGGAACCCCTTGTCCAGCAAACACGAGCTTATGGCTATCTCCAACTTGTTTCGCTTAACTCCTATGAATAATGCATGATTCATATAGGGCCCTTCCATTGTTTCGCCAAATAAAGTGATGCCTGACAGATCTATTAAACACGGAAATTCACGTAATTTCCAGATATCTTCCACCATACCTTCCGGTAAAGCGGATTTTACTTTGACAAACGGAGAAGCCGGATCGATCTGTGGAGTCAAAGAAAGAAGCTTTCCATCTACTTCAATACCAATATCCCTTGGATATAGCGGATTTTGAACCCATACATCCCGAGATTTTCCGCCCTCATGATGAACTTGATCTTTAAGCCAGTAAGAAGCCTCAAAGCAATCGAAGCCGGGATAATATCGGCCATCTCGCATTTCTCTTTGAACGCTGCCAATAAGAGCCAGCTTCATAAGTCTTTGTTCTCTTAGAGGAGATATTATTATGCCCGGCATTTTGAACCACGAAGAATAACCGTATTCATTCTGAGGGAACAATAGTCTCCCCTTTGCTAGAATGTTGTCAATCCTTGCTGATCGCATATTTATCCTGCCCAAAAAAGCGTGAAATGTCTTATGAAATCCATCCCGCGATTTTGCGCCCAATCAATATCGATATTGCGTTTGAAGCCAAAAATATTGCAGGAAGCTGCCATTTGAGCTCATCGGGCGTCCAGTCGTTGGTAGCCGACAGAATGAATATATCCGCCAAGGAATTAACGATTGCAAATCCGACTATATGTTTGGCGCTATCGTCATACCGTGCGAATCTGTCTGCCATAAGAGCCGTTGATAGTAATATTTTGGCGCCAATCCATCTTGACTGAGGAATTGCGCAAAAAATGAAAAACGGGTTACTTGTTGAAAAAAAAGAGCCAAAATGAGCGCCGAATTTGTATTGGTCGCGCCCAAAGAAATAATAAGATGTTCCTACCATAGCGATATTAAGCAAATGGGGGAGCGCTATATACGCAATATACGAAACCCCACACAAACAATCAAGTATTTTTGTGCCGATACTTTCAGGCGCTTGCGTTAATTTATCAGGAGACTTGATTTTATGTAAATCATTTTGTGCTTGCATTTGGTTAATCAAACGAAATGTTGTGTCAATAGTCCTCGTAGTAGCTATCCGAAATAATGATGCTATTTGTTCAGGCGGGGTTCCTTTAGGGATCTCCATTTCATTGACTCCCGCTTTCCCGAGCAGTTTTGAATATAAAGGCAAGCAAACAGTTGTTTCCGAAAGCTGTGTTTGCGCCGTAATCCCGGTTTGTGAGGCCCTTATAGTAACATCATTGTTTTGAGCCAGCATCCCTATTTCTCTGCCAAATGATCTATGCACTAGCGGGTGAATAAATCTATTAGCCAGTAATCCTATCCTGGTGATGCTCCTGTAGTCGGGGTCTATTTTTACAGTTAGCCTGGTCGATGGTACCATGTTAATATCTCCTTTGCGGGCCTGATGCCTTTATTCGGACATTTATCTATCGGCACCATTTTCGTGAAATTTCAGTTGATTTGATCTGTGTTTAGAAAAGTATGGGGACATGGCAACCCTCTCGGGTCGGGAATAATCACGACTCGCCGCGATATTACCAACACAAAAACTTACTCTAATTTCGCTGCCAATTCAGAATTGATTTTCTGCAATTCCTGAAGGATCTCCTGTCTTTTTGCGGCGGGATGTGCAGCCAGAATATCAACAGCAAATTTAATGTCGCTTGAAGTATATTCATGATGTGAAGTTTCTGGTATAGGAGGACAAACTTCTTTAGTCCTTTTGTTAACATCATCCTCCATATAGGCACTCTCATCATAGACTTGATAGACTCCCGGGGAGACAATTACCCTAGATTTTGAGGTTGATCCAGAAATTATTTTTGCGACAACAATACTGTCTTTGCTTGATAAAGGATTATTCAAAACACTTAATAGAACACCAGCAGACTTACTATCGGCCAAAGCTGTTAAATCTGCTTCGGACAAGAGCCCTCTTTTATTTAGATTGTCATAAGCTAGTCGGGCTGTAAAATCATTTGCCTCGTTCTTTGCAAGGGCCATTAAAACATCCTTGTTTGTTAGTGGATTTTCCGCAACTCGGCTTGGAACAGAAAGAGATTTGCTGCCGGCCAAAACAGTTAAATCGGCCTCAGTCAAGAGCCCTCTTTTTTCCAAAACTTCATAAGCACGTTGTGCCCCTGCATAATCCTCCCCCTTTGCAAGAACCATTAAGATATCTTTGTTAGCTACGAGTAGTTTTTGAACAAAGGCAAATCGGGCATCCGACAAAACACTTAAATCGGCTTTAGTCAAGAGCCCTCTTCTATCTAGATTGTCATAAGCTCTTACTGCCACCTCTCCGCTTGTTGCACTTTTTGCCAGGAGCATTAAAGCATCTTTGTTTGTCTGGGGATTTTCCGCAACTCGTTCTTGAACACTCACATTGGGACTGCCAGCTAAAGCCGTTAAATCGGCTTCGGACAAGAGCCCTCTTTTGTCCAAACTTTCATAAGCTTGTCTGGCTATGTAACCATGTACTACTTGGCTCTTTGCAACGACCATTAAAGTATCTTTGTTTGTTAAAGGATTATCTAAAACTCTTGATTGAACAGAGCCAAACCGACTACCGGCCAAAACAGTTAAATCAGCTTCAGTCAAGAGCCCTTTTCTTTTTAGATTGTCATAAGCTCCAAGTATCATCTGTCCACTGTAGTCCGGCCTATCAATGGGAGATGATGTCCATGTGGTAGCCAAAAGAGACAATTGCTTGGCAGATAACGCGAGAATGTATTTTTCCAGACCGTGAAACCCGCATGGGTTAAAAAGGCCATAAATGGCAAACTGGAAATTATCTGGCAGACTGGAGTTAAATAAAAATTCCCCAAGAGATTTATATTGAGCAAGTGCACGTTGCAGAATTTCCCTGTGCACGGACAGTTTCCGATTCCCATATCGTATCAAGTCTATAAGCCCGACGGAGAGTAAAGGCAAAGAAGATAAGCCCATCACTTTTAAAAAGTTAAAATAATTACCATTTGCATTGTTAATGGCGCAAGCGAATATGAATAATGTCAGGGAACAGCATAATCCAACAACATATCCCTTATGTTTATAAGGATCCATAGGTTCGTAAGGCTCCGCATGTGCATAAAACTCTTTCCACGTGAATGGCATCCTCGCGCCGCCCCCTTCGATATTAAACGACACAGGCACATCCGCCAGTAATCTTTCAGAAGCCGGATACGGCCTTGTCGTTAAGGTCTTAAACATCCCGCTAAGCGTATCAACGGATATTCCTTTTGGGATATCTATTCCTGTTATCCCCGCCCTTGCAAGCAATCCTGAATAAAGAGGATTTGAAAGCTCTGCTTCTCCGAGCGGTGACTTTGCAACTAAGTTCGCGCCTTGAAATTTTAGAGCGACGTCGCTTTGACGCGACAGGATGCCGACTTCTCTTGCGAAAGAACCCGCCACCAGCGGATGCGCGATCCTTGTTCGTAAGCCGTTAAAATGTCCGAGCCTGACCTGTGAACGATCTATTGTTGCCGATATGGCCATGTTAATTTCCTCCTTCTTCCTTGGTGAATATCTATCGAGCGGATATTATGGAAATTTCAGGCAATTTTCATTTATGGAATTTATCTCTGTCAAGCGGAAGAAATACTTACGGCTTCATATCAAAATGTATCTTAAGTCCCAAGGCCTTTTTCGATGCGCGACAGCCCAACCCGGCCTATTTTTACTCTACAGAAAATACTCTATCGCCCCCCCGCGCTCTCTTTATTGAGATATCAGGGTTCATGCCGATAGGCGATATCACAGTGTGGCCGTCCGGAGCCATAAAAGCTATGCTGTCACGGACAGTCAAATTATGAGGTATCGTCCCGCTGGCAAGAATACTTCTTTCAAGCTTTGCTCCCGTGTCTCCCGTGCCGAGCAGCACCCTTGTCCGGTCGCATTCGCCTATTCCGTCACCTTTCAGGCCGAAATGATACGCTGTTTCAAGTATGACCGCAGACCTTACCTCAGCGTTCGCTCCGACAATAGCATGGCTCGCGATAGAAGCTCTTTCGATACGAACGCCGGGCCCGATAACCGCTCCCGCACCTATATAATAAGGCGCGATCAAAGTTGCGGTTTTATCGACTTTTGCGGTGGGATCTATGAAAGCGATCTTTTTGGATGTGACCAAATTATTTTCAGAAGAAGCCAATTTTATCCACATGGACCTGTCAAAGTATCCGTCCAGGGTATCCATTATAGCCAGCCATAGCTTGCCCAGGTCGCCCACGTCTATCCAATAGTTGGCAGGCGGCAGTATCACTCCCTGGAAATTGAGCCTCTTTTCTATCGCGAAGGGAAAGACATGACGGGCAAAATCCTTGAAATCATCTTCCTTCCCTGCTTTCATTTGTTCTTTCCATATGTCATATAGGTCCCTTATGAATTTTCCTTTCATGACCCCGATAGAGGTGTCATTAAGATTACTGCAGCATGTGTCGACGGGTATCTTTTCCTTGAAGCATACTACTTTATGGGACATAAAGGGTGTGCTTCGGGCAATAAACCCGTCAATCTCGTGCCCATATAGTTTTAAATATTTTTCATAATCTTCAAAAGACTCCTTCGGCGCCCTGTCACGCTTCTGCGGCATATTTTCCAGACGGACGGTGCCGTATTTAGGGACCTCTTTCCAGGGGACGGCATTAAAGAGTTCCGTAATATCCGCCCCTGTCCGGCGGTGTGTCTCAAGCAATTTTGCAAGATCAGCATCACAGAGTATATCGCCGCATGTCACTACCAGGTCATCTTCATCCTGTATGCCTGCCTTTTCCACGGCCAGTTTGACCGTATCTCCCATTGTTCCGTGCATTGCATCCTGGTTATGGAGCTTGATGAGATCCGGTAATTTTACGATATTTTCGTAATAAGATCTTATTGTGTCGGGATGGTTCCACAGGTTTATAAGTATCGGAGATACCTCCTTGAGTCTTTGCAGCTCAAGTACAGTATGGTGCATTACCGGGGTGTCTAATATCGGGAACCTGGGTTTTGCCATAGGCCACTTGTTGATCTCGGTGGTCAGACTTCCGACCCTATTGCCCAACCCCGCAGAGAGCACGATCGCCATAACCCTTCCGCTCATAACTTTTCTCCTTTCATATGACGATGAAAAATGAATTTTTTCGGTTCTTCGCCGGTAAAATCGAACATGTAAAGAAAAGCCCTGTAGATCCTCTCTGATGCCTTGCCGTCCCCGTATGGATTTGACTGGACCGCCATCCCATTATAAAAACTTCGGTCTGTTAACAATCTTTTCGCGTCTCTATAGATGTCCGAAGGATCGGTCCCTGTAAGCCTGGCATTGTTGCTCCAAATAGCTTCGGGCCTTTCCGTAGTATCCCTGAGTATCAGCACGGGGACCCCGAAAGACGGCGCTTCTTCCACGATGCCGCCGGAATCCGTCATGATAAAATAGCAGGACCTCATCACATGCAGCATCGTCAGATAATCTAACGGTTCTATCAGCCTTACATTGTGAAAATTATGCAGATCACTCTTCCGGAGAGCTTCTTTTACTGCCGGGCTCGGATGGACAGGGAAAATGATATTCACTTTATCAGGATTATTTTCGGCTAAACGTCCGATAGAATTGAACATCTTCACCATTTGTCTGCCCTGGTTCTCTCTCCTGTGCAGGGTCACCAGTATATTTTTTCTGGCCGGGTCTATCAGTTCAGAGACCGCGGGCGGCGCTTCCGTTCCTTTAAGGACCATTTTGACCGCGTCTGTTACCGTGTTGCCGGTGACCAGGATCCTTTCTTTCGGCACGCCGCAGTTGATCAGGTTTTTTGCCGCTGTTTTGGTCGGGGCAAAGTTAAATGAAGCTATGGGGGAGACCATCCTCCTGCAAAACTCTTCCGGAAAAGGGGACAGGAGATCGTTGCTTCTAAGCCCGGCTTCGATATGGCTTACCGGGACCTTGTGAAAAGACGCGGCAACGGAAGCCGCGAGCGTGCTGACAGTGTCTCCCTGCACGATGACCATATCCGGCATCATCCTCTCAAAGAACCTTCCCAGCGAATCGGTCATTATTGCAAACGAAGAGTGAAGTCCTTTGTTCTTGAATTTAGGCAGATAGGAAATGAAACGACCGGTTATGCCGAAAGACGCGATGGCAGAATCAGCGATCTCTCTGTGCTGCCCGGTCAAGAGCAATAAAGACTTGAAATATGAACAATCCGGAGCAGTTAACCGTTTCAGTACAGGAGCTATTTTAATGATCTCCGGCCTTGTCCCCGCGACAAAGCACAAGGTCCTTGGCACGAAGGGCCGGCTTGCGGTAGGATCGTGTTCTATTTTTATCATATATCAAATTATCATTTTGGTTTCTTCGACCGCGGTCTTGGCCTTGCCCTTAAGCATATTAAAATAAAGATGAAGAGCCTGCATGGCGAACATAGTACACCAGGAGTTGCAGTGATTTATCTCTTCCCCTTTAGCGCCGAATCCGTATACAAAGCCTCCTTTTATCCTTCTGTTGCCCGAATTGTTATAAAAAAGCAGAAGTTTATTAGCAAGCAGGTGAATTCTATTCTCATCGATTGTATGCGGCTGATGCAGATTTATAAGGCAGGCAAGCCTCAGCGCCTGGGCAAGGGTATCGCTCCTTTCGGAATAGGAAACTCCGCATTCCGAGAAAGCCTGCGGAATGCCGCCGGTCGTTTGGTTCTGTATGTCAAATATCCATTTTACCGCTCTGACAGCCGACCCCATATATCGTTCAGTTTTTCTTGGATCTGTTTTTTTTAAGTGCAATGCGGCATATAAAAGGCCTTCCGCCGTATAGCAGTGAGGGTGGAGCTGCGTGGATTTAGATGTTCCGCGCTCTGACATATTTGTAAAAAATCTTCCGCTGGCGTCCTGGTCCTCGACCGCATTGTCACAAAGGGAAACAGCCATCTTCATGGCAAGAGAGTTCCCTGTTTCGCGGGAATATTTTAATAGCGGCATGGCAAGCTTAGCGTGGTAAGATCCCGAAAACATGGACCAGTTCAGGCGGGGAATACTCACGCCCTCCGCGCGCACGGTGTCAAAAAACGCCAAGAGACTGCCATCCCTTCTTCGCATTTTCATAAGGAAATAAAAGATATTTTCGGCCATCTCGGCAAACCTTTTGTTACCCGTGATCGAGAACATATTCATGAGCCCGTCCATTATCATACCGTTGTCGAATGTATAAAGAAGGTCGTTAAGAGGATTTCCCGCTCTATCCTGATCGGGGTATAATCTTGACGGAAAAGCGATGCAGGCGCCTTCGGCAGGCGTAGATTCAATAGACAAAGAATTCCTTTCCAGCCAGTTAAACGCTGCCAACGAATGCGAATAGATTTTTTCCGGTAAATGGATCGTTTTTGACAGCTGATGATGTTTAGCGATATTTGCAAGTGCTGTCAGGCCATAGCCGGTTATTTCAGGATATATGAACGAGTACCTGTTGATCGCAGGATCAAGATAGGCAAAAAAACCGCCGCGAAAGAGACGACTGCTAGAGCGCGACTGGATCCCGGAATCAAGCAGCCAACTTTCTGTTCCGAGATGACATCTTTTGAATTTTGACAGATACGATTGTTGCGGCACCGATCTAACGGCTTTCCAGCGGACCCCGCCGTATTTTTTTAACGGATTAGGGGCATCAGCTCTCAAAGCCAGACAACGATCGCCATGGGAAAGAAATCTCTCACCGGGCCGGAGGACAGCGGCTATTTTTTCTAATATTCCGGCTGAGGCCGAGCCGTCCCCGAAGATCCGGGACGCGACAGAATAACTTGCCAGCTTCTTCCGGTCTCTCGCAAGTTCGGACATGACACGGAACAAGTTTTCCCAGTTCGATATACTTCCGAAACAGAGATTTGGCAGGGTGGTTTTCTGCGGAATTTCAACACTGTTGGCAAAGACCATGGGCTTACCCAAATGAGCCGTTTCGATCTGCATGTTCTGCGAATCCGAGACTATGAAACTGCAGTATCTCATCATGTGGGTAAAATTCCTGTAAGAGTAAGGAGACTGTATGATCACGTTGTCGAGCGATCCCAGGATGGACGATGCGGCTCTATGCAATGTCGATATTTCCGGCAGAGATAGAACAACGTTATGATCTGCAAAGTTATGGGCAAAGGCCTTTAGCGCAAAAAGGAAATATTTGAACGGATCGCCAAAGTTATCGGGGTTCTTGATGCTTACCAGCACGAACCTTTTATCCAAAAGTTTTTTATCAATATATCTAGTCACCTTTTTTCCCGCAATGGCCAGGGCATCAACGATCGTGCTGCCGGCGAAAATCACTTTTGAGGGATCGCGTGTGTCCGGCTGAAGCCCTTCCGGCGTGGTTGTGGGGCAGAATTGTAAAAAGGCGGTATCTTCGATCGTTCTTCTGGCAAATATCCTTGTGAGCGAGCTCGACATCATCATACTGCAGTAATTTCTAATATGGACAGCGGGTATGCCGCTGTATTTAGAAAACAAGGCTCCGGAAAATGCCACGTTCGAGTCGCCATGCAATAAAATGATGTCCGTATCGGAGCCCGACAAAACCGAATTAAGATTTTTTAATGTCCCGCTGACCAATGATGCCTGAGATATTGCGCGGCCGCCTAAATGAAAATCCCTGTCAAAATCTTTTATACCGAAAAGGCGCAAATATGATTCAATCCCGGTATCTGTACCGGAATTGATCAGGGTCATCTGAAACATCCCGGGATTCTTTCTTGCGGCCGCAATTACCGGTCCGAGGCCGATCACATCCCGCCTTGACCCCATGACCGCGCTGATCCTTATCGGTCTAGGAGCGACAAGGCTGACCGGCAGATTTTTCGATGCAAAATGTGTTCCCATATTTAATTCGCGCTTCCATTAGTTTATCGTCACATTTACCACGAAATTTCACTTATTATTAATATATTTAAAATCGACGGCAAATATGAGAAGCCGATATTTTTCGGCGGAATTTTACGGCAGAGGACAATTTGCGCTAAACATATTTATTTTTACCGCCTATTACTTGCTTTTTTCAAACCTTTATGTTGTTTTACTGTTGTTAAGATGCTCATCAGCATTTTATAGCCGTCATTCAACGGATTTACTTTTGAGTGTATATCGTTATCCCATGATACCGGCGATTCCGTGATCTTAAATCCCAGCTTGTGAGCGATATAAAGGACCTCGACATCAAACCCCCAGCCGTTCACGGTCTGCCGCGCGAAAACTTCTTTTACTGCCAGCCGAGTTAAACATTTGAAACCGCATTGCGTGTCGCGGATGTTGAGCCCGGTCGCAAATATCGCGGTCTCACTGAAAAGCCAGTCTAAAAGTTCCCTGTAAAAAGGCTGGTGACGTAAAATGTTTGACTGCGGCAGCATCCTTGAACCGATCACGATGTCGGACCCGGCATCAAAACACGGGATAAAATTTTGCATCTCGCCTATCTTGGTCGCATTGTCCGCGTCCATGAAAAGCGCAAGATCGCTTTTTGTCCGGAGCATGCCCTCCCTGACAGAAAATCCCTTCCCCATATTGGACCTGGGCCCCGTGATCTGCACGCGGCCGCTTCCCGCGAAGGAAGAGACGATGTCGGATGTCCTGTCAGTGCTGCCGTCGTCGACTACCAATATATCGGCAATGCTTAACCCCGCGCATGAAAAGCCGAGGATACTTTCGATGGTCGGGCCTATACGTTTTGCCTCGTTGAATGCCGGGATAACGACAGAGAGAGAAAATGACCTGTCCATCGGCTTTGCCACTGCAGGTCCGGGAATTTGCGCAGGACGAAATCCGGTCAATGCCGACCTTATGCGAACAGACAGATGTTTTTCGCTATTTACCGATAATCCCATATTAATATCTTTACAAACAACAGCTCGGGCTTCCCATGCTTATTGCTTGTTCCCATCTGCATAGTTGTCGCCGGTATTTTAAGGAAATTTCACCCATTTTGCTAAGGCGTTATAGTAAAATGTCATTAATGAGACCGATCGACCTCAATGGTCAGTGGCAGTTCATAAAAGACCCGAAAGACATCGGCGAGAGTGAAGGTTATTTCAGGTCCCCGCAAAAATTCAAAAAAGCCAAAAAGATCAGTGTCCCGTCAAACTGGGAGACCGCTGGGATAGAAAACTACAGCGGGACTGTGTGGTTTTACAGAGAAATCGATAAGGTGGATATTTCTGATGATGAAGACGCGATCCTCCATTTCATGGGAGCGGACTATTTTTGTAAAGTCTGGCTGAACGGAGAATATTTAGGGGAACACGAAGGATATTTTCAGCCGTTTGAATTCGATGTTGCGGACAAGGCCGGCAAAAAAACCAAAAACATTCTGATCGTAAAAGTATCTTCGCCTGCGGAAAAGACAGGAAAGGACGATTGGCCGCACAAAAAAAAACTTATCAAGGGAGTATTTGGCCATCACGATGTCAGGCCAGGGGCCTGGTCTGAAAAGCTTGGGCAGTCCCATGGTACCGGAGGTATATGGAACGATGTCTCTATTTCAATACTTCCGAAGGTAAGGATCTCAGGAATAAAAGTCAGTCCGGTACTTAAAGATAATTATAAAACTGCCGAATTAGACGTTGAAATATTTATTGAAAATAAGTCAAATAACGATATTTCTGCAAAGGTTGAGTTAGAAATATCCTACTGGCTTTTGACGTCCGACAAACAGCCTTCGCCCGTAAAAAAAATTGAACTGGACGCCGCCGTACTGCCGGGTGTAAATGTCTGCAAGACAAAAATTGAGATAAGAAATCCGTTCTTATGGTGGCCGTGGGACCACGGCGAGCAGAACCTGTATGTAATGAACGCAAAACTGTTTGTCCCGTCCGCCGGACAGCCGGTATCGGAGGCCGTCCAGAGGTTCGGGATCAGGGAAATAAAGATATCGGAAAAAGATAAAGGATGGATACTCAACGGCAGAAAAATATTTATCAGGGGATCGAACATCATCCCCGAGGAATATCTTTCTACTTATACGGCTGAACGCATAAAAAAGGATGTCGGGATCATCAAGGACGCGAACTGCAATGCGGTAAGGGTCCATGCTCATATAAACAGGAAGGAATTATATGACGCGCTTGACGAGGCCGGAATAATGGTATGGCAGGATTTTCCGCTCCAGTGGGAATACGTGGACACCCGGGAATTCATCGAAGAAGCGTGCAGGCAGATAAAAGACATGGTAAATCTTCTTCACAATAATCCGTGTGTCATGCTCTGGTGCTGCCACAATGAACCGGTCGTCACGGGAAAGGCCATCGATTCCGCCCTGTATCAGGCCGTGAAAGAAGAAGACCGGACAAGAATAACAATAAAGGCGTCCGATTTTCACGAGCACCCGTATCCCGGATGGTTCTGGGGGCACTACCGGTATTATTTCGCTCTTCCCGGCAAGCCTTTCCCGACGGAATTCGGCGCGCAGGCGCTGCCCGGGATCGATACATTAAAAAAAATGTTCGAAAAAAAGGATCTCTGGCCGCCAAAATGGGGCATATGGGCGTACAGGGATTTTGTCTACGAGCAGACGTTCCATATCGCCGGCGTCAGACGCGGTAAAAGCATAAATGAATTCATAAAAAACAGCCAGGCTTACCAGTCCGGCCTGATAAAATACGCGGTCGAAAGATACCGCCAGCACAAAGGAAGCGAGATATCCGGAATGTTCCATTTCATGCTGCTCGAGCCGTGGCCGGCCGTCTCATACTCAGTGACGGACTATTTCAGGAACCCCAAAAAAGGTTTTTTCACTCTTAAGACATGTTTCCAGCCGGTGCTTGTCATCGCGTCGCTCCAGAGGAGGACTTTCGGGCCGGGGAACAGGATCGAAGGCCAGTTCTGGGTCGTGAACGACTATTTCAGGGATTTTTACGGCGCAAAGCTGGCGATCTCCGTCAAAAGAGGCGGTAAGGTATTAATAAGATATAGTAATGTAATGATAGATATCGAAAGGGACACTTGCAAGGAGATAACAAATATTGTATATTCAAATACAAAAGGACTGGAACTGCCTTCATCCGCCAAAGAAGGTCCGTGCGAAATGGTGATGGAGGTTTATGATGCTTTTGGCGCTTTTCTCTCGGCCAATACGGAAGAGCTGATCCTGGAAAAAATCCCAAAAGAGATTAAACAGTTCAACGCAGAATTTATATGGGAGTGATTTTGTGCAAAAAAATCTCTGGTCGCAGATAGTTAAGTACAGGTTCGCCTATTATTTTATTCTGCCGACTTTCATAGGGATGCTGTTCCTTCACATATTTCCGATATTCCAGGCGATCTACATGTCTTTTCTGAGGCTCAATCAATTCACTTTAAGCCAGTACCTTATGGCGCCTTTCGTGGGCCTTGAGAACTATTATGAGATCATCGTGAACGCGAACAGCCCGATACGCATCGGACTGCTGGAAGCGATCAGGAATACGGTGATCTATACGGTCCTGGTCACCATCGGCACCATAGCGGTCGGCATGGTGGTCGCTCTTATGGTGAACAGAAAGTTCAGAGGAAAAAACATAGTAAGGGCGCTGTTCCTTTTCCCGTGGGTCGTTCCGACATACGTGACCGGCCTTCTGTGGGGGTTCATGTGGCAGAAGGAGATCGGCGTGATAAACATACTGCTTGTAGACTGGCTCCATCTTTTGCCTTCCAAGCCGTTCTGGCTTCTCGGCCCCAACACTTTGTGGGCGATAATAATACCGACGATCTGGCGTTACTGGCCGCTTTCCATGCTCATGCTTCTTGCCGGGATGCAGTCGATACCGGACGAGCTTTACGAAGCGGCGGAGATCGACGGAGCGTCAGCCTGGAAAAAATTCTGGACGATCACTTTTCCGATGCTGAAACCGGTCTGGGCGATATTGATACTTTTCGGTCTTATATACAACACTTATTCTTTCAATATCGTGATAATGATGTTCGGGTTCGGCGCCGGATACCCCGGCGAGTGGGGAGACCTTATGATGACGAACATATTCAGGAATACGTTCCAGCAATGGGCTTTCGGTGTGGGCGCGGCAGCTTCCGTGCTTTTGATGTTCTTTATGATAATAATCGTCAATTTCTGGTTCAGGTTCTATAAAAAATCAGAGGAAATGATGTAAAATGTTCAACTTGCCTTATTACATGAGGCAGCGCATAACAAAAAGAGCTACTGACGTAGTGATGGTAGTCTTTCTGATTATTACCCTTTTTCCTATTTTCTGGATGGTTTTTTCTTCTTTTAAAAGCAATACCGAGATTCTGCTGGGAAAGATCCCTTTCGGCAGGGCGAGCAACGACGCGGTCTACATGGAACAGAGAGGGAAAAGCCTCTTTGTGCTCACAGCCGACGGCGGGCTGAATAAATTTGATATCAGCACAAATGAGCTGATAAAACGCGGGTCCATAAAGTCGATGGCCACGAGCTATATTACGGATGATGTTAATATCTGGGCCGGCTCTTCCGACAAAGGGCTTGTCCAAATTTCCATGGATGACCTTTCAAAAAAGAGACGTTTTGATGCCGATGTCGAAGGGAAAGATATATCAAAAATTGTATCGACATTTCTGCTGCAGGATGAGAATACGATCTATATGGGTTTTCAGCAAAAGGGGGTCGAAAAACTTTACAAATTTGACAAGCCGACAAGGACTTTTTCCGGTACTATTTCTTTCGGCGGGCCTCTCTCCCCGTGCCAGGCGGCTTCGGCGGTGCTCTTCGGGGGACAGATATGGATAGGCACGAACAAGGGGCTGATAGTCTGCGACAAAAAGACCGGACAGTCCGTAAAGACCTATAACGGCAACGATCTTGGTATCCCTCCCGTTGACATCAAAAAAATGGTCCTTTTCAAGGATGAAATACTGCTTTCAACATCTTCGGGGATATTCGGTTTTTCTCCGTCGGCCGGAAAGGTCATAAAGATATACAACCAAGCATCCGGACTTCTGTCGGACAGGGCCAATAACATTCTTACCGACGGGAACAGGATATTTGCAGGGCTCAACAACGGGCTTTCTATAATAGACACTTCTACCGGGAACATTAAAAATATTGAAAGCTTGTTCGTCCCGGTGCAAGGCTCAAACGAAAAAGGTTTCGTGCACGGAGATGTGTTCGGGATGGCAAAAACTGAAAAAGGCATCATGCTCGGGTCAAGCGGCGGAAGGATAAGTTTTCTTGGCGCGAACAACGCGCCGTCGCAGACGTTAAAAGCGGGAGAAGGGCATATCCTTATAAGGTGGAGAAATTATATAGACCTGTGGAAGAATATAAATTTCGCTCTTTATCTCAAGAACTCCATCATAATATGCGGGATAACGATGCTGCTCGCGATGATATTCGCGACTCTCGCGGCTTACTCGCTCGCGAGGTTCGATTTCCCCGGGAACAAATTCTTCAGCATCGGGGTCCTGGCCACCCAGATGATACCGGCGATAATGTATCTCATCCCGATCTATATAATGTTCACAAAATTCACACAATGGACGGGGGTGCCCATGAAAGGGACGTACATGGGCCTGATAATGATATACAGCGCCTTCTTTATCCCGTTCTCGATATGGATACTGAGAGGATTTTTCGCGGCAATACCAGTCGAACTGGAAGAAGCGGCGCGTATCGACGGGGCTTCGCCTTTGCAGGTATTCTGGTATATTGTTCTTCCGCTTGCGGTACCCGGGATAATCGCGACCGGCATATATGTCTTTCTGACGGCTTGGGACGAGCTGATGTTCGCCTGGGTATTATGCAATGCCGACACCATGACGATACCGGTAGGCATAAGATTGTTCGTCGGTAATTACCAGAACAGGTTCGACCTTATGATGGCGGCGGCAACGGTCGCGACGATACCCGTGATGGTGCTGTTCTTCATGCTGCAGAAACATATAGTCAAAGGCCTGACGGCAGGCGCAGTTAAAGGATAAAAGATCAGGGCGCAAATAGAAAGGGGATGATGATGAAGAAATCAGTTCTTGTTTTCATGTCCGCAATTATCTTGTGCGGGGCCGTTTCGGTGGCCTTGGCACAGGATAAGGTCAGCGCAGCCGTTAATCAGGCGTGTTATTTTGGAATATTCAGGCAAGGTGCTCCCGGAAATATGGGCCTCATAAACAGCCTTGAAAAAAAGACAGGGAAAAAATTTTCGGTCATCATGTGGTACCAGGATTGGAGCACGACTTTTAATAAAAGCCTCTGCGACAAGGTAGTCAGGAAAGGTGCAGTGCCGCACATCGTCTGGGAGCCCTGGCTGTGGTCTGACAAAGAAAAGATCAAACTCGGCAATATTTTGGCGGGTGAGTGGGACTCGCATATCAGGCAGTACGCGCAGGATGTGAGAAACTGGGGAAAACCGATCTTTATCAGATGGGGGCATGAGTTCAATATCGAAGGATATCCGTGGTGTGTCGTCAACAACGGCAAAGACCCGAAAAAATATGTTGATGCTTTCAGGCACGTGAAAAACATTTTTAATGAAGAAGGCGCCGACAATGCGATGTTCGTCTGGTGCCCGATGAGGGAATCGTGGCCGCAGGAAAAATGGAATGATATGGAGCTTGCTTATCCCGGGGACGAATATGTCGACTGGATCGGCATAGACGGCTATAACTGGGGCGTCACCCAGCCGTGGAGCCAGTGGCAGAGCTTCAAGGAGCTTTTCAGGGATGTCTCAAGGAGCCTCTGGAGGGCGCACCCGACAAAACCGATAATGATAGCCGAGTTCGCGAGCGCCGACCTGGGCGACGACAAAGCCGGATGGATACTTGATATGAACGAAGAGCTGAAAAAGATGCCCTACATAAAGGCCATTAACTGGTTTGACGAAAAAAAAGAGGCTGACTGGAGGATCGAAAGCACGCCCAAAACTCTGGCAGCTTTTAAAACTCTGATTAAAGACCCGTATTTTACAGCTTCATCAGCTGGGATCGCGGATATTAAACAGGCTTTTAAATTCGGGATAGAAAAGAAAAAAGCTGTTGCAAGGTATGCCTCAACATCCGTTAAGATCGATGCGGATATATCTGACTGGATGACCGATTCATTTATGACGATAGATCAGGAATCCCAAATCCAGGAAGGTGCAAATCTATGGAAAAGTCCTTCAGACCTCAGTGCAAAGGTCTATTTAAAGTGGGACAACGATAACCTTTATATTGCTGCAGATGTTACTGACAAAAACCCGTTGATCAATTCAAAGAAGGGAAAGAATATCTGGAACGGCGATGCAATAGAAATTTGCCTCGGACTTGATAATTATGAAAGATCAAAACTAGGGGACAAAGATTTTCAGATTGGTTTCAGCAGCGGTAACGGTAAACTAGTCAGGCCATCAGTATGGATATGGACCAATTCACTTGCACCAGAAAATGCGGATATTGCAGTAGTGAAGACAATCGGCAAAAACGGTTATATACTTGAGGCAAAATTGCCGTGGGCTGCCATGGGCAGTTTCAGGCCTTCAAACGGTCAGAAGATTGGATTTGACTGTGCTATAGACAGTGCCAGCTTACGCGACAGGGACCTTCAGATGGTATGGAACGGGGATTATTATTTCTACAAGGACCCAGGGGTCTGGGGCGAACTGGAATTTGCCAAATAACAGATCATTCAGTGTCCTTATAATACTGGCCGCATCATTATTTTTGGCCGTACATTCGGGATGCGAGAAATACTCTTCGTCTTCAGATAAGGTCTATGGAAAGATAGCTGCCGACCCTTCAGGTTGTTATATCGGCGCTTTTGTCACCGGCACCACAAACATCTCCGGTTACGAGAGCGATATCGGGACAAAGCTTGCCTGTGTCATGTGGTACATCAATTTTACCCAGGATTTTCCAAAGACGGACTGCGACAGTGTTATTGCCAACGGGAGCATTCCCTGTATAACCTGGGAGCCGTGGAAAGGCGTTATACCGGATGAAAGCTATTCATTGCAGAACATAATTGACGGGGACTTCGATACTTATATAAATTCATGGGCGGTTTCAGCCAAAAATTTTAAGTACCCGATCTTTGTAAGGTTCGCGCACGAGATGAACGGGAACTGGTATCCCTGGGACGGATCGCACAACGGAGGATCGTCAGGCGGACCGGCAAAATATATAAGCGCCTGGAGACATGTCTATACAATATTCCGTGATGCGGGGGCTGAAAATGTCACGTGGGTGTGGGACGTGAATGCTGACAGCGTGCCGGCGGATGACTGGAACAAGGCCGAGAATTATTATCCGGGGGACGCTTATGTCGACTGGATCAGCGTTGACGGCTACAACTGGGGGACTTCATCAGCCGGCACCTCATGGCAGGATTTTGATTCGATATTTCTTTCCGCTTATAATACATTATATGAAGACCATTCCGGAAAGCCTATAATGATCGGGGAAACGGCATCCACCGAAGACGGGGGCAGCAAATCCGACTGGATAAAGGACGCTTTTGATAAATTGAGGACGAAATATGCCGGCATCAAATTATTCAACTGGTTCAATATCGATAAAGAAACGGACTGGAGGATACAATCGAGCGCTTCGGCAAAACAGGCGATGAAAGATGCGATGACAGGGTCTAAATATTTTATAAGCAAAATTCCGCTGAATTAAAGATATATATAAAATGAGTGAAATCCCGCGAAAATACTTTCGATAACTAAATAGAAGCGTATTGACGCTTTATAGATAGGGTGTTATATTTTTCTAAAAAGAAGGGGGTGAACAAATGAAAAAGAGAGTGATGGCGATGATACTGGCAGCAAGTCTTATTGCGGTTTCCGTCTCGGCTGCGGTTGCGTTGAGTTCAAAGCTGATCGACAACTTTGAGAGCAATATCGACTTGAAAAGCCCTGAGTGGTGGCACTTCGGCTATGTTACCGTGTCCGTCGAAAAGAACCCCGCTTTCAGGCCAGGGGACAAAGTGGCCAAAAGCTGCGGCAAGTATTCAATGGTCATAAAAGGAAGCGCGAACGACTGGTACTGCGGCGGCGTCGGCTCCTATATCGGTGTTGATGCGTCAGGCTACTCCGGGATGGAAATGTGCGTGTACGGGTACGGTCCGGGTAGCGGGAAACTGAAAATCGAGCTTTATGACGATGACAAGGGAAGCTGGCAGACGCAGTACGACAGGGACTGGATCCCCTTAAAGGATGATATTTGGAAATTCGAGCAGGACGTCGACTGGAGAGGATGGAAAAAGATCTATATACCATTCTCCAGTTTTGTTGTGTCAAATCCAAAAAGAGGAGATGGAATACTCAATCTTGACCAGAACAAAGGCTCAGGCGGACTTCTGCAGGTGCAGTTCATCCTGATAGCCAGTTCAAAAGACGGAGAGGCAAATATTAGAATGGATAATGTATCGCTTGTAACAAGGAGCGAGGAATCAGAGGAATGAGGATATCGACCAAGGTACGAAAAGTCTTTATTTTTTCCCTGCTGTGCGCAGCGGCAATGACAGTCGCCTGTCAGGCGGCCACGGTCACGCTGGGCGGAAATGTAAGCGTTAAAGTATCCGGCGTTTTTACGCTGTCGATAGACACGTCTTCAGTAGATTTTGGATCTTCAAGGCCGGGAGACTGGAAAGAGGTCCCTTCAACATCTGGATACGCGGATGCCGTTGTGTGCAAATCAAATACCGGAAGCGCCTGGTATTTAAAAATAAAGGCAAGCGGACCTCTTTCCTCCGGTTCAAATTCAATACCCCTGGCAAATTTCGGCTGGATGTCCTCTTATGCGGGCAGCAAGAACACCCCGTATAATAATTTGAGCTCCGGTCTGACGCACCAGCCGGCAGAGGGATATCAGGCTTTTACAGGTTCGGACCAGGGAGTCTACACATCGGGCCCGGCAGATAACAACAGCATGCCTAACGGAACGGAGGTACAGTTCAAATACAGCGTACAAGTACCGGATAACCCGTCGCAGCTGGCAGGCACGTACACTACGACCGTGACGTATACGATGACGGAATAGCAGTAAGCAGTAAGCTGTAAGCGGTAAGCTTAAAGAAAAAAACTTTGGCTTAAAGCTTAAAACTTAAGTCTTAAAGCTATAAATAATAGGAGGGAAATAAAGATGAAAAAATTATTGTGTCTGATCGCGGTCGCGGTGATCCTGACAGGAGGTATAAGCTTTGCGCTTTCTTCAACCCAGCAGTCGACCTTCACGGTGACTGTCAGCTCGATATTCGAGCTGAGCATAGACCAGGGAATGATCGATTTTGGGAGGATGAAGCCAGGAGAGGTGAAATGGAACATCCCTCCTTCCGGGGTGACCGTCACGGCTAAGACGAACAGCGGAAAATCATGGTTTCTCAAAGTATCTGCGAGCAATCCTTTTTCTTACGGTTCGTACATGATCCCGTATTCAAAGTTTGTCTGGACAGGCTGGACCGACGGGGCGGGAAGATGGTACGGGACCGGAAACAATATCATGACACCGACGCCGTCGCTGGTATATGCGAGCGCTCTAGGCGAAGAAAATAACCTGCCCAGCGGCACGAACAATCATTTCAAGTTCAAATTGTCTGTGCCCGAAAACCAGTCTCCGGGCGTTTACACGACGACGGTAAAGTTCACGATGACGGAATGATCAACTGATGATGTGCGTTGGTTGGAATAATATGATGAAAAAATTAATATTAATAGGTTTTTTGATAACTATACTTAGCGGGGCTTCAAATGCCCTGACTATGACATTGAGCGACAATACTCTTGATTTTGGGACGATGACGCTCGGCGAGTGGAAAGAGATATCGGCGGGAGGGGGTTTTCACAACAGGCTTTCGGTGGTCTCGGACAACGGGAACGTGTGGAGGGTCTATATCAAGGCTGACCAGGAACTAATAAATACAACCATGCCCACCGTGACTATACCTAATTCAGCTTTCAAGTGGATGTCCACGTATGCGGGAAATCAAAATGCAAACAATGAAAACTTCAGCGCAGGTCTATATCATCAGGCGGGAGACGGATATGTGCCTTTCACCCTTGTGAACGAGCTGGTCTATACATCAGGAGTAAAAACCGTATTTGATCCCGCCGACCCTTCAAAAACAACATATGTTGTAAATGATAACAATAATCTTCCGTTCGGCACAGAGATCCAGTTTAAATACGGCATCGGTATGCCGGACAACCAGACGGCAGGCACGTATACGACGACGGTAACAATTACGGTAACACAGTAGGAAGTAAAAAGGAGGATATAGATTTGAAAAAGGTATTTTTAGCCATCGCAGGTTTAGTATTTCTTGCGCAGATAGCGTCCGCCTTTTCAATTAATGTTGATCCGCCGAGCATCTGGGAAACGATGGGCCCCGGGAGCAGCAGGTCCGGCAAGATCATGGTGGAGAACAGGGGAAGCGGCGATATCGTGGTGAACGCTTATACGGAAGACTGGGTATTTTTAAAAGACCGGAGCAAGGAATTTAAAAAAGCGGGAACGACCCGGTATTCTTGCGCTAACTGGATAGTGCTTTACCCGACAAATTTTATCCTGGGCTCCGGGAAGACACAGGAAGTCAAATACACGATCTCTATGCCGTCAACGGCGCAGGGCGGGTATTACTCCGTGATATTTTTTGAGTCCAGGCTCGACAGCCGGGCATCTACAAAAAGGTCTAACGTCATCCTTTTGGGAAGGATAGGCTCGATCGTTTACGCGGAAACGCAGGGGGCCTCCAGGAAAGCAGCCGCGATAACAAATCTTTCTTTCAAGAAACTTTCAGCCAAGAAACCGTATGAAGCTATTTTTACCGTGGCAAATGAAGGCAACTCGGCCGTTTCCCCGGAAGGCAGCATCATAATAACCGACGACAGCGCGAGACTGTACGCGAAGATAGACATAAAAAAATTCTATGTGCTCCAGGGCGAAAGGATCCCGGTGAAGGCTTACTGGGCGGGCGCGCTTCCCGAAGGGGAATACAGCGTGATAGCCACGCTCGATCTAGGGACAAAGACGCCAGTGACCGGTGTCTGCAAGCTCGTTGTCGGAGGCAGCAAAAGAAAGTAAGGCCGATGTAACGTGATGGAAGCCCATTATTATGATGAAAAAATATATATTAACTATATTGTTATGCTGTTTATTCCCGGCGGTCCTGCTTGCCCCGTCATTTGCTAAAAGCACAACTTATGTTAATCTCTCTCCCGTCGAGGAAAAGACGTTCGTCACGGGAAACCTTTACAAGGTCCTGAGCGCCAATCCCGACATCGCGCAGGCGGTCAAAATAAGTTCGACATCTTTCAAAATAATCGGCGGAGGTCCCGGCTCTACTTTTGTATATCTCTTCGGCAGCGACGGTTATGTCAACACTATTAAAGTCGTCGTGGAGAGAAGGTCCGCCTTAGACAGCGCGGCTGCCATCGAAGGGCAGGGAAGGACTTATTCGCCGTTGAAGTTCAACTATATGTTCATGTCATACGGCGGGAGCTCCAACTCGCAGTATGCAAATAACAGGTGGGCGTACAACGGTTCAATAAACCAAATAAAGATGGCCGGTGACACCCCGCTCGGGAAAACAGATTCTTATATCCAGTACGAAAGCTACAATTTCAAATACGGCGTGACACAGATGTTATTTAACATCAAGGACGACAAAAATTATGTGGCGTTCGGCGATAACACGGCAAATTTTTCTGATATAACCCTTCCCTACATCCATTATCAGGGATTGTATCTGCAATCCAAACTTTCCGACCTGTTAGAGGTCAAGGTGGCAGGCGGAGCAAGAGGCAACGGATACTGGGGGAAAGAAGTGAGGAACGACACGAGACCCGTACAGTCATTTTTGGGGGCGGACGTCATGTTGAAGCCGACCGCGAATTTCAACGTAAATGTCAACGCTGTCATGTCCACGGCAGAGGCTTCGGCCGCGAGCCCGACGATATTTGGCATCGGCGCGAGATATAATCCGTTCAGCCAGGTGACCCTTGCCGGCGAGTACGCAAGCCAGTCGGAGCTGAAAGCGTGGCAGGCAAAGGCGATATATAATTGGTCAAACCTTTATCTAAGCGGCACGTACAGGAATGTTCCAGCGAATTTCCAGACTCCGGTGGACACGGTGAGCATGAGGGGGATCGAGGGGCTATTCCTTTCGGGCACTTACAGGCCGCTCTCATTTGTGCGTTTGAGCGCGGACGGCAGCAGGTATAAAAACTCTTATCTCCAGGATGCCGGCAGCAACACTTATAACAAGGACATGAGAGGCGAGATCGAACTTACTCTGGCGCCCAACAGCAGGTTTTTGTATTCGCCGTGGATGCAGGACCACAGGGCTTATACCAGCGGCGGTCTGGCAGAGGGCGCCATTTCCCAGCTTTCCCTCGGGTTTAAGTTCATCGGGTCTGACGTTGTGTACTTTAAATACGAGCCGACAAAATATTCTTTTTCAAGTTCGTCGGAATCTAATTACCAGAACGATAAATCTTCTGTCGGACTGCAGATGGGCCTGACCGAAACGCTCGGGATGAATTTTGAAAAAGAATGGGATGTTAAGACATACCTGGCGAATTCCTCCGTGGAGAACAACGGTTTTTTCAAAATAACGCTGAACTATGATTCAAAGATCGGTAAAACGCCGTTCTACACCGTTGTCAACTCGAACTATTACACCGGGACCGAGAACAACGGCAACGTGACCGAGATATGGGCGGATGTCGAACTGGGTTACCAGCCGGATGAAGATACCAAGATCTATATCAGGGGCAAGACAGCCGATTACAGCGGCACCGGCTCCAACCTGACCGACAGGAATGAAAAACATATCAATGTCGGGCTAAAGACAGCGTTCCTTTCGGATATCGCGTGGAACGGATACGGGGATATACAGGGTTGCGTGTTCATCGATTCAAACGGCGACGGCATCAAGAATGACAGCGAGGCGGGACTTGCGGGCGTGAAAGTATCGATCGCCGGCGTGACCGTCATCACGAACGGCCAGGGGCTCTATATTATCAAAGCCGTAAGGGCAGGGCAGGCCAGCGTAATGATGGATCAGGCTTCGACCGGACAGGGGTATATTTTAACTTCTCAAAACCCGCAGGTCTTACAGCTGGCGGCAGGCAGGACGATGAAGGCTGATTTCGGCCTGATATCAAAGTCGTCCGTCACCGGCAGAGCGTTCAAAGATATGAATAAGAGCGGAAAGTTTGACGGGAAAGATATCCCGGCCGCCGGCATAGGCATTGTGTTTGACGGCAGCACGTATCCTACAGCTGCCGACGGGACCTACGTGATATACGATGTCAAAGAAGGCAGGCATTCCTTGAATATAAATATTGATTCCCTGCCGCAGAACTTTGTGCCGGCCGTTCCCGTCAATAATACGGTCGATGTCAAGAGAGGCGAAACATATAAATTCAATGTCGCCCTCAAAGGCCCGGACATTGCGCAGAAGAAAGCCATTAAAAGTAAAAAACTAAAAAATATCCGGCCCAAGGTAAAAAAGGCCAAGCATTCAAAGAAAAAAACAGCATTGGGCCGGCCGGCCCGTTAATTTGTGCCGGCATTGTAATTTTGTTATACTAAAAAGCAGTTATGAAAAAATTTATAGCTGTCTTTTTTGTTCTCCCCCTTCTCACGGCAAGCCTGTTCGCGGCTCAGGTAGACCCCCAACTTATAGATAGGATCAGGACAGCTTCTTCGTCCGAAAAGATCTCGGCGATCGTCTTTATGAAACAGCCGGCGGGTATTTCGATGATGCCGCAGGATGCCGCTTCAAGGGTAATGCTCCTGAAGAATATCTCAAGGAACTCGCAGAAAGATGTGACCGAGTTCCTCGTCAGGGAAAGAACCGGGAAGCGTGTCAGGGCGTTCAATTCCCTGTGGAGCATCAATTGCATCGCGGTGTCCGCCGATACAAAGACCATAAAAGAACTTTCGGGTAGAAGCGATATAGAAAAGATCATCCTCAACAGAAAATTTTCCCTTCCCAAAGAGCCGGTAACGACAGTCCCGCTGGGCACGAGGACTTCTTCCGGGACTATCGAGCCTAATATCAGCCAGATAAGAGCGGATGCGGTATGGACGACGTTCGGGAATAAAGGCAATGGCGTGAAGATAGGCATCGCTGATACCGGATGTCTTGTCACGCATCCCGACCTTTCCGCAAGGATATTAAAGTCCGCGACATTTGACGATCTCGGGACCAAGACAAGCGATACAGCAAACGATGTGGATGGCCACGGCACGCATGTCGCGGGCATAACGGCAGGCGGGAATGCTTCGGGCCCGTATATCGGTGTCGCGCCCTCGGCCTCGCTTTTGATAGCCAAAGTATTTGATGATGCGGGCAACGCTTCATACGCCCAGGTGGCGGGAGGGGTGGAGTGGCTTATTACAAATGAGGCAAAAGTCATAAATCTGTCTCTCGGAGCTTCAAAAGGGGACGCGGATTCATTCTGGAACACTGAGGTAGAAAGATGGAATACCCTTCTCGGAGTGATCGTTGTAGGAGCGATAGGAAATTACGGACCGGAAGCAGGAACGACCACAAGCCCGGCAAACTGCCCGAGTGCGTTAAGCGCGGGAGCGGTAGATCCAAATGACCTGATATGCGATTTCAGCTCGCGCGGTCCGATCATATGGGGCACCACGACATATTCAAAGCCGGATATCAGTGCACCCGGAAAAGCAATAGTATCTTCGTATAAGGACGGTGCGTATACGGCCATGAGCGGGACTTCGATGGCATCGCCGCACATAGCCGGAGTCGTAGCATTGATGTTGTCAGCGAACAGCACTCTCAGCCCTTCTTCCGTCAAGAGGATAATTAAAGAAACGGCTTCCCAAAGATCCGATGTCCCGTCATATCCCAATTATGACTACGGCAGCGGCAGGGCAGACGCTTATGCGGCTGTAGTAGCCGCCATGAAACCGGACACCGATGCGCCGGTTATAACGCATACACCGGTGACAAGTTCGAAGTTCGGTACCGTGATCACCATAACGGCAAAAGTGACCGACGAGACGACATTGATCCCGACAGCCAACCTGACCTGCAGGAATCTTTACAATGTCTGGACGACATCAGCGATGTCCGCGGAGACCGGTTCTTCGGACTATTCTGCAGTTATCCAAGCTTCGGACGTGAAAAGCAATGTTGATTATTATATCTCTGCTTCGGACGCGGCAGGGAACACATCGACATCTCCTTCCGGAGCCCCGGCATCATACAACACGATCTCGATCGTCTCCCGTGAATCCATGTCTATCTCGGACAGTCAGACGTGCCCCAACCCCTTCGCTCCGGGATCTTCAAGCATGACCCTTTCGTATTATCTTTCCAAAACGGCCGATGTCACCGTCAGGATATATTCCATGTCCGGGGAGGTGATGAAAGCATTCAGCCGGACAGGAGTGTTGGGATATAACGGCCTCACCTGGGACGGGATGCTCGAAAACGGCGAGACCGCGGCGAACGGGGTCTACCTGTACCAGATAATCGCAAAGGATACTTCCGGAGGATTCAGCACCGCGAAGGGAAAGATTATTGTTTTGAAATAACTCACCCCCTTCCCCTCTCTTGACAAGAGAGGCGGGGTGAGTTAAAAGTTGATCGTCCCCTCGAACGTCATCATATTTGCCCTGAAATTATTTGAAGATATAAGGTAGTCCGTATAGTCGACCTCCTTGTATGTCGCCGAAAGCACGATGCTCGACAATATCAGGCTTTCCTGAGGGAGGGTGATGTTGAAGGAATAGCTGTTCGTCACCTTAAGTATGTCAAGGTTTGTGACGACCCCGGCCTGCACTTCGCCTTTGTTCCTTTCCTGCTGCCAGTTGTAGACAAGGCTCCCCCAGCTAAATATCTTCAGGGTGGTCTGCGCGTCTAAATTTTCTTTCGGGCGTTCCGCGTTCAAAATAAGGTCTTTTGTCGTCTTCATCGCATAATTCCCGGAAAAGCTGAGGATCGATACCGGGGAAAAACTCAGGCCGTATTTTAATGTGGTGTTTTCGGTCTTAGTGGTTATAATCCCGTCGCTGGTATTGTTGTTATAATCCTCGATTATATAGTCCGAATTCAGCGTGAACAAGCCGAAAGGAGTGATGCTGCCGTTGAAGTTCTTTGTCTCCGAGTTGAGATCGGTTATTATTTCGGAGCTCCCGCTCGGCGCGGAAGACTGACGTTCCTGCGTATCCCACCTCGAACCCAGCTTGAGAAAAGAAAATGGAGTGAAGTCTACGGAAACATTCTTTGCCACGCCCTTACTCCTTGTCCCGGCCTCCTGCAGGGATTTGTCGTCGGATCTGCCGTAGGCAAGTGACAGGACGGAAAATGGCGTGAACCTGACAGAATAGTTGTCTTTTTCTGTATTTGGGTTTTCCTGGTCTGCCTGGACGCTTAATGTTTCGGTACGGTTCTTATCATACGTGGCCGAAAGGTTGCTGAGCGGATCAAGGACGACATTATAGGATTCGTTCTTTGTAAAGACTTTGGCCAGTGTCAGGGCATTCAGCTGGTCGTGCTGGATCAGTCTTGCCCTTGTCGAGAATTTCTTCAGAAATCCGAAAGTGAGGTCCCAGTCCGCATTGTACGTGCTGTCGCGCGAGATCTCGCAGTAGGTCACTCCCTCGCTGGTATGATTTTTTGGTTCGCTGTACTGGAACTCATACCCAAGCCCCAGCCTTTTTGCCACGTTGAGCGTGTTAGCGGTATGGAAAAATCCGACGGTAGAGCCGGAGTCGTCGAGAAAGTTGGTCGTCTCGCTCTTGGAGAAATCCTCCCTGTTGGTGAAAGCCACGTATTTCGAATCAACGCTCTTTGGGACGACGGAAAAAGCGAGCGAGTTCGTGATGTTGTTTGACTGATGCGTTGTCGATCCCGGCAGGATGTCGTCCATGACCTTGTAATTCCTGAAGTTCATGTTAATCTGGACAAGGCCTTTAGGATTCACGCCGATACCTATGTTCCTGTCGGTATTCCAGGTGTAATAGCCCGTGTACGTGCCGATCTGGCTCTTGGTCTCGAGTATGCTTGAGGCTACGGACAGAGATTCCCCGGAACTGTACCCGAGATCGATCCTTTTCTGCTGGCTTCCGGTGCCGATATTGGTGGATTCGAAAGGAGTATAATCGGCATTGATCTCTTTGATGTAAGCACCGACCGAGAACGGCCCGGCTTTTGTGGCCGCATTGACCCTGTATGCGGCGCCGGTCTTGACGGTAGACCCTGTTGATATTCCGGACGACGACTGGTAATCGTACTGTATGACCATCGTATCCGCAGGTTTTATCGTGAGATAATAGAAACTCAGCTGGCCGCTCTGATAGTTCATAAAATAGTCGACGTCCTTGTTCATCTGGAAATTGTTCAAAAAGACCTTTTCCGAGCCCTCTATGATATTGTTGTGCGACAGGCTGTACGGTCCGCGGGTGTTGTTCCCGATGATCGTGTCCTGTGTTGATTCCGACATTATCACCTGGTCGGTCCTGCTGATGCCGACCGCCGCGTCGATCACGGTGTCGGGTCCGATCGTGATATTCGTGTTCACGCCAGTCACGTCGTGGTTGATGTCGCTGTCCTGGACAGACGCGCTCGCGGGTATGTAATAGAACGTTATGTCGAACTTCTTCTGGTTAGGGAACGGATCGTTAAAAGTTATGTAGGGAGTGTACGGGAAGTTGTAGTTTATCTTGTATTTGCCGTCCGCTACTTCTCTCGAGCTGTTACGCGTAAATGTATCGATGACGGAACTGCCGTCAGTCCTGACCTGCATGTTGGTATCGGTCGCCGGCACTACGGAGTTGATGCTCGTCAGATAATAAGGTCCCGTACTCCCGTTGCCGCGGCCGCTGAATTTTCCGTAAATACTTTTCTTGTAAACATAGTTGACCGCTATATCCGCTGACGCGTCAAGCGTGGATGTGAATTTTAATGTGCCTGTCGCATAGCCGTCGCTCGCATCGTCTTTATCGTTCAGATAAGGCATATGAAGGCCTATTGCTTCTGAAGTCGGCACGTAGAAATCAGCGAAAGGGGTACCGTTCACGGTCACGGATACCGTCTGTGACGGGTCAAGAGGGAAATGCTTCAGGTTGAGAAGATTGTTCGTTATCTCGCTTCCTTTTCTGGCTTCGACAAGAGTGGCTGTTGCGGCGGCGGAGCCTTTTTTGGCGGACTCTTTCAGATATGTGGCCCCCAAAGTGAATGAGCTTTTGCTCGGGGGGACCAAAGCATCAGTATGTATCACAAAGGAATAGGAAGCGTTTATTTTTGAGGCGGCATTTATTTTTGTGTTAAAAGTTATTTTTCCGGAATTATAATCTATCGTGTAATCCAGGCCCCTGAAGTTCTTCTTGCCGTCCACCTCGATGCGCTCGGAGTTCTTTACGACAGGATATTCGGTCATCTCATACGGCCCCTTGCTGTCGATCCCTGATATGACCTCGGATTCGCCCGAGACGTTGTAATAGCTGTATTTTACAGAAAGAGTATCATCGCTTGTGGGCATGTCTTCCAGCATGGCTGTTATAGTCCCGTAAGTATAATCTATGACATAGTCCTCGTATTTTTTCAGGAGCGTCCCTTTGTGATAGACAGATTCCGAATACTCTACCACGGGAAAATGCTTCAGCCGGTACAATCCCATGGCTTCTTCGCTGATAAAAGACGGTCTCACGAACTCCGGTTTAAGCGTTTCAGCGGATGAAGGTGCCGCTTCCGTGGAAGTCAGATAACCGGATTCTCCGGTGGCGGGGACGACGACCGGTCCGGCATCCGAATAAGAAAATGACGTCGGGAATTCATCGTTTGCTTCATATGATATCGGCATAGACGGTATGACCTCGGCTTTTTCAAAGAACATCCTTTTAGACGTGTAAGATCCCTGGACGCCGAAAAAGTCGCGTTTTGACACCGTGGGAAAGAACAGGTCAAAAAGGTTGGTGAATTCGTAAGTGTACGTGAACTGGTCGGCGGCTGTCAGTATCCTGGCAAAAGTTATCTTGCCCTCAAAGTAATCGATCGTGTAATCGGTCCCCCTTGTGAGCGGGATATTGTTCAGGAGGATCTTTTCAGAACTCTCAAGGATCGATCCGTGACCGAGGCTGTAAGGGCCCCTTGTATTGTTGCCGATCACGGTGCTGATCGGCTGGTTGTTGCTTTTGAGCTTTGTTGACGGGACCAGGGTGAAAGTGTAATTATCTCCGGACGAGGTCAGCATCACGCCGTTCAGGTACTTTGTCGCCGAAACGAATTCGTTGCCAGAAAAACTTGCAGTGAAATCGCCGAATGTCAGCTCCGTGTTGTCGTATTTCACCTTAACATCAGATACCTGGGGCGTATCGGGCTCCTGTAAAATATTATATGAGACCCCGAGATGATCGTTCAGCTTGCTGTCTATCTTCAAGGTCAGTCTTTCCTGCCACTGCCCCGCGAGGGCGTTCTGCGACTGGCCTCCGAGCTGGGTGAGGGCGATGAAATAGTTCGACATCGGTTCCGCCTGGACCCTGTAGTACGACCATTTCTTAAAGCCGGATATATCGAACTGGGGATAGGTATCCGCGAACACACCACTTATAAGGACCGCCAGCGTGACGGCCAGCACAGCTATGAACGCGCGTTTCATTTTCAATCAATTTTAGCAGTAATGATATATATTGGCAATATAAAATATTTTGCTTGACGCAATCCTTGGCGCAAACTTGGCGGGAAAAGGTGTGGGCCAGCGATTAGTCAGATTGACAATTCAAAGCGCGTGGCGTAAAATAGGGGATTGAATCACTAAATTACGCTAATTGGAATTTAAAGGAGTGAGGAATGTTTAAAAGACTTTTAACTGAAAAGATAAAAAGGAAAATGTTCAAGGGAAAGGCGATAATTATAACCGGCGCCAGACAAACCGGAAAAACAACATTATCTATTAACCTGATCAAGGGATCGGAATATTCAGGAACGGTTAGAGCCTTTAATTGCGATAACCCGACTGACAGAGAGATGCTTTCGGACAAGGATTTTGAGTTCCTTGATCAGCTTATCGGGGATTCGAAGATCATCTTTATTGACGAGGGTCAGAAGGTCGAGACGATAGGGCAGACGTTGAAACTGCTTTGCGACCGCTATAAAAAGAAAAAACAAATAATCGTGACCGGATCATCGAGCATTAATTTGTTGGACAGCACACAAGAGGCTTTGACAGGCAGGAAGCATGTATATACACTTTTCCCTTTAAGCCTCGAAGAAATAAAAGCAGCCGGAGGCCAGCTGGCAGTTATCAAACAACTGGAACAACTATTGGTGTTCGGCAGTTATCCGGAAATACAGCTCCAGCGCTCGTTCAGGGACAAGATCGATCTTTTGAAAGAGCTTTCATCAAGCTACCTGTACAAAGATATCCTGGAATTCCAGCAGGTGAAGAACGCAAACATTCTGGGAAAGCTCATTAAGGCTCTTGCTCTTCAGATAGGATCGGAAGTCTCGTATAATGAGCTTTCGAACCTGATCGAGATCGACAAGAAAACAATAGAAAGATATATAGATCTTCTCGAAAAGAACTATGTTGTGTTCAGGCTTCCACCTTACACAAAAAACAAGAGGAGAGAGATCTCCCGTCATAAAAAGGTGTACTTTTATGATCTGGGCATAAGGAACGCAGTCATAAACAATTTTAATTTTCTGGACAGCCGCAGCGATGCCGGCGCTCTATGGGAAAATCTCATGGTCGTTGAGCGGCTCAAGTACAGGAGCTATCATGAAATATACGCAAGCCAGTATTTCTGGAGAACTTATGACGGCAGCGAGGTCGATCTGGTCGAGGAAAGGCAGGACAAGCTGTACGGCTATGAGTTCAAATGGGGGACAAGCAATAAAAAACCAAGACCGCCCGCAAAATGGGCGCAGTATCAGAACAGCTCTTATCAGCTTGTCGGAAGAAAAGACATTTCCGGGTTTGTAATGTAGGAACTCTGAACGCCATTCTCCCGCCCCAACCTCCATACCATTCCAAAAACAATGCTGTCTTCATTTTGCGTATTTCGAGAAAAAACTAAGTTCGAGATTGACACAATCCTTGGCGCAAACTTGATGGGAACTGGAGGCCGGACAATTATGCACAAGAAATTAACCTAACATTTTTCCAATGCTGTAACGGTGCAAAAATTATGGACAACTTTATATATATGTGATAAACTTTACCCTGAAAACTAAAAGAAAACCATTTTTAAATTGAGAAAAGGAGTGTATCATGTCAAAAGAGTTTATATTCGAAAAGACAATATATCTTTGCGACACAAACGCTTTCGGGAATGCATATTTTTCGAAATATTTTGAATGGCAGGGTATGGCAAGAGAGGCTTTTTTTAGAGTTATCATGCCGGATCCTTTTTATTTGATGAATACGGGGACAAAACTAATTACAAAACGAGCGGCAGTGGAATACAAGCACGAAGTTTATCTCTATGATGATATTGAGATCGGCATAAAAGTAGGGGCTGTAAAACCGGCAAGCTCAGAACTGATATTTAATTATCGAAGAAAAAAAGATAATTTATTGTTTGCATTAGGTTATCAGGCCATATTATTTGCAGATAAAAATGGCGAGCCGATCAAAATACCAAAGGAGATCGTTGAAAAAGCAAGGCCTTATACAGATGAAGTGAAATATGTATTAGGGAAAATATTTAAATAACGTGTATGAATGTCTATATTATCCCGCCATTAATTAGCTCTTTACTTTTTGCGATTATTGGACTATTTGTTTTACGGAATAATGCCAAATCAAAGATAAATGTCGCATTTTTTCTGGCTTGTTTATCCACTTTTTGGTGGCAATTCTCATGGGTATTCCTCTTCTCTACTTCAAATGAACAATTAGCTTCGATACTGGTGAGATTGGGCTATTCAGGAATAATCCTAATTCCCATCACTTTGTATCATTTTTTTGTGGAGTTCATTAAAGCAGATAATGAAAAAAAATACGTTAAATTATCGTATCTGATCGGTATAATATTCCTTTATTTTAATTGGTTTACAAATTATTTTATTCAGGGCTATTATGTTTATTTCTGGGGATTTTATCCAAAAGCGAATTATCTGCATCTGGTTTATCTATTAATGTTGACAATATTAGACTTAAGGGCAATATATTTACTTTACAAGAAAATGATTACAGAACAAATTAGTTCAATAAAGAGAGAGCAGATAAAATACGTGCTTTTATCCTTGATTTTCTACACGTTTGCAGCCTCAGATTTTCTAGTGAACTATGGCGTAGAATATTATCCTTTTGGTTTTATTCCAATACTTTTTACATTTGCAACGATTTCCTATGCCATCACCCGCTACCGCCTCATGGATATCAACGTCATCATACGCAAAGGTCTGATCTTTTCCGCGATAACATTGGTTTTCTCCGTGCTTTACATGTCGATCATCTACGGTTCCGAATACCTGCTTAAGCCGATAGTCCCGTTCAATATAATGTGGATCACGCTTCCCGCGATATTCGTCCTCGCGCTGTTCTTCCAGCCGATCAGCGAAAAGGTCCAGGGATTCATAGAGAGAAATATTTTTAGAAAGCAGTATTTGGCCGATAGGATAGCTAAAAAATTCTCTAACGGCATAAAGGAGCTGATGAACATAGATGACCTGGCGACATTTATCACAAGGGCCGCGGTAAAAGTATTTAAACTGAAAGGCTCCGCAATATTTGTCATCAGTGAAAAAGACGGGAAATACCTGTGCCTCGATTCAAGAGGCTCTTTTGGCAGATACAAAGGCTCATTCTTTCCGGCTGAGGCCATAATTATTGCGGAAATGCGATCGTCGAAAAAAGCGATCGTGAAAGAAGAAATAAGGCTTAAGATGGAACAGGCAACAGGCAGTGAAAAAGGCCATTACAAGAGGATAATGGAGAGGTTTGAGGAACTCGATTCCTTCATCCTGGTCCCTAGCATATCCTCCAAAAGAGGCGGAGAGGTGGTAGGTTTTCTGATCGGCGGAGAAAAGGAGAGCGGCGACATGTTCTCGGCGGAGGATATCTCGCTCCTAGAGACATTTTCAAGTCAGGCTTCCGTCAGCATCGAGAACGCGCTCATGTACCAGGCGCAGGTGGATGAGATAGAGCAGTCGATCAAAAAAGGAAGGATGTCGGAGCTTGGCTCGACAGCGGCGGGCGTCGCGCACGAAGCGAAGAACGCGCTTAACTATATCAACCTGTTCGCGCAGGTGCTTCACCTCAAAAAGGATGATAAAGAATTCTTGAAGAGCGCATCGCAAAGCTTTGAGTCAGAGACAGAGAGGATGAGGATACTGATGGAAGGAGTTGTTGACTATTCAAACCCGACGGCAATAGAGATAAAAGAAGAGAGTTTAAAGAAGATCATAGATGAAACTGTAATCCTCGTGAGGGACCACGCGAAGGGAAAGAATATCGCGATAGAAATAAATGTCGATGAAAATGCGACGATAAAAGTAGACCGGAACAGCATAAAACAGGTATTCCTGAACCTCTTCCTAAACGCGCTTGATGCGATGCAGAAGGATGGCAAGCTGGCGGTAAAGGCAGAAACCGGGGCCGAACAATTATTTATAAGCATCTCCGATACCGGCTGCGGCATACCCGAAGCAAAGCTCCAAAAGATATTTGAGCCCTTCTTTACCACGAAAGAGCAGGGCACAGGCCTCGGTCTTGCTATCGTGAAGAAGGCGGTTGAAGCTAATAGGGGGCAATTATCTGTTGAAAGCAGGGTGGGGGCGGGGACAACGTTCAAATTGGCGTTCGCATTATAGTGTTTCCTTGCCTCATAAAAATATTAGACAACATTCTATATATATGATAAACTTACTCTAAAATAAAATGGCGATGAACGAAAATATTTTAGATAAACAAGTTTCAGAGTTGATCAATGAATCAGAAAATATTCAGGTCGGCAAGCTAATACGGTCTTTAAAAGGGAAAAATGTCGGCGAACTGAATAAAAAAGCAATAATTACTTACCTGGTGATCTCCGCTCAAAACAATCTCGGAATATTTCCTTATAATAGATACATGAAACAAGGGAATAAAATATATTCAAAAATAATATCACCGGACGATAAAAAGGAAGTCGATTGCATTGTCTGGTGCAGCAATCACTACTTGGGGCTAAACAAAAATCAGAAAATAATAGATTATGCGGCAGAAGTTTTAAGTAGTAATGGAACGGGGTGCGGAACTTCAGCCGTGTCCGGAGGATTTAGTGAAATACATAAGAAGTTGGAAGAAGACTTAGCAAATATAGAAGGAAAACCGGAGTCAGTTCTTTTTTCAACGGGGTATACAACAAACCTCGGAGCAATAAGCGCTCTTGCCGATAAAAATGATCTGTTGATAATTGACAGGGAAAGCCATGCAAGCATAATTGATGCCGTAACAATGTCAGGGGCTGATTTCAGGGTGTTCAAGCATAATGATATAAACTATCTGGAAGACATACTGAAAAAAACAGACAGAAATAAATATAAAAATATATTTATCTTGACGGAATCAGTTTTCAGTATGAGCGGCGACGAAGCTCCTTTGAAAGAATACATTAAACTGAAAAAGAAGCATGGATTTTATTTGTATGTTGATGAAGCGCACGCATTTGGGTTTTACGGCCAAAAGGGTGCTGGCCTATGTGAGCATTTAGGATGTGGAGACGATACGGAATTTATTATGTCCACATTGAGCAAGGCAACAGCTTCGATAGGCGGATTTGTGGCAACGGAAAAATATTATTGTTCATACATTAGATTTAACTCCAACCCATATTTATTCCAAGCCAGCATTCCTCCGGTCGATGCGGCGGTGTCAATTGCGGCATTAAAATTGATCAGAGAAGACAAGACGCTGGCGAAGAAACTTTGGGAAAATACAAAAAAGTTTAGGGAAATGGTTAAAAAATCCGGATTCAATGTTGGGAATAGCAAAAGCCCTATTGTCCCGGTTTATGTATCTGACGAATCAAAATTATCACGATTATGCAAGGAACTTTTTAGCAATGGAATATTTACAAATTGGGTTTCATACCCGGTAGTTTCAAAAAAGCAGGGACGGTTAAGATTTGTGGTGACAGCTTCCCATACTAACGAGCATATAGAAAAAACAGTGCAAATATTAACGAAGCTTGGCAGGGATATCGGGATAATATAGATATGGAGATCAAAAAAGAAGAGCTGATCAAAATCGCAAAAGAAAAGGGAATTCCAGAAACAATAAAAATGCTGGCGGAAAATAAGATCACTATAAATATCACGATCAAGGAAATGCTCGATTGTTTTTTAACAAACGCAAATAAATGATAAAACTGATCGTTTTTATCAGCCAGATATCCCCTGTAATTGCTTCGGTGATCTGCATAATGCTGGGTTTGAGCGTTTATCTTTATAACAGCAGACTGAAAAGGAACAGGCTTTTCCTTATATTCAGCTTAATATTATCTATTTGGGCATTCTCCTGTTTTATGCAAAGTTACACGCACAGCTTTATGCTTGCACAATATTATGATATTGTGCTGTACTGCGCAGCGGTGTTTGCGCCAACAATATTTTTTCATCTTTCGGGTGAGTTCACAAAGATCAAAAGGAAGGGTTTGACAATAATATGCTACCTGGCAAGCATAACATTATTTTTTATGAACTTTTCCCCGGTATTCAGGTTCGGCGTGGTTTATTTGCAAGGCAACAGATTTGTCACCGTTCCTTCAATTGGCTGGTATATATATCTCGTGTTTTTTACTTCTATAGTAGGGGTTGCCCTTTACGATCTATACGATTTAATAAGAAGATCTTTTGGGCAGATAAAACTACAAGCCTATTATTTGTTGATTTCTTTCGGCTTTTTGATTATTGGAGGCAGTAGTTATTTTGCTTTGATAATGTTCAAGATCAGATATCCTGCAGATGCAATATTTAATTTAATATCTTCGACAGCACTTTCCTTCTATGAAATAACAATAGCTTATGCAATCACGCGGTATAGATTAATGGAGATCGAAGTAATAATAAGGAAAACGTTATTATATTCATCTCTCACTGCCGTCATTTCCGCCGTCTATTTTTCGCTGATCTATATCTCCGACTTCTTTTTTAAGACACTGACAGGTTACAACTTTATGTGGGTGACGATCCCATCACTGTTCGTGCTCGCCATCTTCTTTCAGCCGTTGAAGAACTACCTGCAGCAGAGGATTGACAAAACTTTTTTCAAAACTAGGTATGAGGCCGATAAAATAAGGGTCAAATTCTCGGACGGCATAAACAAGCTGATGAAGGTGGAAGACCTTGCCGAGTATATAAACAGGGCGGCATACAAAATATTCAAGTTGAGTGGGTGCGCGACGTATATTTTTGATGAGGACCAGAGAAAATATATCTGCTATGACGCGAGAGGGACTATGGCAGAGCAAAAAACAAAGACATTTTCGGATAACGACCCGCTGATCCTAGAGATCAAAAAAAGCCGGAAAGTGGTATTGAGGGACGAGCAAAAAGCGATGATGCAGCAGGAAGGGAATAATACCTCCAGGGTGCTTTACGAGGAGATGAAGAACATGAACGCGAGGATCTGCGTGTCCAGTCTTTCAAGAAAAAAAGATTACAGGCTGATCGCGTTCCTTATCGCCGACGAAAAAAAGTCCCAGGACCAGTTCACTTCGGAAGACATATTATTGCTGGAGACAATAGCCAGCCAGGCGGTCCTCAATATCGAGAACGCGGTGCTTTACCAGGCGATGATAGAGGCTAAAAAAAGGAAACTGCAGATCGAACGGCTATCGGACCTCGGGGCCGCGGCAGCGAATGTCGCGCGCGAAGCAAGAGCCGCTCTCGCGCCTATAATAAGCTTCAGCAGGCAGTTCGCGCGCAGGTGGGATGATCCCGGGTTCTTAAATAACGCCCAGGAATACCTTCCGTTCGAAGTCGAACGTCTCCGGCTGATCCTGACGGGGATCCTGGAATACTCAAGGGAATTCAAGTACGGTCTTGAGAGGATAAATCTTAAAGATACCGTCGGCAGCATGCTCGGTATAATAAAATTCGAAGCAAGGAACAAGAATATAACTCTTGAGGAAGACATAAACGATGACATCGAGATCAACGCGGACAAGGACAGGATCAGGCATGTCATGCTGAACCTGTTTATTAATTCGATGGAAGCCATGCCGTACGGCGGTAAAATTTCTGTTTCAGGAAAAAAAGAGGAAGGGAAAGTCGTCGTCAGGGTCTCCGATACGGGCTCAGGCATCCATCATAATACGATCGATAAAATATTCGATCCCTTCTACACCACCAAAAAGAACGCGATAGGACTGGGCCTTGCCATAGTCAGGAAAGTGATCGAGGGACACGGCGGCGCGGTAAGAGCTGAAAGCAGATCGGGGCAGGGAACAGATATTATAATAACGTTGCCGCAGTGATCAGCCGTTGAACTTCCTGGCTATAAGTATCGCATTATGACCGCCGAAACCGAATGAATTGCTCATAATAACATTTACCTTCATCTCTCGTCCTTTGTTCGGGACATAATCAAGATCACATTCGGGATCGGGGACACTGTAGTTGATCGTCGGGTGGACAAAACTATGTTTTATCGAAAGCACGCTGGCCGCGAACTCAACCGCGCCGGCTGCTCCCAGAAGATGCCCGACCATGGATTTTGTTGAACTTATCGCCACCTTCCTGGCATGGTCCCCGAAGACATCCTTTATCGCGAGCGTCTCTATCTTGTCGTTCATCTGGGTGGAAGTGCCGTGGGCGTTGATATAATCGATCTTGTCGGGGCTCAGGCGCGCGCTCTTAAGGGCGGCTTTCATCGCCCTGATGGCGCCGTTGCCGTCGGCAGCAGGCGCTGTCATGTGATAGGCGTCGCCGCTCATCCCGTAGCCGATGACCTCGGCGTATATCGTCGCCCCTCTTTTTTTCGCGTGTTCAAGTTCTTCAAGTATTACAATGCCGGAGCCTTCCCCCATTACAAAACCGTCGCGTTCTTTATCGAAAGGCCGCGATGCTGTTTCGGGAGAGTCATTTCTGCACGAGAGCGCCTGGGCAGCGCAAAAACCCGCGATACCGAGAGGGGTTATAGATGCTTCAGTGCCGCCTGATATCATGGCGGCCGCTTCACCTCTTCTGATGATCTCATAAGCGTCGCCTATCGCGTTCGTCCCGGAAGCGCAGGCCGTGGTCACGCACGAGTTAGGCCCTTTTGCTCCCGTATTAACGGACACCATTCCTGCCGCCATGTCGTTTATCATAAGCGGTACCATAAAAGGGGATGTCTTTCCCGGGCCTTTTTCTTTTAATATATGCGCTTGTTCTTCAAGGAACTGGATCCCGCCGATCCCTGAGCCGATAATGACCCCGATCGAAGGAGCGGTATCGGGATTTATCTCAAGGTTAGCATCTTTCAGCGCCATCTGCGAAGCGGCGACCGCGAACTGGATGAACCTGACCAGCCGCCTTGCTTCTTTTTTGTCAAGATAGGCTGACGGGTCAAAACCCTTCAGTTCGCCGGCGATTTGGCAGTCAAAGGCCGCGGGATCAAAATGAGTTATACGCCTTATGCCGCTGGTCCCCGCTTTTAAAGCTTCCCAGAAAGCGTCTTTACCGAGCCCGACGGGTGTCACGGCTCCGATGCCGGTCACTACTACTTTTTTTTGATCGCTCATCCTTTGTTATCCTCCTGAGAAGGTCAGGCCGCGGCAATTTTACCGCAGGCTTTTTGCGAAACGATGTCCAGGCATGCCTGGGATTCCCTCACCAGATCGTTGATAATATCAGCGGCCGGCCTGATGCGCCTGTCTTTGATCCTGCAGACTCTTTCTCCCGAAAAGACGAGGCCGTTGTCGACATCTCCTTTTTGGGATTTCTTAAGCACGTCAAATATGCAGTACTGCTTCGAGCAGTTTTTCAGGCAGTCATCGCAATAGGGGATGTCCGGATAAATGCCTTTGTCCATATTTTCCGTAAGCTTTGTTATAAGAGCCCTTCCTGGAAGGCCCACGGGACTTTTGATTATGATCACATCCTCTGGCTTTGTCGCTCTCTGGTGGACCGCTTTGTACTCGGGCGCGGCGTTACATTCCTCGGCCAGGATAAAACTCGTGGCTATCTGCACTCCGTCGGCGCCGAGACTTATCATCTTCGCGATCCTTTCGCCGTCGGTTATGCCTCCTGCCGCGATGACAGGGATATCGGACACGGCTTCTTTGACTTCTTTTAAAAGAGTCTCCGTGTCCTTATCAAGGGTGCCGAGATGTCCCTGGAAAAGCCCGCTCCGGAAGTAATAAAGTCGATCTTTTCCCTTATGGCGGTGTTGACGATCCCGAGAAAATCTTTCGCGGCATAAAGGATGTTGATCCCGATTATGCCGCCATTGGCTATCTTCCTTGCGATCCTTATCTCGTTGGCGAGCTCATCATGCTCCATTCCCGAGGCGCCAATGACACCAACGGCGCCGGTAGCGGCCACAGAGCCCGCGAGCTTTCCGGTGGATATCCTTATGGACATCCCTCCCTGTATGATCGGTATTTTTGCTACCAGATCGCCGATTTTAAGTTCCGGCAGTTTCATAATAAATAATACGGCCGACAGAACGTTTTTTAGTAAAACGCGTTGCCGAACGTCCTTAATGGGCCTTTAATTCTTGGAATGGGACATTACATACGTGACCGTGTCCCCGACAGTCTTTATCTTTTCGGCTTCCTCGTCAGGTATCTCAAGACCGAAAGATTCTTCAAGAGCCATGACCAGCTCTACGGTATCAAGGGAATCAGCTCCCAGGTCGTCGACAAAGGAAGCGGTCTTTGTCACCTCCGCGTCGCTCACCCCGAGCTGTTCAACGACTACTTTCTTAACGTCCTCAAATACTTTCTGTTCATCAAGTGCCAATTAACTCACCCCCTTTTAACTATTTGACTTTCCCTTACATGTACATCCCGCCGTTGACGTTGATGACCTGGCCGGTCACGTATCCCGCGTCGGACGCGAGATAGACAACAGCTTTAGCAACGTCACGGGGCAGGCCCAGAGAGCCCATCGGAATCTGAGCCTTAAGTTTTTCCTGGATATCGGCTGGCAGTTTTTTTGTCATCTCGGTGTCGATGAAGCCTGGCGCGACCGCGTTGACCGTAATCCCGCGGCTGGCAAGCTCTCTTGCCGCTGTCTTTGTCAGGGCGATCACTCCGCCTTTTGAAGCGGAATAATTGGCCTGCCCCGCGTTCCCCATCTCCCCGACGATGGAAGCGATATTTATTATCCTGCCGGACCTTTGTTTCATCATAACAGGGGAGACAGCCTTGATGCCGTTGAAAACGCTTTTTAGATTGACATCAAGCACCAGGTCCCAGTCTTCTTCTTTCATCCTCATTATCAGGCCGTCCCGCGTTATTCCGGCGTTATTTACCAGGATATCGATCTTTGCGAACTGGGAATGGACCGATTTGACCGCTTCTTCGAACTCTTTTGTGTCAGC
>JAPLKZ010000011.1:86134-140061 GCA_026387835.1 Candidatus Saganbacteria bacterium
TAGACCTGACACCTAAAGAGGCCAGCTCTTTTGATGTAGCCTCGGCGGCTTCGATATTGATATCGGAGACGATCACATCCGCGCCTTCCCTTGCGAGCTCTTCGCAGATGGCCTTCCCGATGCCCTGGGCCCCGCCCGTAACTATTGCTACCTTGCCTTTAAGCCTCACTGGTCAAACTCCTTGATGGAAGAGGTATCTTCAATATTATATATTTTAGCATGTTCATCGGTCTTTTTAATCAAGCCTGCCAGGACTTTCCCGCACCCTATCTCAATAAAAGTATCCGTCCCGCTGCTCATCATGTTCTTGATCGAGTCTTCCCATAACACAGCGCCTGTCACCTGCTTTATGAGGAGGTCCTTTATCTTTGCAGCTTCCGTGACAGGGACAGCCGTTACATTGGAGATGACAGGGATATCTGCGTCCTTTATTTCGATATTATCAAGCACGGCTTTCAGCTTATCGGCCGCGCTTTTCATCAGGCTTGAATGGAAGGGGGCGCTGACGGCAAGCGGCAAGACCCTTTTCGCTCCCGCTTCTTTCAGCAGTCTGCCTGCTTCTTCTACGGCAGCCGATTCACCGGATATGACTATCTGTCCCGGGCAGTTGAAGTTGGCGGCTTCGACGATACCGGAGGAAGAAGCTTTTTTGCAGCATTCGATCACTTTTTCCCTGTCAAGGCCGATCACCGCGGACATCGCGCCTTTTCCGAGAGGCACGGCTTCCTGCATGAACTTCCCCCTTAAGTTGACGATCTTCACGGCGTCCTCAAAAGCGATCGCGCCGGCGCAGACAAGAGCGGAATATTCCCCAAGGCTATGGCCCGCCGCGACGGCCGGTTTTCTGTTAAAAGCTTTCAATGTAGCGATGCTGACCGTCAGGATGGCCGGCTGGGCGATCTCGGTGAGCTTCAAACGGTCTTCGGGCCCTTCAAAACACAATTCCTTGATATCAAAGCCGAGCGACTTCGAGGCAAGGTCAAAAATATTTTTGGCAATGTCAAAATTGTCATAAACATCTTTTCCCATCCCGACTTTTTGGGAACCCTGGCCCGGGAATACAAAAGCTGTGCTCAACCTCTAAGCTCCTTAAATGTTTTTGTCATGACCGGAAGGATCTCAAGGACGTCCCCGACTATTCCGTATGTTGCGACCCCGAATATAGGGGCGTAAGGGTCTTTGTTGATCGCGACTATGATGTCGGAAGAGGACATGCCTGCGAGATGCTGTATCGCGCCGGAAATACCGCATGCGATATAAAGTTTGGGGCTTACCGTCTTCCCGGTCTGTCCGACCTGGTGGAACTGCGATATCCATCCGGCGTCGACAGTGGCGCGCGAAGCTCCGACAGCTCCGCCGATCGTGTCGGCAAGGTCCTGTACCAGCCTGAAATTTTCCGCACAGCCGATGCCCCTTCCTCCGGAAACAATTATCTCCGCCTCGGCAAGGTTTACCTTTTGCTCGGTCGATCTTATTATTTCTATAAGTTTTGTTCTTAAGGCTTTTCGGGAGATCTTCGGCTTAAACTCTATAATCCGGCCTTTTCTGTTCTGATCTTTTGGAAGCTTCTTGAAGACCTTAGGCCGGACGGTAGCCATCTGCGGCCTGTAATCTGGAGAGATGATCGTTGCCATGATATTTCCGCCGAAAGCAGGGCGTGTTTGTCTAAGGATCTTTTTATCAGGGTCTATATCAAGCCCCGTGCAGTCCGCGGTGAGGCCGACCCTGATCTGGCCGGCGATACGCGACGCGAGGTCTCTCCCCGTGGTGGTCGCTCCCAAAAGGACGATCTCAGGCTTGTACATTTTTATCAGGTCCACGATCACTTCGGTGTACGGTTCCGTCAGATAATTTTTTAGCAGCGGGTCGGTCGCCAAATATACTTTGTCGGCGCCGCTTTCAATGAGGGAGTTCACGGAGTCCTTTATGCTGTCATTTCCGAGAAGTACGGCCGCCACTTCCTCTTTAAGCGTGTGAGCGAGCTTTCTTGCCTCGGCCAACAATTCCAGCGCGACTGATTGCACCTGGCCTTCATGCTGTTCGGCAAATATCCAGACCCCTTTAAAGGAAGAAAGGTCCTGCTTTGATGCCGTAACTTTTTTAGGCTCGATGATGACGGCGTTGAACTTGCAGGGAGCTATGCAGGCGCCGCAGAGCACGCAATTGTCATTTATTACCGCAAGCTTTCCACGCATCTCGATCGCGCCGAAAGGACAGGAGGGAATGCATAATTTGCACCCTTTACATTTTTCCGCAATTACTTTAATTCCTTCAGGCATCAGATTATTTTGTGCTCCTTTAGTTTCTTGAACAGTTTTTCCGAGACTTCCGCGGCTTCTCCCTCGAGGATCTCGCTTTTGCCTCTCGGAGGAGGAGTGAATATTTTTACGACCTGTGTCGGCGAGCCGTTAAGTCCGATGTTATCCTTGTCCGCGTTTATGTCAACCGCGGTCCATATAATGATCTCAGCTTTTTTTGCCCTCATCTGGCCTTTTAATGACGGCATCCTTGGCTCGTTCATCTGTTTAAGTACTGTGACGGCAGCGGGAAGCTGTGTTTCAACAAGTTCTGCCGATTCCTCAAGATGCCTGCGGACCGTTATTTTATTTCCTTCAATATCGGTCTTTATAGCAAAGGTTATCTGCGGTATGTCCAAGAATTGCGCCACGCCGGGTCCTACCTGCGCGGTGTCCCCGTCAATAGCCTGTTTTCCGAAAAGAATAAGGTCAAAAGCCCCGATCTTCTTTATCGCTTGCGAAAGGGTGTAAGATGTCGCCCAGGTGTCGGCTCCCGCAAAAGCCCTGTCGCTGATGAGTATCGCATTGTCCGCTCCCATGGCGATAGCGCTTTTTAACGCTTCCGTGGCCTGTGAAGGGCCCATCGTAATGACGGTCACCTTTCCGCCGTGAATATCCCTGAGCCTGAGGGCTTCTTCTATGGCATTTTCATCAAAAGGGTTCACGATGCTTTTTACCCCTTCGCGTATAAGCGTGTTCGTTTTGGGATCGATCTTGACGTCATTCGTGTCAGGGACCTGTTTTATGCAGACGATGATGTTCATGTTTTTTTTCTCTGTCGGCTCCCGATCGGATCGGGGCTTACACTATTTCTTTGTGGCTGCTTCCTTGATAAGGGAGAGCGCTATGACGTTTCTCTGTATCTGGTTAGTGCCTTCATAAATTTGAGTTATCTTTGCGTCCCTCATCATCTTTTCGACGGGATATTCTTTCATATAACCATAGCCGCCGAGCACCTGGACCGCATCGGTCGTCACCCTCATCGCCATATCGCTTGCAAAAAGCTTTGCCATTGCGGAATCTTTCGAAATATCGTCGGTGCCGGTATCAACTGTCCTGGCAGAAGCATAGACTAGAGCTCTTGCGGCCTCTATCTGTGTAGCCATATCGGCAAGGATATGCTGTACGGCTTGGATCGCCGAAATAGGCTTGTCAAACTGGATCCTCGTCCTTGAATAATTAACGGCTTCTTCAAACGCACCCTGGGCTATGCCGACTGCCTGGGCGCCGATGCCGGGCCTAGTCCTGTCAAGAGTTTTCATTGCCACAATAAAACCCATGCCTTCTTTCCCGAGTATCTGGGATTTATGGATCTTGCAGTCCTGAAACACCAGCTCCCTTGTCGCGGAACATCTGATACCCATCTTGTTCTCTTTTTTGCCGAAAGTGAAGCCGGGAGTGCCTTTTTCCAATATGAAAGCTGTCGCGCCGCGGGTCCCTTTTGACTTGTTCGTCATGGCTATAACGGTATATGTTTCCGCTTCACCGCCGTTGGTGATCCATTGCTTTGTCCCGTTAAGAATATAGTAATCGCCGTCTTTTTTTGCCGTAGTCTGTAAACCCGCGGCGTCGGAACCGGCATTGGCTTCGGTCAAACCGAAAGCCGCCAATTTCTTGCCGGATGCGATCGGAGGCAGATATTTTTGTCTTTGTTCCTCAGTCCCGAACATCAATATTGGATAAGCTCCCAGAGCTGAAGCGGCGAAAGTGACCCCCACTCCTCCGCAAACCCTGCTGATCTCCTCGGTAGCGAGACAGAATTCCATGCACCCTCCTCCAAAACCGCCCAGTTTTTCCGGTATATAGAGGCCGCACAGGTCGGCTTCCGCGAATATCTTCATAAGTTCCCAGGGGAACTCGCCGGATTCGTCCAGTTCGGCCCTTACGGGTTTCACCTTCTCCTGCGAGATCTTCCTGGCAAGGTCCCTTATCATTTTTTGTTCTTCTGTCAGCAGATAATCCATCTGAATTTCCTCCTTTTGATCTTACATCTTACATTATTAACCCTCACCCGGCCCTCTTTTTTTAATGAAAAGGGGCCACCCGACAGGGTACGGTGAGGGTCTATATTTCCCACCTTATGATGTTGGCCCCGGTAGTCAGCCCGGCGCCGAATCCGACAATAGCAATTATATCATCTTTTTTTATGCGGCCGCTGCGCCGTGCTTCGTCAAGCGCTATCGGGATCGACGCGGCAGAAGTATTTCCGTACTTCTGGAGGTTCACGAAGATCCTCTCTTTGGGTATTGACAGCTTTTTTGACGTGTGGTCGATGATCCGGATATTTGCCTGATGAGGGATAAGAAGGGAAATGTCGTTTATCGAAAGTCCTGCCTCTTCAACGGCCTTCAGAAGCGAAGTCTCAAGAGCTTTTACGGCAAATTTGAAAACTTCCTTGCCGTCCATGGAGATGCAGCGCTCTTTTTCATTTTTTGGCCTGGGATTCCTGCTTCCACCCCCGGGCATCACAAGATGTCCGGCGCCTATTCCGTCGGCAGAAAGATAGTCCGCCAGTATCCCGCGGCCTTTTTCGCAGGATTCAAGCACCACGGCCCCCGCGCCGTCACCAAAAAGCACGCAGGTCCCCCTGTCTGTCCAGTCAAGATATTTTGCCAGCGTGTCAGTCCCCACGACAAGCGCTTTCTTGTATTTTCCGGAAGAGAAGAACGCGTGCGCGGTAGCAAGGGCATAATTAAACCCTGAACAGGCAGCCGAAACGTCAAAAGCGGCCGCGTTCTTTGCCCCGATCTTTCCCTGTATGATGCATCCGACTGACGGGAAAAGAGTGTCGGGGGTAGATGTGCCTACAATTATAAGGTCAAGTTCCTCGGCAGCAGTGCCCGCCGCTGAAAGGGCCTTTTTAACGGCAGTGAGCGCGAGGTCGGATGACGAGGTCTTTTCATCCGTCACCCTTCTTTCTTCAATGCCAGTGCGGGACCTTATCCATTCGTCAGAAGTCTCGACGGTCTTTGAAAGATCGGCATTGGTCAGGATCTTTTCTGGAAGGGCGGACCCTGTTCCGATGATCTTAGCGCTTTTCATGCGATACCTTTCATAATGCTTTCCACTATATTTTCTTTCACGGCCTCGGCGCAGACCCTTATTGCGTTCTTTACGGCTTTTGCCTTTGCTCTGCCGTGGGCCTTAAAAACTATGCCGTTCAACCCGAGAAGAGGGGCCGCGCCATGTTCGTCATAATCTATGCGTTTTTTTAAATTGGAAAAAGAAGGCCTGAGAAGCAGAGCTCCGGCGGTTGACATCAGGCTTTTCTTAAGCTCTTCCTTAAGTAGTGTGATAATTATATTGCTCGTGCTCTCGCACAGTTTAAGGACGACGTTGCCGACGAACCCGTCGCACACTATTACGTCGGCCTTGCCTGTAAGGATATCGTTCGGTTCGATATAACCGGCGAAATTGATGCGGCTTTCTTTAAGCAGCGGGTATGACTCTCGCGTCAATTCATTCCCTTTTTCCAGTTCCGTCCCGATATTTAGCAGCCCCACCCTGGGATTTTCGATGTGCATCACGTGTTCGGCATACTGGGCGCCCATCTGGCCGAACTGCTGGAGGTTCTTGGGCTTGCAGTCCACATTTGCTCCCATATCAAGAAGCAGCACTTCCCCTCCCTGGACAGTCGGAAATATCGTGGCTATAGCGGGGCGCTCTATCCCTTCGATGCGGCCCAGCTTGAACAAAGACGCGGCCATCAGCGCACCCGTGTTTCCTGCCGAAATAAAAGCATCCGCCTTTTTATTCTTCACCAGTTCAAGCGCAATATTTATTGAGGAATTCTTTTTCTGTTTGGCAGCGATAACCGGGGATTCGTTCATGCCGATCACTTCATCTGCATGGACGATCTCGATGTTCTTTGACCTGACAAATGGTGCGACCCTGCGCCTGTCGCCGACAAGTATAAGGCTAAGCCCGCTTTCTTTTACGGCTTGTTCGGCGCCTTTAACGATCTCTTCGGGCGCGTGGTCACCGCCCATCGCGTCTATTGCGATACGGATCAAGGCTTATTTCTCCTTCTTGCCGTCCTTTTTTTCCTTAAGTGGGATCACCTGACGGCCTTGATATGTGCCGCATGACAGACAGGCTCTGTGAGAGAGGACCGGTTCTCCGCAGGAAGGGCAGGCTCCGAAATTGACCGGTTTTATCCTGAAATTAGCCTTTCTTCTTCTGTTTGTCCTTGTGTTGCTGTGTCGCTTCTTTGGTACCGGCATTGTAAAAGTCCTCCTTTAATTTTGCAAACCTGGGATCTATCTTCTTACTGTTCTCTATGCAACCTTTTATTCCCTTACAACCCTTATCACACAGAGTTTTTATCGGGATGCAGGAAATGAGCTCCTGCCTTATGATCTCCCCGATGTCTATCGTGTTATCTTTTTCTATCGGGAAGATAAAATCATCATCTCCAAGTTCTTTCTCTCCGCCGCGCCCATCTCCATTCTTTGTTGTCTTGCTGAACAGCTCTTCAAAATCGACCGTGATCTGCTGATCGAAATCTTTTAGGCATCTGCTGCAGTTGAGTTTTATCTCCGCCAGGATCTTTCCTGTGACGATGACCATTTCCCCCGCATTTAGGAGATGAACACTCAGCTGAACTGGCCCGGTTATCTCAAGACCGTCTTCAGGATATGAGACCCGGATCTGTTCTTCTACATCCTGATCGTTGCCGATCTCTTTCAGAAGACCGGTCAGGTCGATTTTCATTTGTATTTTCATTATATAGGCTCATATAGCCGGGGGTCAAGGGAGGGGTGGTCAACGGGCCCTCGGATGAGTTTTGTCGTAAACAGATTTTAACCTTTCTTTTGTCACGTGCGTATATATTTGGGTGGTCGAAAGCGATCTGTGCCCGAGAAGTTCCTGTACGGACCTCAGGTCGGCCCCCCTTTCAAGAAGATGCGTGGCAAAGCTGTGCCTCAATGAATGAGGGGTCACCTTCTTGTCTATCCCGGCTTTTTTCGCGTATTTTTTTATCATGCGTTCGACTGACCTCGGGGTCAGCCGGCTACCGGAACGGCCGATAAAAAGCGCCCGGTTCTTTACGGTCCCGTTGGCCAGCTTATTCCTCGCATATTTGAGATAATCCCCCAATGCCGTCAGGGCGGAAGACCCGACCAGGACAATTCGTTCTTTAGAGCCTTTACCGAACACGGTCGTTTCGCCGTCAGATCTGTTAATATCATTCATATTAAGCCCTGTAAGTTCGCTTACTCTGATCCCTGAAGCGTACAGTATCTCGATCATCGCAAGATCCCTTATGCCGGCGGGTGTCTTTCTGTCGGGCTGCTCAAGCAGCCGTTCCATCTCTTCGATATACAAAAAATGAGGCAGATTTTTTTGTATCTTGGGTATCGATACTATCTTCCAGGGGTTGGAATGCGCATAGCCTTCTCTCATAAGGAATTTATAAAAGGACCGGTAGCAGGAGATCTTTCTTGCGACCGATTTTCTGGAAAGACCGTTGTTTTCCATTGCCATGATGAACGTCCTTGCGAGGAATTTATTGAATTGGTCAAATCCGTCAAGGTTTTGCCCCTTGATAAAAGAAGCGAACTGTCCCAGGTCAAGAGAGTAATTATCGGCAGTGTGACGGGAAAAGTTCCTTTCCCTTTTGATGTGGTCAATGAACAGGCCGATCTTTTTTAACATCTGCTAGGGTTCAAATACCGTACTTTGATCTTATTTCAGGGGTCACGGGTGATATCTTGCCGTTTTCTTTGACCCATTCCTCTTTTTCTCCGGGATCCTTGGGCTCTCTGGTGTCTATATGGAGAGTCTTTTCCTGAGGATAGTAACCTATGCCTGAGACCTCGGGCAGGCTTTTTGCAAAGGCATAGAGTTCTTTCAGATCGACGCCGTCGATAGAGATATGGGCTGCTTTTCCCAGGCGGTGGGAGTTCTTCTTTTGCGTGTCGTGTTTCTCGCTGTAGAGTTCGCAGCGGAACGCGTCATGGATGTGCGGGACCTTTCTAAAATGGGCGGCTACGGCTTCAAGCGCGCCCACAAGACCGAGATGTATCCTGACCTGGCCGCGGCACTCGCCGCAGCGGCAGGAAAAATCCCTGTTGCTGTAATGTTCGCTCAGATTTCCCACGCAGATATTTTAGCACCAGTTGAGAGTGTTGGCAAATAATGGTAAAATTATTTTGTTTGAAAATATTTAAAGGAGAAAAAGTAATGTCAATGAAACATTTATTCACGTCTGAATCGGTCACTGAGGGGCATCCTGATAAGATGTGTGACCAGATATCGGATGCGATACTTGACGCGATAATAGAAAAAGACCCGCCCGCAAGGGTCGCAGTCGAAGCTTTGACGACGAACGGACTTGTGATAGTAGCGGGCGAGGTGACGACCGGCACTTATATAGACATTCCGTCAATAGTCAGGAACACTATAAAGGATATCGGTTACGTCAGCAGGGAGATCGGTTTTGATTATGAGACATGCGGGGTAATGGTATCGATCAAAGAACAGTCAAAAGATATAGCAAGAGGGGTCGATAAGGCGCTCGAGGTCAGGGGCGGGGAGGTCATAAAAGAAGACCTGGAAAATATCGGTGCCGGCGACCAGGGCCTCATGTTCGGCTATGCCTGCAACGAAACACCGGAGTTGATGCCGCTTCCGATAAGTCTGGCCCAAAAGCTTGCCAAGAAGCTTGCAGATGTGAGGAAAAACAAGGAACTCACGTATTTAAGGCCGGACGGGAAAACCCAGGTGACCGTGGAATATCAGAACGGAAAACCGGTACGGATAGACAGCGTGCTCATCGCGACACAGCATAATCCTGATGCCGCGCCGGAAAAGATCAAAGAGGACATGATAAATCATGTAGTAAAAAAGATCATCCCGGCCGGTCTGATCGACAAAGACACAAAATATTATGTCAACCCTACCGGAAGGTTTGTGATCGGAGGCCCCCAGGGAGACACGGGGCTCACGGGAAGGAAGATAATAATCGATACTTACGGAGGATACGCGCGTCACGGGGGCGGCGCATTTTCAGGAAAAGACCCGACAAAAGTCGACAGGTCCGGGAGTTACGCGGTAAGATATGTGGCCAAGAACATTGTTGCTGCAGGGCTGGCCGACAAGTGCGAGGTCCAGGTCGCTTACGCGATAGGCGTGGCGCGTCCGCTTTCAGTGATGGTGGACACTTTCGGAACGGGGAAAATTGCAGAGGAGAAGATCTCGCGGCTTGTGAACGAGTATTTTGACCTGAGACCGGGACTGATCATAGGCAATCTTAATTTAAGAAGGCCGCTTTACAGGCAGGTAGCGTCTTACGGGCATTTCGGAAGACCGGAGCTCGATCTTCCTTGGGAAAATACGGACAAAGCCGAAGTTCTTAAGAAAGCCGCAAAATAAAAAGATCCGGTCATCAGTTATCTTCGTATTTCACGATGATGGCGTTGCTTACGCCCTGCTGATAGCCCGACGAAGGAAGATTGACCACGACATCATTAACGAACATTGTCGAAGAGCCACCGCCGTCAAGACCGATCGCATCGCTGCAGCCCAGCTGTTTCATGGTGTCAGCGAGTTCGCTGTAAGTGACTCCCCGTTTCCTTCTCAGGTATCTGGACTGCTTTCCTTCTACAACCACAAAGATAAGATTATTACCCGAAAGTCCTACAGCGGTGCGCGCCTTCCTGCCGAAAACCTCGCTGTCAAAGTTTTCGGACGCGATGCTGTCCAACGCAACATTATTCCCATTTTCCAGGAGGCGGGGCCCGCCTGTAACGACCTGCTCATAATTCTCCCATCCCTCTGAAAGCTTATAATTTATCTCGATATAGGCTCCCGGGGGAAGCGCGTTGGTGTAATTTTTTGTCCAGCCGTGGAACGATATCACGTAACCGTTCCTTGGGATGGGAGAATTGCCGTCGGAAATGCCGACTACCATTCCATCTTCCACGATCACTTCAGAACCGCTGTCATTGGTCCCGGTATTCCAGCCGTATTCCGGAGTGTAGATTATCACCTCGTCCTCTTTTCTCGGTCTGTTCAGCCCCCAGACAGAGATCTTTTGGCCTGTTTCGAGATTTGTCACGTAACCGACGAACTTCGGGATGCCGAATTTTACCCCGTTTTTCTTCGAGACGCCGATCGCGGACCTGTTTAAAAGTGATTTTGTGACGATCTTTTTGTCGATGACGATCAGGCCTACGGGAAGATAAGGATAAGTCTTGTCGAAAAACGTGCCGTTGACTGCCGCAACCGCCCCATTATTGTACGCTATCGAGCTTACGGGACGGAGCCTTCCGACCGCTCCGCGGGCCAGCGCAGCCCTGACCTCGATGCTCGGACTTTTAAAGTCTACACTGAGGACATGTATTTTGACCGGTTTATTTCCATTGAAATCTTTACTGAAACTGGAATAGACGATGCCGGGCAGGACTCCGACATTCTCCGCCGCGATAGTACACCGGCAAAATACCGCCAAGAATAGTATAGAAAAAAATAATCTTTTAATTTTAATCCGCCACCTTGACAAGTTTCATAGAAACGAGCTTTGATATCCCGGGCTCTTCCATTGTAATGCCATACAGCGTGCCGGCGCTTGCCATGGTCCTTTTGCTGTGTGTGATGACGACCGCCTGCATGTTTGAAGAGAACTCTTTAAGGAGCTTGCCGAAACGGATCGTGTTTATCTCGTCCAGGGCGGCGTCCACTTCGTCCATAAAGCAGAAAGGGCCGGGATTTATTTTCATAAGGGAGAACAATATTGCTATAGCCGTAAGGGCTTTTTCACCACCGGACATAAGAGAGATATTAAGCCATTTCTTGCCCGACGGCCTTGCCATGATATCTATCCCGGCTTCAAGCACGTCGCCGGGCGCAAGCTCTATCCTTGCTTCTCCTCCCTCGAACAGCGACGTGAATATTTCGGAAAAATATCTGTTGACATCGGAGATCATAGCGGAGAATTTCTGTCTTGCTTCGCCGTCAAGGTCCCTGATCAGGCTGTTCAGGTTACCCCTTGCGCTCACAAGATCGTTGTACTGGGTCTCTATGAACGAAAGGCGTTCTTTCGACGCCTCGAATTCCTCTACAGCAAGAAGGTTCACGGGGCCGATAGCCCTTATCCCGCTCTTCAGTGTCTCTATCTCTTCTTTTGCCCTTGAAGCATTGGGAGCTTCCGGCAGTTCGCTTTCCAGCACCTGTCCGCAGGACAATTGATATTCCTGTTCCATGAGCATCGCTATGGCGTTCAGTTCACCCTCGATCTTTGCGAGGCCGACCTCTTCTTTTGCCAGTTCGTCGCGGACCACCCTTTCCTCGCCGGTCATGGACCTTATCTTTTCTTCAAGAGCCTCAAGTTTGGCCTGCTTGGCCGCTTTTTCGGATAAAAGGGCCTGAAGCTTTGCCTCAATAACCTTTTCTTCGCCGGCGAACTTAGGCAGGATAGCTTCACAGCCATCTATCTCTTTCTGCGCAGCTATCAGTCTTTCTGAAAGAGATATGATCTCGGATCCTTTATCTTTGATATCGCTTTCCGCGGCTGAGGTCTCAGCCCGGATGCTTTCGATCTCGTCTCTTTTTTGTTTTGATGTATCGTCAAAATTCGAGCAGTTGAGCCTGGTTTCGGCAAGCGCGGCAATGGCTTTTTCTTTCTCGAGATTAAGGTCCGCGGTCTTTTTCTCAAGTTCCCTGAACATATCGCTCATCTCCAGGGAGCTTGACTCAAGCCTTGAAAGCGAATCTTTTTCTTGTTCCCTCTGTATCAGGATCATTTCCAGATGTGCTTTTTTATCGGAGATGTTCTTTTCGAGGACGCCAATTTCCATGTCGATCTTTTTGAATATCGCGTCCTTCCTGGAAATTATGCTGCGCTTTATATCTTCGGAGACCCCCGAAAGGCCTTCCATCTCCTTTTCCAGGGACATAATATCCTCTTTAAGTCCCCTCAGATTATCGAGGAATGCCTTATCCTTAGAGATTGTTTCCTCGGTGAAATTTACGGCGAGGGCAATTTCCTTAAGCGAATGTCTCTTTGAAGATAATTCAATGTCCTTTTCGTGGATAGGGTTTTTCAGGCTGCTCCAGTTGCGCAAAGCATCCTCTGTCTTTTTATTGACCTCGTCAAGGGTCTTTTTTGCCTCATCAAGAAGGAATTTAGGGTCCTTCTGCCTGTCAAGGAACGATCCGATCTCTTTTTCTTTTATATCGAGCTTTTGGAGTTTTGCTCCAAGGAGAGTCCCGATCTTTTCATTTTCCTTTTTTATCTCGGAGATCCTTTCCGTAAGCTGGGATATCCTTTCTTTCCCGACATTGATACTGCCTTTGGCTTCTTCAAAAGATCCCCTAAGCCGCGAGATTTCAGACCTTGCAGCATCTATCAGAGCGTCGATCTCTTTAAGTTTATTCCTGATCTTCGACCTGTCGTCTTCTTCTTTCAGCGTGACGGCTTCGCTTCCGGAGGTCTTTTTTTTCAGATCATCGATCCTTGCAAGAAAACCGTTCCTTTTTTCTTCGAGCGAGCGCAGCAATTTTTTCCCGAGGCCGATCTCGAGGGCCATTAATCTTTCTTTCAAGTCAAGATATTCTCTGGCTTTTTCTGCCTGGGTCTCAAGGGATGAAAGGTTGTCTTTGATCTCCCCGCGGAGGTCATTTATCCTCAGAAGGTTCTGCTCGGTGCCTATCAGCCTTCTCTCGGCCGCTCTTTTTCTGAACTTGTATTTGCCGATAGCCGCTGCTTCCTCGAATACCTGGCGCCTGTCCTCCGGTCTTGAGCTCAGGATCGAATCGATCTGCCCCTGGTTGACGATGGAATATGCCCCGTTACCTATGCCGGTATCCATAAACAGCTCTTTTATATCCTTAAGGCGGCAAAGGTTCTTGTTTATATAGAATTCGCTTTCCCCGGACCTGAAGACCCTTCTTTTTATCTGGATCTCGCTGTAATCAGTCTTAAGGCGGCGGTCGGAATTATCTATAACGATAGAGACCTCGGCAAGCGAAAGGGCCTTTCGGCCGCTGCTGCCTGCAAAGATCACATCTTCAAGACTTTCTCCCCTCAGATCCTTCATGCTCTGTTCCCCGAGAACGAACCTCAGGGCGTCGACGACATTTGATTTTCCGCAGCCGTTGGGGCCGACGATAGCAGTGATTGACGGCGGAGAATCGATCAAAAGCGAGGTCTTATCTGCGAAAGTCTTGAACCCGCGTAATGTAAGTTCTTTTAAACGCAATCTAAGGTCCCTTCTTAAGGCAAATTATAACACAATAAAAAATTTCCGGTCAAATAAAACTCCTCGTTCCGGTAAATAAACACGTCAAAAATGTAGTAAAATAGATATAGTGCTGTCAACATTTACTATCTTAAGCATTTTTATCGAAATATTTGCGGCATTGATACTAATTGCCGGGGCCTACACATTAATAATAAAATTAGTGCAGACCCGTGCAAAAGAAGACCTGCTCCTGTCTATTATCTTCAGTTTATTAAGCCTTTATCTTATCGGGACCATAAGTTCCCAACTGATGTTCAATATCGGACTTTATATGTCGACCCTGATAATTCTGCAGAGAGCGATGAACGGCCTGTTTGCGCTATGTTCGGTTTTTATCGTAGTTTTTGCCTGCAAGGTGGCAGGCCTAAAGATCAGGTGGTCTTTGCCTGTGACGGCTCTTTTTTTCGCCTTTCTTGTCGCATTGATAATTACGTCTCCGATAAATCTGATATACAGGTTTGACATAACGGAACCGATAGTTAAATTTTACGGACTAACATTCACCCGTTATTTCTGGATAGTGTCATGGGTCTTTCTCGGCTCGGTTCTTTTGAATAAGTCCAGAAAACCGCAGCAATTTCAGGAAAGAAAGCTGTTGCGGTTATCAGGCTTTTCGTCTTTGTCCGTCGCTTTGGGGTACAGCCTCTATTTAGTGTATATTGTATCTAACAACGGCATTTTCTTATTGTCTTCGTGGCTGATAACCTTTTTTTCTTTTTCAGGGTTTTTGATAGGGAATATAATCTCTCCTAATGACCCCATCGCAGAAAAACCGCTGGATATATTAAAGACCAGGATACTTTTCAAGCTGGCCATGCTTTTTGTGCTTATGATCGTCATCATAGTAGAAACGACATCGATCGCCACGATAAGCATATTGAGGGTATCACTTTCAAAGGCGGTCGTGGAAAGGGACAGGCAGATAGCCTTGGGTATTTCCGACAGAGTGGAGTATTATCTGAAACAGGGCAAGAAATCGGACGAAGTGATCCTCCAGCTCCAGGCGGATGTTGAAAACATCAGTTTTTCACAGAGAAGGATAATAGGTGTCGTGGATTCAAACGGCAGGCTGATCGCGCATTCGGATCCACAGAGAACTGCTTTGAGGGAAGACCTCAGCATGCTTTCTCCCATAATGAAAGTCTTGTCGGGAAAGTCCGGTTGGGAGACGTTTTTTGACGAATCCAACGGCCGGATGGTAGGCGCATTCCTGCCGGTGTATTCAACGGGATGGGGGATCCTTGTGACAGAGCCGATAACACAGGCATACGCGGAGACCAGAAGGATGGAAACAAGCTCGCTTATATTCGTGATACTCGGCATAATAATCGCGGTGATAGTGGGACTGATATCTGCCAAGAGGATCGAACTTCCTATAAACGCCATCATTTTTGGCACGGAGCAGATCCGGAAAGGCAACCTGAAATATCAGATAGTGACCGACTCGATCGATGAAATAGGCCGGCTGGCGAAGGAATTCAACAGCATGACGGCGGAACTTAAGGAAAGCCAGGACCATCTTATAGCTTCAGAAAAACTTGCGGCCCTGGGAGCCATGGCGGCCGGTATGGCGCATGAAATAAAAAACCCGCTTGTCGCGCTCAGGACGTTTACCCAGCTTTTTCCGATGAAATGGGAGGACAAAGATTTCAGGGATAAATTTTCGGCTATTGTCCCTGCTGAAATTGACAAAATAAACAAGATAGCCGAAAACCTTTTGAAGTTCGGGAAACCCTCAAAACCCGAGTTCAAACACACCAGCATAAACGCAGTCCTTGAAGAAGTCCTTGATCTTTTGGATAACCAGTTCAAGAAGAACAATATCAGGGTGGCTACAAAAATGATACAGCTCCCTATGATAAACGGCGACCCCGGGCAGCTTTCCCAGGCATTTCTGAATATTGTCCTTAATGCTTCTCAGGCGATGCCAAACGGCGGTGAGCTTACGGTCAAGACCGATATAGGCCATGTAATCCAACTGGGAACGCTTACCAAGGACAGTTTAGCCGAAGTTAAAAAGATCGCGGATAAAGCTTCGGGCAGTGAAGTCCCTGTAGTATTTGTCGAGATCACTGATACGGGAAGCGGTATTTCCGAAGAAAAAATGAAGAACATGTTCGATCCGTTTTTTACTACAAAAGAAAGCGGTACCGGAATGGGGCTGCCTATTACTTTAAGGATAATCGAAGAGCACAAAGGTTCAATAAAAGTAAAAAGTCAGGTTGGGAAGGGTACGACTTTTATTATTATCCTGCCTCAAGCATAGAAGAATTAAGTTGTATAGAACACTTGCGTAGCTAATGTCGGGTTAAATTCTTTTGTAATGCTCAGCTTTTTTGCATCTTCATCATTTAGGATAGTTGCAAATTGTCCGTTTGATGTGTCTTGTATATTTCTAGCATCACGCGCATAACCATCAAGTTGTATATTTCCGGCCTCCATTTTTGCAACCGCCACTTGAAAGTTATTGTTAACAGACATATCGTTTGTTATAGCCATATAGAGAGTCCCCTTTTGAGCCTCTACATACTGTATATCGTGGTCATATGCAAAAAACTTGCATTTGATTTAATACCTTATATTTTGCTATAATCTTAGCCAGGAGTCAAGATATAATATGGCAATGTTCGAACGTTTTACGGAAAGGGCTGTCAGGGTCATAATGTCATCACAGGAAGAAGCAAGAAGACTGCTCTCGGTATCAGTAGGAACAGAGCACCTTTTGCTTGGGATGATAAAAGAAAAAGAACCCATCGTTTTGAAAACCCTCGAGTATTTTAGGCTTGATATAGCCCAAATAAAGAACAAGATAGAAGAAATGCTGAAAAATGAAAATCCAACCCATTCACCCGAGATACCGTTTTCTGCCCAACTTAAGCGAAATATTGAACTTGCCTGGGATGAGGCCCGCCAGCTTGGTCATTCTTATGTAGGAGTCGAGCATCTGCTTATGGGTCTTTTAAGAGAAGGCAGCGGCATAGCCGGAAAAGTCCTTAATGATCTCGGAATAACCTATTCCGGGGCAAAAAACAGGATAATAGCGTTCCTGGGAGAGGAGACCTCTTTCCAAAGAAGAGGGGGAAGGGCCGCAACTGCGACGCCAGTGCTTGACAGCTTCAGCCGCGATCTTACGGCTTTTGCCAGGGAGAACAAACTTGACCCTGTAGTGGGCCGGGACAAGGAAATAGAAAGGGTTATACAGATACTTTCAAGAAGAAAAAAGAACAACCCTGTCCTTACCGGAGAAGCCGGAGTGGGGAAGACCGCAATCGTCGAAGGACTTGCCCAAAAGATCGTTTCTGGCGATATACCGCCGACCTTGATGAGCAAACGGCTTATGACCCTTGACCTCGGTCTTTTGATAGCGGGCACAAAATACAGGGGTGAGTTCGAAGAAAGGCTGAAAAGGATAATAGAAGAAGTACGCAAAGCTGATAATATCATCCTCTTTATTGATGAACTGCACACGATAATCGGGGCCGGAGCCGCCGAAGGCGCTATGGATGCGGCCAATATGCTCAAACCCCCGCTGGCAAGGGGCGAGATGCAGTGTATAGGAGCGACCACTTTTGACGAATACAGGAAAAAGATCGAGGGAGATCCCGCCCTTGAGCGGAGGTTCCAGTCAGTAAAAGTAGATGAGCCCAGCGTGAAAGGCACGATAGAGATACTGAAAGGCTTAAGGCCCAAATACGAAGATTTTCATAAAGTGACAATAACCGATAAAGCGCTTGAATATGCCGCAAAGCTTTCCGCGCAATACATTATTGACCGGCATCTTCCCGATAAAGCGATAGACCTCATCGACGAGGCATCGGCAAAGGTCATGCTTAAATATATCAGTTCACCGCCGGAGCTCGTGGAGCTGAACAAAGAAATAGAGAATGTAAGAGGTGAAAAGGAAAATGCCGCCCGGCAGCAGCAGTTCGAAAAAGCCGCAGAGCTCAGGGACAAGGAGGAAAGGCTCCTTCTGGAATATCAATCAATGACACAGGACAAGATACCTTCCGATAAGGCTGGGCGTCCTACGGTCGATGAAGAATCGATAGCCCATGTCGTCTCTTCATGGACAGGGGTCCCGGTCACGCAATTGAGCGAGGAAGAGACAAAAAGGCTGCTTAAGATGGAAGAAGAGCTAAAAAAACATATTGTGGGACAGGAAGAAGCGATCGTTTCCCTGTCAAAATCCATCAGGCGTTCAAGGGCGGGACTAAAGAACCCTCACAGGCCTATAGGATCGTTCCTTTTTATGGGGCCTTCGGGTGTCGGCAAGACGGAGCTTGCAAAAAGGCTTGCGGAGTTCATGTTCAACGACATTGAAGCAATGGTGAGGGTCGACATGTCCGAATATCTCGAATCACATACTGTCTCCAGGCTTGTGGGGTCCCCTCCGGGTTATGTGGGATTCGGAGAAGGCGGTCAGCTGACAGAACCGGTCAGAAGAAGGCCGCATTCGGTCGTTCTTCTTGACGAGATCGAAAAAGCAAACCAGCAGGTCTTGAACATACTCCTTCAGGTCCTTGACGACGGAAGGCTCACGGATGCCCAGGGACGCGAAGTGGATTTCAGGAACACGATAGTGATCATGACATCTAATATCGGGGCGGAACATATAAGAAAAGAATCAACATTCGGGTTCGTGACGCGTGATGACGCGAGTGCCGGCTACGACAGGATGAAGGAAAAGATTCTTGAAGAAATGAAGAAAGATTTCAAGCCGGAGTTCCTGAACAGGATAGACGAGTCGATAGTGTTTCATCCGCTCTCAAAGGAAGACCTTCTGCAGATAGTTGACATCATGATGCGGGAGGTAAATCAAAGGATAGAAGACAAGGGCATCACCGTGGAACTGAACGAAAAGGCAAGGCAGCTTCTTGCCGAAAAGGGCTATGACTCTAAACTCGGGGCTCGGCCTCTGCGCAGGGTGATCGAAAATAATATCGAAGAACCTCTGGCAGAAGGATTGCTCAGCGGCGAGTTCACCCAAAACAGCATTATAAAAGCAACTGTCAAAGAAGACAAGATAATATTTTCATCAAAACAAGCCAAAAAAAAAGCCGCAAAGGAAAAAACAGCATCCCCTCAGGAAGAGCTTGAGACCGCCGGAAAATAATGAGTAAATTTGCCTGCCAAAATTGCGGAGCGATGTCCCCTTCATGGGTCGGGAAATGCAGCGAGTGCGGGCAATGGAACACCTATGTCGAAGAAAAGACAAAAGCCAAAAACCAAAAGTCAAAAGGGAAAGGCCATGAAAGGCAGATCATATCGCCGGTAGATATAGGAAGCGTCAGGATAGAAAAAGAAAACAGGTTTTCAAGCGGGATAGGGGAGTTTGACAGAGTGCTCGGAGGCGGAGTTCTGAAAGGGGCTGCTATTCTCGTAGCCGGAGAACCGGGGATCGGGAAATCGACGATGATGCTTCAGCTTTCGGCCTCGCTCTCAAAAAGCGGGAAGGTCCTTTATGTCAGCGGCGAAGAATCTTCATCACAGATAAAGTTCAGATCGGAACGGCTTAGCATAAAATTTGGGCAACTTCTGTTACTCACGAACACCGTGCTTTCCGAGATCGAAGACCAGATAGATAAACTGAACCCAAGCGTTATTATCATTGATTCCATACAAACTATAGAGAGCGAGGAGGTCGAATCAAGCGCAGGCTCGGTCTCTCAGGTGAAAGAATGTGCTGCCAGGCTTGTCCAAACAGCGAAAGAGAAGAATATCCCGGTTTTCATCGTAGGCCAGGTGACAAAGGACGGATCCGTAGCGGGGCCCAGGATACTGGAGCATATGGTTGATACTGTCCTTTATTTTGAAGGAGAGCAGAACAAAAATTACAGGATACTGCGCGCGGTAAAGAACAGGTTTGGCTCTACTAACGAGATCGGCATCTTTGAAATGACATCAAAAGGTCTCGAGGAAGTATTGAACCCTTCGAAACTTCTTCTGGACGAAGGGTCAGCCGGCTCCCCCGGTTCCGCTATCACTGTCGCCATGGAAGGCAGCAGGCCATTAGCCGTGGAGATCCAGGCCTTGAACAGTCCTTCAAAAATGGCCGTTCCGAGAAGGGTTGTCACCGGTTTGGACTATAACAGATGTTCGATGATAATCGGTGTGCTTGAAAGAAAAGCAGGCATCAGACTGAGCGAACAGGAAATTTACATGAGCGTTGCTTCAGGTATATACGTGGACGAGCCGGCGGCGGATCTTCCAGCCGCGTGCGCGATTGTCTCGTGTGTAAAAAATAAGGCAGTGGACCCAAAGACGGTCATAATAGGGGAGATCGGTTTGACCGGTGAAATAAGATCAGTCCCTCACATAGAGAAAAGGCTGCAGGAAGCAAAAAAACTCGGATTTACAAAAGCCGTATTTCCAAAAGGCAACTCGACTGCAATTCCAGGGATGAAATCGGTCATAGTATCCAATTTGAAAGAAGCGGTAAGCACCTTGTTCGAATAGTCTATCTGTCTTTTGCCTGAAGCTCTCTTTTTAGCTCATTTGAAAAAGACGAATATATTTTTTCGGAAATGAATTTGCGCGCGGCAACCGGAAGTTTACCGAACACAGAATCGCCGTCAACGGCGCTCCTGGCTTCGTTGAGAAGTTTAGATATGGTCCTCTCCTGAGGACCTGTTTTATTTGAAGTTCGCATATTATTTACTTTCCCTGCTATACCAGCTGCTATCATCTTTTGTCTCTCCTTGGCGGTCAGGTGATCTTTATTTATTAAAAGGAAGGTCAACAGGCAAGCCTCCCCTTCAATTAATTATCGGACACAAAATACCGAAATTTCAGTAAAAATAGAAAATACGAGGGGATATTCTTTTACAGGATATTTTCAAGCCCGCAGACAAGCCCGTCAAGTCCCGCGACTTTTTTTACAGCAAGCATGACTCCGGGCATGAAAGATTCCCTGCTGACAGTGTCGTGCCTGATCGTGAGGGTCTGTCCAAGACCGCCAAATATCACTTCCTGGTGGGCAACAAGGCCGGGCAGTCTTACGCTGTGTATAGGAACAGATCTGCCGGAGGTTTTTTTCATCATCTCGGAAGTCTTTAAAGCAGTGCCGGAGGGCGCATCGATCTTCAGGTCATGATGAAGCTCTATTATTTCCGCCTTAGGCAAGAATTTTGAAGCTTCGACCGAGAACTTCATCATGAGTACCGCTCCGATAGCAAAGTTCGGGGCTATCAGCGCGTTGACAGAGTTTTTTTTGCATATCGATCCAATTTCTTTTATGTCCGACTCAGAAAGTCCCGTTGTGCCGATCACCGCATGAGCCTTATTTTCCAATATGGTTTTTGAGTTCATAAGAGCAGTTTTAGGGAGCGTAAAATCAATGACGACCGCGGTGCCCGTATCTTTTATCGCCTTCGCAAGGTCGCTGCCGACCGTGATATTTATTTTTCCGATCCCGGCTATCTCTCCTATATCAGAACCTACATTGACGATGTCAACAGCCCCGACAAGTTTAAGGTCGGGCTCGTTCATCACAGCTTTCACGATCTCCCGGCCCATCTTGCCGCAGGCGCCGTTAACAAGGGTTTTTATTTTGCCCATATTCCACCTCCTTATATCGAGATCTTCTTTATCGGCAGTTCTTTAAAATCACCGATGACTACCAGATTTAAATATTTATCGATAAAATGCAGGTTTGCTATCCTTATTATATCTTCCATGCTCACTGAATCTATCTTTTCAAAGATCTCGTCGATGGGAACAATTCTACCATAGTAAAACAATGATTTTCCTGTGTAATTCATACGGCTGTTACTTGTCTCAAGGGCAAGCACAAGAGACCCTTTGAGGAACTCTTTTGCTCTTGACATCTCCTCGTCCGTGATCCCGTTCTTTTTGATGCCAGAGAGTTCTTTGACCGTAAGTTCTATCACCTGCTCGAAATTCTTCGGACTTGCTCCTGCATAGATGCCAAAAAGCCCTACGTCCTTAAACCCCTGGTTAAACGAATAAACAGAATAGACCAAAGCCCTTTTTTCCCTGATCTCCTGGAACAGTCTGGAGCTCATCGAACCGCCGAGAGCGTTATCGAGTATCGCGCAGACATACCTGTCTTCATCGTTCTGTGACGAACCCTTCGTGCCGAGGATGATATGGGCTTGTTCGGTCTTTTTTACCTTGAGCTTGATATTAGAACTGATTTCGGGAATATTTTCGGTTTTAATGGATTTGTTGCCGGCAAATGAAGAAAAGATACCGTTCAATGTATCAAGTACCATCTTTTTATCTATCCGGCCGGCTACCGAGATGATCAGATTGTCGGGCGTATAAAGTTCTTTTCTATAAACCGATATCTTTTCCCTGTTAATATCTTTTACGGTCTTTTCTTCGCCTAAGATAGAATTCCCGAGGTTGTGATGGTGAAGTATCGTTGAAGCAAAGATGTCGTGTATCTGCTCGTCAGGCGTGTCCTCGTACATCTTGATCTCTTCAAGGACTACGTTCCTTTCCATGTCCAGGTCCTTTTCAAGGTAAAGGGAGTCCAGGAAAATATCGCCCAGCACATCGGCGGCGACATTGAAATATTTATCCTGCACAACGGCATAATAGACCGTATACTCTTTTCCGGTGAACGCGTTCAGCCTGCCTCCGACGCGGTCGAGTGCCTGGGCGATCTCAAAGGCCGACCTTTTTTTGGTGCCCTTGAAGGTCGTGTGTTCTATGAAATGGGATATCCCCATGACGTCTTTATTTTCCGTTATCGAGCCGGCCCCGACGGTCAGGCCTATGCTTACCGAGCGAAGGTGAGGCAACTCTTCAATAGCGACTTTGATGCCGTTCTCTAAAATATCTATATCGGCGTTTGGGATTTTCATTTTTATTGGCGCTGAAGACGTTCAGTAATCACTTCAACTTATCTATAAAGTCCCTTCTTGTTGATATATCTCAAAACCGCCTTAGGGATCATTCTATCAATATTCTTCCCCTTTTTCATTCTTTCCCTGATATCGCTTGAAGAAAGGTCCATCTTAAGTTCGAATAGTTCCACCTTGTCTTTATTGATGCTGATAGGGGGGAACTTCATTATTCTTCTGAAAGTGCGCAGCTTTGACCCCGGCCTGGTCGCTATTAAAAATTGGCAGAGTTTAAAAAGCTCCAGCGGTTTTTTCCAGCTGAGGATGCTGTTTATCGAATCAAGTCCCATAATATAGAACAATTTCGTTTCGCTTCCGAAGCGCCTCTTTAATTTTTTGAAAGTGTCAATGGCATACGAGTAACCTTTTCTATCGATCTCTATCCGTGAGACGGTGAACTTTTTGCGGCCTTTTAAGGCGAGGCGGACCATCTTCATCCTGGCCTGTTTCGGGGCAAGGTCCTTATCGCTTTTGTGCGGGGGAAAGCCTGTCGGGACAAATATTACCGTTTCAAGGCCGAATTCTTTTACCGCTTTTTTTGCGAGTGCGATGTGGCCGTTGTGGACAGGATTGAAAGTCCCGCCGAGGATGCCGACCCTTTTCAAACCCTGCACTGCCCGTTCCCTTCGACAATATATTTATAGGTTGTAAGCTCTTTCAGTCCCATCGGGCCACGCGCGTGTAGTTTTTGGGTGGAAATTCCTATTTCCGCGCCAAAACCGAACTCGCCGCCGTCAGTAAATCTTGTGGAAGCGTTCACGTACAACGCGGCTGAATCTATTTTTGATGTGAAGGCTTTTGCCTTTTCCGCATCTTTCGTAAGTATTGTTTCGCTGTGGTGCGAGCCGTATTTTGATATATGTTCTATCGCTTCATCAAGTCCGCTGACGACCTTTACCGCAAGTATCAGGTCCAGATATTCAGTGTACCAATCTTTCTCGACAGCGTTTTTTACCAATTTATCGATAGCTTTGGTCTTTTTGCATCCTCTGATCTCGACTCCCGTGGCTTTAAGGCGTTCGAGCATCTTCGGTAGAAAGACTCCGGCTATTTTTTCATCCACAAGCAGCGTTTCGATGGCATTACAAACCGAAGGACGCTGGACTTTGGCGTTGAACACGACATCCTCTGCCATTTTAAGATCGGCACTTTCCTCGACATAAGCGTGGCAGTTGCCGACCCCGGTCTCTATGACAGGGACCCTGGAATTTTCAACGACCATATTGATCAATCCTGCGCCGCCCCTGGGGATCACGCAGTCGATGTATTGCCGGAGGCCGAGAAGGTCTTTTACAGCGGACCTTTCCGTTGTTTTTATGAATTCTATCGAACTTTTTGGAAGACCGGCTGAGGACGCCGCGTCCGATATTATTTTTGCGATGCAGGAATTCGTATTTACCGCGTCACTTCCGCCGCGCAGGATGACGCAGTTGCCAGCTTTGATGCAAAGGCCGGCCGCGTCAACCGTCACGTTGGGACGGGCTTCATATATTATCGCTATCGTCCCGATCGGCACGCGGACTTTTTTTATCCTGAGGCCGTTAGGCCTGGTCCATTCTTCAATGACCTCTCCGACAGGGTCGGGAAGGCCGATCACAATATCAAGCCCTTTGCACATCTCATCGATCCTTTTTTGGTCCAGTGCGAGTCTGTCTATAAGTGCGTTTGAAAGGCCTTTTCTGATGCCGGACTTAACATCCTTTTCATTTGCCGACATGATCCCGGCGGAGTTTTCCTTAAGAGCCTCTGCCATCTTTTTCAATGCCGCGTTCTTTTTTCCGGCAGGGGCTACTGCAAGGAGCCGCGCCGCCAGAGCAGCATTTTTAGCTTTTATTTCCGTTTCTTTTTTCACAGGATCACCATATCAAGTCCCCCCGGTCTTTTTTTATTTTTTATGAGATTTTGGTATAAATAGAGTCCCGATATTTTCCCCGCTCAAGATCCTTTTTACGACATCTTTTTCTTTGCTGAGCGCAATGACCAAGGGTATCCCGGCGTTCCCCGCGATAGCTGCCGCCCTGAGCTTAGTTTGCATTCCGCCGATTCCAAATGACGAATCCGAACCTTTGGCGGCCTTTTCTACCTCTTTAGTGATCTTATTGATCTCGGAAAGGACCGTTCTGTCCTTGATGAACCCCTCCACATTGCTCAGGATAACTAAAAGGTCGGCGTCCGCAAGGTCGGCCACCAAAGCCGACAGGGTATCGTTATCTCCAAACTTTATCTCATCGACCGAAACTGTGTCGTTCTCGTTTATTATGGGGATGGCCTTGAATTTTAAAATTTGCCTGATCGTGTTCCTTGAATTTATGCGGCGCTGGAAGTTCTCGATCGCGTCCCGGGTCAAAAGCACCTGCGATACCGTGATCCCGAAAGAGGCAAAGTTTTTTTCATATTCTTTCATCAGAAGAGGTTGTCCGATGGCTGCGGCAGCCTGTTTTTCTTCAATAGTCTTAAGAGAACCTTTATGGGAAAGCTTCTGTGATCCCGCCGCGATCGCGCCGGAAGTTACCACTATAACCTTTTTGCCGAGGTCCTTTATCAGATAAGAGATCTCTTTTGAGAGTTTTTTGAAAAGCCTGGAGTCAAGCCGGCCAGTACTGTCCGTGAGCGAGCTGGTCCCTATCTTGATGACGATCAAGGCGGCATCGGATAATGTTTGGCGAGAAAAAGTTGCCATAAGAGGTGTCAGGCCGGGACTATGCTGACTTTTCTATTGCTTCCGAAAACGACCTTGCCGCCTGTAAGTGCGAAGAGAGTATCGTCTTTGCCGATGCCGACCCCTACGCCCGCCTTGAATTTGGTCCCTCTTTGCCTGAGTATGATAGAGCCCGCGTTGATGGTCTCCCCGCCGTAGGCTTTCACGCCGAGCCTCTGGCCGTTAGAGTCTCTGCCGTTACATGAAGTCCCTCCGCCTTTTTTATGTGCCATGTCTGTTCTCCTAAAATAGTCAGGTTGATATTTTTTCGACCTGAAGCCTTGTATACTTCTGACGGTGCCCGATCGTCCTGTGGTAATTGATCTTGTTCTTATATTTGAAAGAGACGACCTTTTTATCCTTTATCTCATCAAGGACTTTGCTCTCGACGGTGGCGCCTTTTACATACGGAGTGCCGATCTTTATCGCATCATCATCCGAAACGAGCAATACCTTGTCAAACGCCACGGTCTCGTCTTTTTTTAAAGCAAGAAGTTCGACATCTATTACAGATCCCGGACCGACTTTATATTGTTTATTGCCGGACTCGATTATCGCGTACATTATGATATAAATATATCAAAAAAAAATGCCCTTGTCAACGAGAGCGTATTTTGCTATAATCTCAAATAATCGGAGGCACAGACATAGCCCCAAAATATTTCTTGATAAACGAGATGATCCGAGCAAAAGAGGTCAGGGTCATTGACAGCGACGGATCCCCGCTCGGGGTCCTTCCGACACAGACAGCTATCACCACGGCGCTTGACAAGGGGTTCGATCTTATTTTGATATCGCCGGACGCAAATCCTCCAGTATGCAGGATAGCCGACATGGGGAAGATGCGTTACGAGCAGGCAAAGAAGGAAAAACAGTCGAGAAAAGGGCAGAAAGCGGGGCAGCTTAAAGAAATAACGCTTTCGATAAAGATCGGGGAGCATGATTTTCAGGTCAAGGCGGCCCGGGCAAAGGAGTTCCTGGAAAAAGGCTGCAAGGTAAAAGTATCTCTGCGGTTCCGCGGCAGGGAAGTGACGCATCCGGATATCGGAAGAAGGTTGATGGAAAGGATGGGAGATACTCTTTCAGTCGCAGGGAAAGTCGAGTCTTTGGCAAGTGCTGATGCCAGGAACATGATACTGATACTGTCCCCAAAATGATGAAGACCTGAAAAAACCCTTCAAAATGTGTTATTATTTATATTAAGGATACAAAATGCCTAAAAACAAGATTAAAACAAGAAAAGCGGCCGCAAAGAGATTCCGTTTTACGGGGACCGGAAAGATCGTAAGAAGAAAAGCCTATAAAAGGCATATCCTTGAATCCAAGACATCTAAACAGAAAAGACGGTTAAGCAAGGATATCCTGGTGTCAAAATCTGACGAGCACCGCGTGAGATCCATGCTTGCCGGCCAAAAATAAGAAAGGTCTATTTAAATGGTAAGGGTAAAAAGAGGATTCGTTGCAAGAAGAAAAAGAAAAAAAGTATTAAAGAGGGCTAAAGGCTTCAGAGGATCCCTCAGCAGGCTTTACCGGGCCGCGAAACAGGCCGTATATCACTCGCAAAGATATGCCACTGCCGACAGGCGAACAAGAAAAGGCGACTTCCGTGCGCTCTGGAACGCGAGGATAAACGCCGCGGTAAGAAAATACGGACTTTCATACAGCAGGTTCATCAACAGCTTAAAGAAGAACAAGATATTGCTTAACAGGAAGATGCTTTCCGACCTTGCCATCTTTGATCCAAAAGCCTTCTCAAAGATAGTCGATATTGTGAAGAGCAAATAGTATGATCCAGATGGAAGTCGGCGGTTTAGGATTTGACCCCAGGAACTTTTCCCCTCTGGTGCTGCTGAAAGACAAAGACGAACTCAATTTTCTCCCAATATGGATAGGGATATTTGAGGCGACGGCCATTGCGATGGAGCTTCAGGGCATCAAAGCCCCGCGGCCCATGACGCATGATCTTTTAAAGGATACCATAGATAAGTTCGGCGGCAAGATCACAAGGGTCGTCATAAACGACATCAAGGAAGGCACGTTCTATGCCACGGTCGAGATCGACACTAAAGACCAGAAAAAAATGATACTTGACGCGAGGCCGTCCGACGCGATAGCCCTTGCCGTCAGGAGCAGCTGCCCTGTTTTTGTCTCTGAAGTTGTCATGATGCAGTCAAAGCTGGTCAACGCGGAAAAAGACGCCGAGGAAACCCAGAAGTTCAAAGATTTCATCGAGAACATGAAGCCGGAAGATTTCAACCAGTATTATAAGAAAGACTAAAAAGAGCTGAAGAGCTGAAGGCTGAAGTAACCCCTCAAGATTTCCATTTGATATAATAAGAAAAGCCCCCAAGACATCCTTAAGCTGCTTTTGCAAAAACCATCGAACAATAATGAAATTCTTTGCAAATTATCACGATGATATTATTGATAACATATGCTAAACGAAACATACACCGCTAAAAATATTTGGAATCTAAGCGCAACTTCGTATCATGCATATACAAAACGCTTTCGGATGCATGCCAATATAGCAACCCGACTGATCGCAATGGCAGGATTGAGAGTTGGCGAACATGTTTTAGACTTCGGTGCTGGAACGGGAGTCGCAACCTTGAAAATCGCGGAATCCGTGGGTAATGAGGGCAGAGTCGTTGCCTATGATTTAAGTGAAAACATGCTGAAAATTGCCCAACAAGAGTGTAAGTCCCATTCCAACATAGTATTTGTTTTAGCACACTCTGATGAAATAAATGAAAAGCTTTGCAATGAAAAGTTTTCGGCTGCGATATGCAGCAATTCTTTTTTTCATATTGATTCAAAAGAAGCCTTTCTTAAAAGCCTTATGGGTCTATCCATGCCTGGATTCAGGATGACTTTTAGCCTTTATGAGACCGTTTTTCACGACCCTGAATATATCAAAGGCAGAGAACAGTCAGATGATTTTTTTTCAAATATACTTTATTGCTCCAGACAAAGAGGATTTGGAAACATGCAAAGACAAGAAAGATATCAAAGATTAGATTTTAATGCTTTATTGCGCCTTTTTGAAAAATATGGCCTAAAATTAGAGAAACCCCAAATAGAAAAAATGCAAAGACCTTTCGAAGATAGAGTTGCGTTCTTCAAGATTCCAGCAATTTTATTTGAAATTCTTCCGGGAATTCCTCTTAGCGAAGCAAGCATGATAATAAATTTAGCCTCTGCCATGACAAAGAACAGACAAGTTCAAAATAGAAGGAGTTATCTTTTTAAGGCATCAGCCATATAATAAGCGTTAGGAATTTAAAATGGGCGTGGTAGGGATCGAACCTACGACCTCATCAGTGTGAATGATGCGTTCTACCACTAAACTACACGCCCGTGACCCTTCGACTCGCTTCGCTCGCTCAGGGTAAATGGGCGCGGTAGGGATCGAACCTACGACCTCCTCGGTGTAAACGAGGCATTCTACCACTAAACTACGCGCCCACATGACAAATGACCGATAACTAAAACTGCTGACCAGTTTATTATAACATTGATAAATTACAATAAAAAAACCCGCATCGAGTGATACGGGGTTTGATCTTTTAAGACCTAATGCTAATATCTGTAAAATCGTAAAAACCGTAAAATCAGTGAAATTTACAAATAAAGCTGTCGATAACAATCTGTGAAGAATCGGTCTTCAAAAATTTAATTAAGAAAGGCAAACAACATGAGCGATGCAGCAATAGGCCCGACAAATTTAATAGACACTACGATTTCTATGAACCAAGACCTCGTCAAAGAATACCAGAAGCTCTATCAGTCGACAAATACTAGTTTAAAGGACAAGCAGACTTATAGTAATTGTATCGTCGGCGTCTCATTGAGTATCATAATTCTTAACGCTGCAAAGGCACTGAGCAGCACCAACGAAGCAATAAGGGTTCAGGCGGTCAAAAGCGTTGCAACGAAGCACAAGGACAATTATCCTGCAATCGGACTTTTATCGAAAGTACTTAGTCAAGATCCAAGCAACACGGTCCGTATTGAGGCTGTAAAAGCTATCTCGGTTATAGGCGGACGTGATGCCGAACAAATACTTGTTGACAATCTCAGAAAACAGTCCGCCGCTGTTCGTAAGGAAATTGTTAATGCTCTGAAGGAAGTCGTGGAGACCAATGATAAGGCGCTGCGAGATTTGCGTTAAAAACACAATCTCTTGTAAACAATAAAAAAACCCCGCATCGAGTGATACGGGGTTTGATTTTTTAAGGCCTAGTACTGATTAGTACGCGTTGAAGCCTCTGTTGCCTCTGCCTTCGCGTCTTCCGCCTCCGCCGCTGCCTTCTGACTTCGGCTTGGCTTCGTTGATGGTAAGCTCTCTGTCGCCCCATTTGTAGCCGGTCAATCCTTCGATGGCTTTCTGGGCGTCAGCGTCTTCCATGTCAACAAAACCGAATCCTCTGGATTTTCCAGAGAACTTGTCGGTGACAACCCTTGCAGATATCACGTTACCGAACTGGGAGAATTTCTCCTGAAGATCGGCATCGGCTACTGACCAGGGAAGGTTCCCGACAAATATCGTCTTTGCCATATTGGACTCCTGACATATTTTTCTGTTGCTTAATGGCGTTTTCAAAAGGACACAGCAGCTTATTTGACAGCCGGCCTGAAAAAATAACCAGATCTACAGTCTATCCGGTTACATGTCAAAAAAACATCTTACCATTAAACCTCGACCTTTGACATAATTATTATACCATAACCTTACCCTGTCAATAGGGCTTTTGCCTATTTATAATGTTATAATAATAATATGTTTGAGAGAATAAATAAAAATATGGCCGCTGCGATGAAGGCAAAAGATACTGTCCGCCTCGAGACGCTCAGGATGATGAAGTCAAAGATACTGAACGTAAATGCGAGAGGCGACCTTCCCGAAAAAGACATCGCCAGGATCCTGCAGAATTACGTAAAAAGCCTTAAAGAATCTGTCGAAATAATGGTGCAGCACGGGAAGACGGAGGATGCGGGGAAAGTAAAAACGGAAATAGCCATAATCGAGGAATACCTTCCGCGGATGCTTACTGAAGAAGAGACAAAGAATCTCGTAAAAGAGACCATTTCAGTCCTTGGCGCGACAAGCATCAAAGAGATCGGCCGCGTTATGAAAGAGATAACCGGCAAGCGGTCGGATGTCGACGGCTCGCTGGTCAAAAAACTCGTTTCGGAGATCCTACAATAGAAAACAAAACTCTCCTGCCGGACATGGACCCGAAAGAACTCCGGCAATACATCATTTCGCTTGAGATAGAGCCTTTCAGGGCCGGCCAAATATCGTCATGGATATATAAAAAAGGCGTCCTGTCATTTACAATGATGACCGATATCCCCGCTTCACTCAGAGAAAAGCTGGCAAAGACCGCAAAGATCGAAATGCTTTCGTTAAAAGAGAAGACAAGATCTTCCGACAGAGGGGCAACAAAATACCTGTTTACCACGGATGACGGCCTGGGGATTGAAACGGTCAAGATCAAGGACAGGGACAGGACAACGGTCTGCGTCTCTTCGCAGGTCGGATGCCCCATGCGTTGCGCGTTCTGCGCGACGGGGAAGAACAAATTCAAAAGGAACCTCTCGGCAGGAGAAATAATATACCAGGTGCTGTATTTCACCGGTGAAGAAAAAGAAACCATCACTAATGTCGTGTTCATGGGGATGGGGGAGCCCCTGCTTAATTACAATAACGTGCTGAAAGCGGTCAGGATAATGAATTCAAAGGATGCGATGAACATGGGGATCAGAAGGATGACAATTTCTACCTGCGGCCTTCCTGAGAAGATAAAGAGACTGGCCAGAGAAGGCCTTGACGTCAACCTTTCCGTGTCTCTTAATGCCGCTTCCGAAGCGATAAGATCAAAATTGATGCCGGTCAACAGGGATCATCCTATCCGTGAGCTGATAAGTGCGGTCAAATATTACACGCAGATGACGGGGCGAAGGGTGACCTTTGATTATGTGATGATAAAAGAGGAGAACGATTCTATCAAGGATGCAAAAGATCTTGCCGCATTGCTGGAAGGCATGTTATGTCATGTAAATCTGATCCTCTTCAACAAGGTCAAGGACTCTTCGTTTTTGTGCTCTTCAAAAGAAAGGATAGAACTATTCCTGCAAATATTGGCGCATCACGGAGTTAATGCTACAATCAGAAATAGCAGAGGCTCTGACATAAGGGCCGCGTGCGGACAACTGGCAGGGAAATGACTAATGACTAATTTTTAATGACTAATTAAGGAATGATATAATAATTCTTCCTTCATTCATTAGACATTAGTCATTAGTAATTAGTCATTTTTTTAGCCAGCCCGTGTAGCTCAGTTGGTAGAGCACGTCCTTGGTAAGGACGAGGTCATCGGTTCGATCCCGATCGCGGGCTTATGGTGAACACTGTCGCTATTGACGGAAAAATCACAGTATATTATAATGAGATTTATCATAAAGAAAGATTGAGGAGGATATAATTATGGCAAGAGAAAAGTTCGAGAGAAAAAAGCCGCACGTAAATGTCGGGACGATAGGACACGTCGACCACGGGAAGACGACGCTGACTTCAGCGATCACAAAGGTGCTGGCCGCCAAAGGCATGGCGAAAGCAAAAGCCTTTGACGAGATCGACAGTGCTCCCGAGGAAAAAGCAAGAGGTATCACGATCGCCATCGCTCACGTCGAATATGAGACCGAAAAAAGACACTATGCGCATATCGATTGCCCGGGCCACGCCGACTATGTAAAGAACATGGTGATCGGCGCTGCGCAGATGGATGGCGCGATACTGGTAGTCAGCGCGGCTGACGGGCCTATGCCTCAGACAAGAGAGCATATCCTTCTTGCAAGACAGGTGAATGTGCCGAAGATCGTCGTTTTTCTGAACAAGGTTGATATGGTAGATGATCCTGAATTGATCGACCTTGTCGAAGCGGAGCTCAGGGACCTTTTGAAAAAATATGAGTTCCCAGGAGACGAAATGCCCATCATAAGAGGTTCCGCTCTCAAAGCGATGGAAAGCGGAGACCCCAACTCCCCTGACACAAAATGCATATTCGAACTGATGGACGCCCTTGACAACTACATCCCTGAGCCGAAAAGGGAACTGGACAAACCGTTCCTGATGCCTATCGAGGATGTGTTCAGCATCACGGGAAGGGGTACAGTGGGGACCGGAAGGATCACAAGAGGTAAAGTAAAAGTCGGGGAGGAAGTAGATATCATCGGTTTCGGCAGCCATAAAAAATGTGTCGTGACCGGCGTAGAAATGTTCAGGAAGACGCTTGATGAAGGGATCGCGGGCGACAACGTCGGACTTCTCTTGAGAGGTGTTGAAAAAGAAGATATTCAGAGAGGCCAGGTGCTTGCAAAACCCGGATCGATCAAGCCGCATACAAAATTTGAAGCTCAAGTACTTGTTTTGACAAAGGAAGAAGGCGGCCGCCACACTCCGTTCTTCCCGGGATACAGGCCCCAGTTCTATATCGGTACGACTGACGTTACCGGAGCGATCAAACTGCCTGATAAGGTAGAGATGGTCATGCCCGGAGATAATATTACGATGACGGTGGAGCTCATCCAAGAGGTCGCTATAGAAGAACAGTTCAGGTTCGCTATCCGCGAAGGCGGGCACACTGTAGGTGCGGGAGTCGTTTCAAAGATCATTGAATAAGACCGTTTTTAATCTCATGAAGATCAAAAAGCCCCAACCAGTTTGGGGCTTTTTATTAGGACCGGACCCATGAAAAGATCATCGATCGTTATTATTATCATAGTCGCGGTACTCGCGGCCGTGCTGGGCGCATATATAGGAGACCGCTATTATTACAGTGAAAAGATCCTGCCAGGCTATCATATAGGCAGGATCGATATCGGAGGCAAGACCAGGGAGCAAGCAGTCGACATGCTCAAAAACATCCCCGCAGACGATGTTGCAGGCGCCAATTTATTTTTGATCTATGACGACGGAAAAAAGATCACAAGGTTCGAGTTCAAGCCGTCTCAGGCAGGGATAGCGTTGCTTGCGGATGAAAGCGTTGGCGATGCCGTTTATCTGTCGCATAAATTCGGCTACCTGCAGCAGCTTTATATAAGGCTGAGTAAAAAGCAAAAGACCGTCCGGCCAAGGTTCAGGATAGCGGACGAGGCGACCGCGGATTCGTTGATAGGGCAGATCGCTGCCTATATAGACCATGATCCCGAGGATGCGAGGTTTGCCGTAACGTTGACGACTTTTGAAGGGGACAGTAAATACAAGATATTCCTCAACGAAGGCAGGATAGGGAAAACGGTATTGATCGGTGAGACAAAAGACCTTTTAAGGAAAACGCTTGAAGAAGGAAATACTGCTTCAATGCTTGTGGTGGCGATACACCCGCCAAAGGTCTCAGCGCAGATGTTAAAAAATATTCCGGACCCGCACGTGATAGGAAGGTACACTACTTACTACGGCACGCACGATTCACCCAACAGGATACACAACATCTATCTTGTGGCTTCGTTCGTTGATAACACGTTTTTATCGTCCGGAGAAATATTTTCGCTGTTAAAGCCTATTGGAGAATTCACGGGGGAGCGGGGTTTCAGGGAAGCTTATGTGATAATGGGTGACGAACTTGTCCCGCAGTACGGCGGAGGTACCTGCCAGATAGCCACAACGCTTTACAATTCTGTCATGATGGCGGATCTTGATGTAAAGAACAGGGTCAATCACGGCATGTATTTTTCTATATATCCGCTTGGAAGGGACGCGACAGTCTATCCTCCTTATACGGATTTTAAGTTCCGCAACAACACCGGATATCCGATAGTGATCCAGGCCCTGCCGTTTAAAAAAGGCCTTACTTTCAGGATCATAGGACACCCCACCGGAAAGAGCGTGAGTTTTTCGTACCCGGCGTTGAAGTACAGGTACACGACCGTCTCTACGACAGAAGGGGGATCAGGCGCGCGTGTCGAAAAAAAGATAAGGACATCGGCTTTTTCCGCAGAAGTAGTAAGGACGGTCAAAAAGGACGGGAAGATAATAAAACAGGAAACAATATATAGTTTTTACAAGCTCCACGGAGACAGGCAGAAGGTCAAGATAAGAAGAAGAGAGTCAAGATAACCGCCTATAAAAGAAATGACTAATGACTAATGTCTAATGAAGGAAAGATTATTGTGTTTTTCCTTAATTAGTCATTAAGAATTAGTCATTAGTCATTTCCCCTGCCTATGATATAATTTATCTATGACAGATGACCTTCCGAGAGCTGCCATCGAAAAACTCCCTGTTTATATGCCGGGAAAGCAGGTGGAAGATGTAGTGAAGGAATTCGGCATCAAGGAAGTCGTCAAGCTTGCCTCCAACGAAAACCCCTTCGGCCCCTCACCAAAAGCGGTCGAGTCGATAATAAAGAATTTAAATTCCATCTCGGTATATCCTGACCAGCATCACAGCCTGCTTCGCGAGAACCTTGCAAAGAAATGGGAACTTTCAAAGGATAATTTCATCGTCGGCAACGGTTCCGATGAGATAATGCTCCTTCTCGCCCAGGTATTTTTAAGCGCGGGGGATGAGGTCGTTGTCTCAAGGAATACTTTCAGCGTATACGAATTTGTTTCAGAGATAATGGATGCCGAACTGGTCTTTGTCGATCTGTTAAACAATGCTTATGACCTTGAAGCGGTAAAAAGGGCCGTGACGGAAAAAACAAAACTGATATTTCTATGCAATCCAAACAACCCCACAGGCACATATTTCAACAAAAAACAGCTGGCGGACCTTGTGAAAGGCCTGCCGAAGAACGTTATCACGGTGATCGATGAAGCGTATGCTGATTTTGCCGACAGCGATGATTTTCCGGCAGGCACGGACCTGATAAAAGAAGGCAAAAATATTGTGGTGCTGCGGACTTTTTCAAAGGTCTACGGGCTCGCGGGCCTGCGCGTCGGATACGGGATAGCAAGACCGCAGATAATAAAATATCTTTTTATGGCCAAGCTCCCTTTCAACGTGAACAGGCTCGCGCTTATAGCGGCAGGCGCGGCCCTTGAAGACGGAGAATTTATCGAGCAGACGCTTGCGAACAACCGGGAAGGCAAAGCGTTCATAAGCGGGGAATTGAAAAAAATGGGGCTGAAACATCTTAAATCCCAGGCGAATTTCATTTTCATAGACCTCGGCAGGGATTCCGGTCCCGTATTCATGGACATGATGAGGCACGGAGTGATAATCAGGCCTCTTGCGTCTTTCGGTTTTCCCAAAGCCATACGGGTTAGCATCGGAACGATGCGCCAGAACGAGAGATTTATCGAAGCTTTGAAGAAAGTCATCTGACAATGCCGGAAAAGACCCCGCTTTACGAGACCCATATTTCAGGCGGCGCAAGGATCGTTGAGTTTGCCGGCTGGCTGCTTCCAGTCCAGTACGGCGGGATAATCGAAGAACATAAGGCCGTCAGGAACACTTGCGGGATGTTCGATATCGGACATATGGGGCAGATCGAGGTCCCTGATCTTGACGCTGTTCAAAAACTGACCACGAATGATGCCTCAAAACTTGAAAAAGGTTCCGGCCAATATTCGTTCGTCTGCAATGAGAGCGGCGGGATAATCGACGACCTTCTTGTCTACAGACTTGAAAACAGCTTCCTGGTGATCTCCAACGGCATAAATGCCCGAGCAGTCTTTGAACTGTTCAAGACAGTTTCACCTTCGACAAAATTACTTTACGACAAAAACACAATGCTTGCCGTGCAGGGGCCGGATGCGATCTGTAAACTTCAAAAAGATTGCGATATCGATCTTTTATCGTTAAAGCACAGGCAGATCGCCGGATGTAGGATCTTCGGCATCAAATGCACCGTCTCAAGATCAGGTTATACCGGAGAGGACGGGGCGGAGATAATATTAGACAATAATGATGCAAAAAAATTATGGAAATCACTATTAGATGAAAATATGATGCCGTGCGGTCTCGGATCGCGAGACACATTAAGGATAGAAGCCAGCCTTCCCCTTTACGGGCATGAACTTAGCCAAGAGATCACCCCGGTGGATGCGGGATATTTTAAAACGGTCAAATACGATAAAGGGAATTTTACCGGCAAAAGCGCCCTTCAGAGTAAAAAAGAAAAAGGTCCGGATATGAAATTAATAGGTTTCGAAGTATCGGAAAGAGCAATACCAAGGCAGGGCTATAAGATATTTGAAGGTGAGAATGAGATAGGATGCGTGACGAGCGGGACTTTTTCTCCGACACTGGGAAGGCCGATCGGAATGGGATATTTAAAGCAAATCCAAAAGGGGGGACAATATTATATTGAAATTAGGGGAAGGAAATATCCCGCAAAAGAGGTCGGGATGCCTTTTTATAGAAGGAAAAAGGCGTGATAGAATAGAAAGGGAGTAAAACAAAAATGTATCCGGAAAATTTAAAATATACAAAAGACCATGAATGGATCGATCTGGACGGAAAGACCGGGGTCACGGACCACGCGCAGAAAGAACTTGGGGATGTGGTCTTTGTCGAGCTTCCTAAAGCAGGAAGCGATTTAAAGCAGGGCCAGGAACTTTGCGTCCTCGAGTCGGTGAAAGCCGTCTCGAACGTGTACTCCCCGGTATCGGGTAAAGTCATAAAGATAAACGGGGAACTTTCAAACAGCCCCGAATTGATCAACCGATCGCCTTATGAAGAGGGCTGGATCGCGGCGATAGAAATAAAAGATAAAAAAGAGCTTGACAGCCTGATGAGCGCTTCGGAGTATAAAAAACTTATCGGGGAATAAAACCCATGAATTACATCCCAAACACCGACGAAGACCGGAAAAAAATGTTTTCTTCGATAGGTATATCGTCAATCGAAGAACTTTTCGATGATATCCCGCTTTCCGCAAGAGAAAAACAGACCGTTGTGCTTCCTAAGCCGATGCCTGAGATCGAACTTAGAGGCCACATGCGGGAACAGAGCGAAAAGAATTCAAATGTCAGGGGAAAAATATCGTTTTTAGGGGCCGGAGCTTACGATCACTATATCCCGTCAGTTGTCAAAGCGATAGTTTCACGCTCCGAGTTCTATACGGCGTATACTCCGTATCAGCCCGAGATAAGCCAGGGCCTGCTCCAGGCGATCTATGAATACCAGTCGATGATCTGCGGCCTTACGGGAATGGGCGCGGCCAATGCTTCGCTCTACGACGGTGCAACGGCGATAGCCGAAGCGGCGTTCTTAGCGGTAAATCATACAAAAAGAAAAGAAATAATCATCTCAAAGACGGTAAACCCGCTTTACCGCCGGGTCCTTGAAACATACTGTGACGGTGCGGATCTCAAAGTGAACGTGATCGACTTTGAAAACGGAACGACCAATATCGAAAAATTGAAAAACGCTGTCAATGACAGGACAGCCTGTGTCATCGTCCAGCACCCTAATTTTTTCGGATGCCTGGAAGATGTCTTTGAGACAGAGAAGATTACACACAAGAGCGGAGCTTTGCTGGCGGTCAGTGTTGATCCGATATCTCTGGGGGTACTGAAACCGCCGTCGGAGTACGGAGCTGATATAGTCACCGGCGAAGGCCAGTGTATGGGAAGCCCTTTAAATTTCGGAGGGCCTTATCTCGGTGTTTTCGCGGTAAAAAAAGAACTGATAAGACTTCTGCCCGGCAGGATCGTCGGTATGACAGAGGATCATGACGGCAAAAGAGGGTTTGTTTTGACGCTTCAGACGAGAGAACAGCACATAAGAAGGGAAAAGGCGACCTCGAACATTTGCAGCAACGAAGCCCTGGCCGCGCTCGCGGCAGCCGTATATTTAGCGGCGATGGGCAAAAAAGGAATAAAACTTGCCGGCCGGATATGCTTTGAAAGGGCCGGCCTGGCAAAAAAAAGGATAGCTTCACTCCCCGGATTCTCGCTCTGTCATAGCGGGCATACATTCAAGGAGTTCTGCGTGAAATATCCAAGATCCGCCGCGGAGGTCAACTATTTACTGGCGGGCAGAAGCATCACCGGCGGGCTTGATCTCGGAAAGTATTATCCGGAGATGAAAAACTCAAGCCTATTATGTTGTACAGAGAAAACATCCGAAAAGGACATTGAAAAACTTGTCCTGGCGCTGAAAGATGTATGAAGAGCGTACATACAGGGGGCTGGTAAAAAGCAAGGACCTTGTCTTGTTCGAGGTGGTCCAGGAAGAAACCGATCTTCTGATAAGCGCCGAAAAAGACATCCGGTTCAGGGCCGAAGACATCGTAAAGAAGATCAGGATAGAACTGACAAAATATATTATCAAGAACCCGGCATTTGAGACCTCTTTCGTGCCGGTAAAAGCTTCGCTAAACGCTCCTCAACTGGTCCGTTCGATGATCGACGCGTCGAAACGGTTCAACGTGGGGCCCATGGCTTCGGTCGCGGGGGCAGTTGCCGAAGCGGCCGGAAAAAAACTGCTCAGATATTCAAAACAAGTGATCGTCGAGAACGGCGGGGACATATTTATAAAAAGCTCGGAGCCGAGGACGATGCTGATATACGCCGGTAAGTCGAAGTTCTCCAATAAGATCGCTCTTGAAATAGATCCGAAAGACACTCCCCTGGGTGTCTGCACTTCGTCAGGCACGGTCGGGCATTCTTTCAGTTTCGGTTCGGCCGACGCGGTAGTTGTAATCGCAAGATCAGCCGCGACCGCGGACGCAGCAGCGACAGCCATCGGAAACCTTGTCAAAAAACAGGATGATATCGAAGAAGCCCTGAAATTCGCCAAAAAATTCGGGAAATTGAAAGGCGTATTGATAATCAAAGATGACAGGATGGGGATGTGGGGCAAGATAAAGATCAGAAGGGTTTAAGCGAGCCGTCCGACCTCAGCTTGACAACAAATACCCAAGTGATAAAATGTATATATAGTTTGGTGGTTATAAAAGGAGGTGAAAAAACTCTCCGGTTGCCATCAGATGTGCGTTCTGCCATTTTTTAGTAAAGTTCAAGAGGGAACTAGGATACTCTTAAATATTTGGATCATGGCGGGGCCAAAAAATTTAAAAACCGGAAAGCAAACCAAATGAAGAAATTAATAGCATTAGTATTAGCGGCATCTTTGATCGCGAGCTTGTCAGCATCTTCAATGGCGGCAGTTGCAAAGAAAAAGGTAGCTGTCAAAAAACCGGCGAAGAAAGTTGTAAAGCCAATAAAGAAAGCGGCCCCCAAAAAAGCACCGGTAACCCCGTGGGTACCGCCAGCACCAGCACCAGTAGCTCCAGCACCGGCACCGGCTGTATCAGCCGGCATGGGAATGAGCTTGGGTGTTAACGTAGGCGTATCTGCAGGTCTTACGGCGATAACGGGCGTGCTCGATTATTCGATAGCGAGCATGATCCCAGGCGCGAAGGTGAGAATAGGCGGAGATTATCTTACAGGAAGCAATCTTAATGACACAAACCTGAAGGTAGTCACGCTGAAATTGGGCGGCGTTTACGCGCTCGATATGCTCAAATCATCGGCTGTGCCGATCGATTGGTACATCGGAGGCGCGGTATCCGTGCCTGTGAAGGTCAGTGGTTCAATGACAGGTTCATACGGGCTTGAAGCCTATTTAGGCGGAAACTATATGATCCCTGACTTTGGCACGATCAACGGACAGGTAGGTTACTCGGCACTTAAGTACGGCGGAGAAGGAGCTGCGAAAGGCGTGTTAGCATCAGTAGGCTACGCTTACTCGTTCTAATAGCCTGAGTTTTTGGAGTTTTATAGGGCCCTTGAAAAGTTTCGAGGGCCTTATTTTTTGCCGATACAGACGTGTTTGAAAAGCTCTTTGGCTTGTGATATTATTTTTTTATTATCCGACCGGGAAGGAATGATGCGCAGCTTAAAAATATTATTGTTCTTATGTGTCCTTTTATTTATTTTTACAGGCAGCGCATTATGCGCGGCCGCAGACCCAAAGGACGAGCTTAAAGACAAGCAGAAGGAACTGAACAGGATATACCAGGAACTGCTTATAAATAAAAGGAAGCTTGAGTCCACGAAAGAAAAGGAAAGGGACGTTGTCGAGCGCCTGGTCATAATAAACCGGGAGCTGAAAAAAACAAAGGGACAGCTGGGCAGGGCGCAGTACCAGATACAAAAGAACGAATCAAGGCTCGGTTACCTGAAAGTCTCGCTTGAGGAAGCAAAAAGAAAGCTTGATGAAAGAAACGGCTATTTAAAAAACAGGATCCGGGAGATCTATAAGAACGGGGGCATCAATTATCTGGATATGCTTGTGTCTTCGGATACGCTGGCAGATTTCATAAACAGGACATATTTTTTTGAAAAAGTGATCGGCAGGGATGCCGGCATAGTGAACGAAATAACGACCGAGCATACAAAAATAAAGACCGATAAGACAGAGCTCGAGGGGGTCACGGCTGATATAAAAAAACTGGCGCAGTACATCGGCAATAAAAAACAGAACATAGAAAAACAGGCGGAAGAAAAAAAAGAACTTCACAAGGAGCTGGAGCAGCAAAGGATAGAGTACGAAAAAAAAGTGGCGGTTTTGGAGGAGACCTCGAACCAGATAGAACAGTTGATCAGGAAGATGATAGCTGAGCGGGCGATCAGAGGCGGGGTCTCCCCGCACGGGACAGGCAACTTTATCTGGCCGGTGCGAGGCAGGATAACCTCACCTTTCGGATACAGGAGGAGCCCGTTCTGGAGGATGTCGCACATGCACACGGGCCTTGATATCGCAACATCTTACGGGACGCCCATACAGGCGGCTGACGGAGGCGAAGTCATATTTTCCGGATGGTGGGACGGGTACGGGAAAGCTGTTATCATTGATCATGGCAAGGGGATATCAACGGTCTATGCTCATATGTCTAGAATATACATACAGAAAGGTCAGACAGTAATGAAAGGACAAGTCGTGGGATTAATAGGGTCTACAGGTTATTCAACGGGACCGCATCTTCATTTTGAGGTCCGCAAAAACGGTACTCCGACAAATCCAATAAGGTGGCTGCCTTGAAGTCAAAAATAAATAATAAAATAAAATATTTTTCCGCGTCATTGATCGTTGTTATCTTGTTCTGCTTTTTGACCCCCCGGATAGTCAAAGCCGCCGACGACCTTAATTCAAAACTCCAGGTGTTCATTCAGGTGCTTGAGATAGTTAAGAGCGATTATGTGGATAAGAACGTAGACGATCAAAAACTGATATACGGGGCGATAAAAGGCATGCTCGAGTCCCTTGATGACCCGTACACCCGTTTCATGGAACCCACATCATTTAAAGAGATGAAAATGCGCATGAACGGATCATATTCGGGAATAGGGATCTACATCGGTATCAGGAACAAGATCATCACTGTCATATCTCCGATCGACGGTACGCCCGCCGCAAAAGCGGGCTTGATGGCGGGCGACCAGATAGTCGCTGTCGAAGGAAAACCGACAAAAGATCAGGCGCTTGAGGAAGTCGTGAGCAAGATACGCGGACCAAAGGGTACTGCAGTTAAGATCGGGATACTGAGGTCCGGATGGAAAGCGCCTAAAGATTTCATGCTTGTGCGGGATAAGATCGTCGTAAAGAGCGTTGAAAAAAAGATCTTTAATGATACAGTCGGTTATATTAAATTAAATACTTTCGAAGACCTTTCCGCGGCCAAAGAAATGAGGAAAGCGATAAATGAACTTAAAGATAAAAAGATCGAAGGTCTCATCCTGGACGTGCGCGGCAACGGAGGAGGTCTTTTGTCAAATGCGGCGGAAATATCGAGCATGTTCCTGCCAAAGGACGCTGTTATAGTCTATACTGTCGACAGGAACGGGGAGAAAGAGGGCATAAGATCGTCCGGAGAACTGTTGTGGAACGGACCTATGGTAGTGCTGATCAACGAAGGAAGCGCGAGCGCGTCGGAGATACTCGCGGGTGCGCTCAGGGATAACAATACCGCACAGCTGATAGGCTACCATTCTTTCGGGAAAGCGTCAGTCCAGAGCGTAAGACAGCTGCCTGACGGATCAGCAGCGCTAATAACAATCGCAAAATATCTCACCCCGAGCGGGCATGACATCTCTAAAAAGGGCATCATCCCTGATATCATCGTCAAGACGGGAAAAGAAAGCGAATCAAAGACCGACATGTCCACGGAAGAGGCGGAGTTCATCCCGGTAGAAAAGCGCGACGAGAAAGATGTGCAGCTGAAAAAAGCGCTCGAGGTCATAAAACAGAAGATCAAAGAATCGTCAGAGGAGAAAAAAGCATCCGAATGAATACTTTAGATGATCCGAAAAAGTTCAGAAAGACCGATAAAAGTGACATGGCCGGTTTGGTCGGCCGGTTTCCCGAGATGATGGAAGACGCGTTAAAGATCAGCCCCCAAGGGTCTTTGACCATCCAAGAAGGCATTAAAAATATCGTGATAGCGGGGATGGGCGGTTCGGCGATAAGCGGCGATATCACCGCAAAACTTCTCGAAGATAAGGCCGATATCCCCGTAAGCGTGATAAGGAATTACGACCTGCCGGAATATGCCGGCCCCTCAAGCCTGGTGTTCGTCCTGAGCTATTCGGGAAACACCGAGGAGACGCTTTCCGCTTTCGAACAGGCCTCTAAAAAAAAGGCATCCATAATCTCGGTCACGTCGGGAGGCGCCCTCAAGGAAAGATCAGCTTCAAATAAAATCCCTATGTTCCTGATCCCGTCCGGGCTTCCCCCGAGGGCATCGATGCCTTATCTTCTGGTGCCCGTGCTCAGGGCTCTTAGCATTTGCAAAATGATGCCGGATATAGATCCTCAGATCGAAGAAGCCGTCTCGGTGCTTAAGGCGATGCGTTCAAAGCTTGACACGGGGAATGTATTTGAAAAGAACCCGGCAAAACAGGCCGCGTCTAAGCTCAAGGGAAAGTTCCCTCTCATATTCGGCACTCCTTCGGGCAGCGGAGTCTCCGCGTTCAGATGGAAAACGCAGCTTTCGGAAAACTCAAAGACCACCTCGGTCTGCAACACTTTCCCGGAACTGGACCATAACGAGATAGTCAATCTCGGAGAACTGAAAAAAGGTAAAAATAATTATTGCCTTGTCCTGCTGAGAAACGGAGCTGACAGCGAGAGGATGGTCCTGAGGATAAATGCCACAAAAAATATTGTTTCAAAAGGCATCGATGAGATCATCGAGGTCCCGTCCGAAGGGGACGGCCGGCTTTCAAGGATGCTTTCGCTGTGTTACTTCGGCGACTGGGTAAGCGTTTATCTCGCGGTCCTCAACGGGACCGATCCAACGCCGGTCCATTCGATAGACAGGTTAAAGAAGGAGCTTTCGGCATAGATGAAAGCAATAATAATCGCCGGAGGGCTCGGCACGCGGCTCAGGCCGCTCACTTATAACAGGCCCAAACCGATGGTCCCGGTGATGAACAAGCCTTTCATCGTCCACCAGATCGAGCTGTTGAAAAAATTCGGCATCACCGAAATAATACTCAACCTCCATTATCTTTCAGACAACATGGCGTTGATGCTCGGTGACGGGGCCGATCTCGGCGTAAAATTATTTTATTCTATCGAAAAAAATCCGCTCGGTACGGCCGGAGCAGTCAAGAACGCAGAGGAATATCTAGACAAAGACGACATAGTCGTCTTTAACGGCGACGTCCTCGCGGATTTTAACATCGCGGAAATAATCGCTTTTCACAAAGAAAAAAAAGCAAAGGTGACGCTGACCCTAACCTCCGTCGAAGACCCCACGCCTTTCGGGCTCGTCCTGGCCGATGAGAGCGGCAGGGTCACTAAGTTCGTTGAAAAACCGAGCTGGCAGATGGTGACGGCAAAGACAATAAATGCCGGGCTTTATGTGATGAACCCCTCGGTATTCAAGTCCGTGCCGAAAGGCAGGCCGTATTCTTTCGAGAGGGAGCTTTTCCCGAAGCTTCTTGACAGCGGCGAAAAAGTCTATGCCGTTGTCTCAAAAGACTACTGGCTCGATATCGGAAGCCCGCAGAAGTACATGCAGGCCCACAGGGACATCCTGAACGGAGATATCCATGTGGTCATAGACGGAGAAAGGGTCGGCGGCAATATCTGGATAGCGCACGGCTCTGTAATCGACCCGTCGGCAAAGCTCCACGGGCCTTTGATGGTGGGGAAAAACGCGAACATATCAAGCAATGCCAGGTTGAACCAGTTTTCCGTCATCGGAGAGAACGTCAGGATACTCGAGGGAGCTTATGTGGAAGATTCGGTGATACTCAGGAATTCGATAATCGGCAAAGACGTCAAACTCAAAGATTGTATAATAGGTGAGAACTGCATAATCGAGGATTTTGCGGAGGTCGGCATGGGAGTCGTCCTGGCGGATTATTCCATCGTAAAAAAAGGGTCAAAGCTGGCATGAAAAAAGAAGAAGCGGCCGTAAAAAAGATAATCGCCGATGTCGAATTGACGGGCGACAAAGCGCTGGTGAAATATGCTAAAAAATTCGACAAAGTCAGCCTTTTACCTGAAGATTTCAGAGTGACGGCAGGAGAGATCGACGAGGCTTACAAAAATGCCGGCAGGGAATTCTTATCCGCGATAAAGACCGCGGAAAAAAATATCAGGGCTTACCACGAGAAGCAAAAACCTTCGCAGTGGTTCGAAACAACGGCTGATGACGCGATCTTAGGCCTGCGCTCTATCCCGCTGGAGAGCGCGGGGATATATGTTCCCGGTGGCAGAGCGGCTTATCCTTCCTCGGTCCTGATGAACGCGATACCCGCCCGGATTGCCGGCGTCAAAAGGATCGCCATGGTCACGCCGTGCGGAAAAGACAAAAAAATAAATATCCATGTGCTGGCCGCGGCGAAACTTATGGGAATAAGCGAGATATACAGGATCGGAGGCGCCCATGCGATAGCGGCCCTGGCTTTCGGGACAAAAAGCATACCGAAAGTCGATAAGATAGTCGGCCCGGGAAACATCTATGTGACGCTTGCGAAGAAACTTCTGTACGGTACCGTCGGCATAGACAAGCTCGCGGGGCCGAGCGATGTCGTCATCATAGCTGACGGGAGCGCGGACGTAAGGTTTGTCGCGGCGGACATGGCCTCGCAGATAGAGCACGACCCGATGTCGTCGGCGGTGCTGATAACCCTGTCAAAAGAGACCGAGAGGGATGTAAAACATCAGTTAAAAAAACTCGGTGCCGTTAAAGGATCAAAATTCATCATCGCGAAAGACCTTGACGAGGCCGCGCGGTTCTCTAATAAGATCGCTCCGGAGCATCTGGAACTGATGGTAGCGGTACCGCAGAAGCTTCTTGAAAAAATAAAGAACGCGGGCGCCGTCTTTTTAGGCCCGTTCTCTCCTGTCGCGGTCGGGGATTATATCGCCGGGCCCAACCACGTGCTTCCGACGGGAGGCAGCGCGCGGTTCTCATCCCCTCTCTCGGCCGGCGATTTTGTGAAGCAGCAGAGCGTGATAGGTTATACAAAGTCCGCTCTCAGCAGGGCCAGGAAAGATATAAAGGTCCTCGCGGGCGTCGAAGGATTAAAGGCTCACGCGGCTTCCGTCGAGATCAGGTTCAAATAAACTTTCTTTTTATCCTGTTGAGGAGTTCAAGGGGATTGTCTTTTACCGCTTTTATCGCTTCCGCGTCATCAAGCCCGCTCTCTTTGGCGATATCGAACGCTTTTTCCTGTGTCAGAAAATCATCCGGGCCGTGGGCGTCGGTATTCACCAGAAGTTTTGCTCCGGCCTTAAGTGCCATGTTCGCGACATGCCTGTTCGTCTCTTTATGAGCGGGTTTTGAGGAAAGCTCAAGGCAGACATTGTTCTTAGCGGCGAGAATCGCGTCCTCCTCGGTAATATACCCGGGGTGCGCGAGAATATCTATGATGTCATATTCACTGACCGCGGCGTGATTGGTGCCTTTCATGACCGGCTCGGACGGAGTTTCCCCGTGGCAGACGATCAGCCTCGCGCCAAGCGTCCTTGCGTATTGCGCGAAACCGACAACTAATCTCGGGTCCACATGGGTGATCTCGATCCCGGGGATGAAATCTATATCAAGCAGTCCCGCCTGTTTTTCGGTGAAGCGCAGAAGCTTTGAGATCACGGATTCCACGTTCGAATAATCGACATGGTCCGTTATCGCGAGCGCCTGAAACCCGAGATTTGAGGCATAGCGCGCGGCTTCGCTAGGAAGCAGCATCCCGTCGCTCAAAAGCGAGTGGGTATGGAGATCTATACGTTTGCCGAGGTCTTTCATTTCAAGAAAATGATAACATATAATAGAGTAATAAGACCAGCCCTCACCCTTCCCTCTCCCAGCCCTTCGGCAGGCTCAGGGCGAGAGGGAGAGGGTAGGGGTGAGGGTTAGAAAGATATATTCATGGAAGAAAACGAAATTATCAGGTTAAAAATAGATTCCTTCTCATCGGACGCCAGCGGCGTGGCGCGTCTGAACGGGATAGCGGTCTTTGTGGAAGAAGGTGTCCCGGGAGACGAAGTGGAAGCGGAGATAACCGTTCTGAAAAAAAATTATGCCAAAGCAAAGACCTTAAAGATAATAAAATCCTCGAGCGACAGGACCGAACCCCCGTGCAGGTATTTCCACCTCTGCGGCGCGTGCCAGATGCAGCACATAAAATACCCGGCTCAGCTGAAATATAAGACTCAGATAGTAAAGGACAATATAAAAAAAATAGGAGGATCGCCTCCGGAAATAGTCGCGGACGCGACAGGAGCCGAAAATTTATGGGGATACAGGAATAAGATGCAATACCCTGTCCGCCAGAGGCGGATAAGTCAAAAGTCAAATGATATTGATGTCGGATATTACAAAAAAGGGACACATGAGGTGGTTGATATTGATGAGTGCATCGTGCTGCATCCGTTCTTAAATAAGATCGCTTCAGCCGCAAGAAAAGCGATAAAAGATTTTCGCGTACCTGTATACGATGAGGACAGGGGCAGGGGGCTTGTGAGGCACATACTTGCAAGGGCGGGATTCAGGACAAGGGAAGCGCTTCTCTGTTTCATCATCAACGGCGATGAAATGCCGGGAGGGAAAAATATCGCGAAAGCGATGCTGGACGACCTTGACCGGAAGGAAAACGAATTCAAACTGAAAGGGATCGTTCTGAATTCTAATAACAGGCGGACAAATGTGATACTCGGCGAAAAGACGCGGCAGGTCTGGGGAACGGACAGGATCAAAGAAGACCTCGGCAGCCTGAGGTTCAATATTTCCGCGGCGTCTTTCTTCCAGATAAATCCGGCGCAAACGGAAGTGCTCTATAATACCGTGAAAGAGTTCGCCTCATTGACGGGAATAGAATCAGTGATAGACGTCTACTCCGGGACAGGTTCAATATCTCTTTGGCTCGCGAAAGACGCGAAAGAAGTCTACGGCATAGAGGAAGCGGAAAGCGCCGTCGGGAACGCGAAAGAAAATGCAGGGATAAACAACATCAAAAATGTTTTCTTTAAATGCGGGGAGGCGGGGAGGACGCTTAAGATGTTCAAAGAAGCGGGGTTCAAGCCCGATTTGGTAGTTTTAGACCCGCCAAGGTCCGGATGCTGCAATACCGTCCTTGAAAGCGTCAAAAATATGTCCCCTAAAAAATTGATCTACGTGTCCTGCGATCCCGCGACGCTTTCAAGGGACCTGAAAATATTGAACGACAGGTACGAGGTCAAAAGGATACAGCCTGTCGACATGTTCCCGCAGACGGTGCACATCGAGTGCGTGGCGCAGCTGCAGAAGAAAAATTGACCGGAACCCCACATTTTTTCTTTATATACTGGCAAAATCTATCAAAAAACATATTGACTTCATATAGTTTTCACGTATAATCAAAATATACTGGTTTATATATCAGCAAAATACTAGGAGTTTTGCTTGAAAAACGATCCGCAGAATAAAGATCACGAGAATTATCAAATTCCGAGAGCTCTAGAATATTTATTCAATATAAATAGATATATCAGTGGATTTTCTTTCTCAAAAGCGGTTTTCTTCACTATCATCTTATTAAATATATTAATAAACAGCCTGTATGCTTCACAAAATATATCAAAGACTGTTGATTATATCCTAACAAACTTCAAGAAAACGGAAATAGCGGCTAGGTTATCACATGTGAAGGAAGATTCCTTTGTAAAAAAAGGTAAAGTATTCACATACAACACAAAACATGGATATCTCGGTTCGTCACAAAGTGAAAACACGTTAAAGCCGGCGGAAAAGCAGGCGCTTGAAGCGCTGGCAAAAAGGGACGGGGCGGGAACAGACGCAGGAACAGAATACACCGTCAACAAAAGATATTTAGGCGGTTATACCATACAAAAAGACGGTAAGAGTATCTCGATAAAACCCGCCAACTTAATAAACAATCCAAACACTGTGCTTGAAGGCGGCAATCTCGTTTATAAAAACGTTCAAAGACAGACGGACGTGATCTATGTGCCGGGTCCTGAAGGATTTGAAGAAGTCTATCTGATAAAGAAGGACAGCGGGCAAAGGATCATAAGGGAGATCAAATCCTCAACAGGAAAAGCTGCTGTTGGTGAAAAAGGACAGATATCAATTTGCGGGATGACATTGACAAGTCCGGTGATATTTGACGCTAAAGGAAAAAGGGTCGAAGGAAGATTTGAGAAAGTAAAAGGGCAAGATAACAGGTTCGAGATATCGTTTAACAAAACAGGTCTTGAATACCCGATACTGATAGACCCGACATGGAGAAGCGCGAATAGTTTAAGTACAGCAAGATATTATCATAGTGCAACGCTTCTTCCCAACGGCAAAGTGCTTGTGGCGGGAGGAACCGGCGCAGGAGCTTCCTGTGAAATATTTGATCCGGCAACAGGAGCATGGACAAGTACAGGAAATTTAACTTTTTCAAGAGGGGATCACACAGCAACGCTTCTTCCCAACGGTAAAGTTCTTGCGGCAGGGGGATGGGGATATGGTGTCGGGCATGTACTATCTTTCTGCGAGGTATATGATCCGGCGACAGGGGCCTGGGCAAGCACCGGAGGTCTAAACACGGCAAGATATGTCCATACGACCACGCTTCTTCCCAACGGTAAAGTACTTGTGACGGGAGGGTCAACAGGAAGCTCAATGATAAGCTCCTGTGAGCTGTATGATCCGACAACAGAGAGCTGGTCGATCACGGGGAATTTAGGGACAGCGAGAGATGAGCACACTGCAACGCTTCTTTCAAACGGGAAGGTGCTTGTGGCGGGCGGAAATAACGGAGGTACATTATTTTCCTGTGAAGTATATGATCCTGCGGCAGGGACCTGGTCAGGCACAGGAAGTCTGATAACTGCAAGATTTCGCTTCTCAGCTACATTCCTGCCGAATGGTAAAGTGCTTGCGGCCGGCGGGCTAACAGATTCTGTATACCTAACTTCATGTGAGGTATATGATCAATCGACAGGGACATGGTCAAGTACAGGGACTTTAAGCGTGGCAAGGTCCGGACACTCAGCAACGCTTCTTCCAGACGGTAAAGTTCTAGTAACTGGCGGACAAACAACAGGAGCAGGCAGGTTATCCTCGTGTGAATTGTTTGATCCGGCGTTAGGTACATGGTCAAGTGCAGGAAGTTTAAGTGCGGCAAGAACCGACCACACTGCAACTCTTTTGCCTAACGGGAAAGTATTTATCGTGGCGGGATTAGATGTCGGTATTTTAAATTCCTGTGAATTCTATGACCCGGCACTCGGGACCTGGGCAGGCACGGGAAACTTGGCCAGTGGAAGGGAAATCCACGCGGCAACGCTCCTGCCCAACGGGCAAGTACTTGTGATGGGGGGATATAGCGGAAGTTATAAGTCCTCCTGTGAATTATATACCCCGACACTCGAGACTTGGGCAGGTACGGGAGGTATGGCTAATACAAGAGGTTATTTCACGGCAACACTTCTGGCCAACGGAAAAGTCCTTGTGGCGGGCGGGTTGAATACAGTTGCCGGTTTTTTAAATTCCTGTGAATTATATGACCCGTCAAAAGGGACCTGGGCAGGCACGGGAAATTTAGGCACGGCAAGATATAATCACACAGCAACGCTGCTGGCCAACGGAAAAGTCCTTGTGGCGGGCGGGATAAATACTAATAAGCTTACTTCCTGTGAAGTATATGACCCGTCAACAGGTTTGTGGACAAGCACGGGGAGTTTAGGCACGGCAAGATATAATCACACGGCAACACTGCTTCCCAGCGGAAAAGTCCTTGTGGCTGGAGGTGTAACAACGCTTACCTCCTGTGAAGTATATGATCCGACAGCAGGTACGTGGGCAGGCACAGGGGTTTTAGGAACTGGAAGACAGAGTCACACGGCAACACTACTTACCAACGGAAAAGTCCTTGTGGCGGGGGGAGATAACGGGGCCATCCCTTCTTATATCTCCTGTGAATTATATGACCCGACGGCAGGGACCTGGGCAGGCACGGGGCCTTTAAGCACGGGAAGAGTTAATCACACGGCAACGCTTCTACCCGACGGAAAAGTCCTTGTAGCGGGGGGATATGATGGCGGTTCATTTTTTACTTCCTGTGAAGTGTATGATCCGTCAACAGCTACATGGACGAGCGCAGGAAGTTTAGGCACGGCAAGATATAATCACACGGCAACACTACTTACCAACGGAAAGGTCCTTATGGAAGGCGGGGCAGGTTCAGATTTTTATGCTTCCTGTGAATTAGCAAGATACACGGAATATGATTACACAGCATACTCCAACATGCAGCCGGTCATTTCTACAGTTGGAGGTTCGTCCGCGTTTCCGGTAAGAGTTGCACCTAATGCGGCTTACACTATAACCGGTACGGGGTTCAAAGGGATCTCGGAATCCTCCGGAGGATCGTATCTGACTTCACCGACGAATTATCCGAGATTGTACTTGCAGTTTGCCGATTCAGGAGGGAATTCTTTTCAAGGACCTTCCGGGAATCTTCTTGACAAAACAGAAACAGTGTATCCGATGATATCCTCGAAATGGCAGAACGCGGATACTTCAATATCGTTCACAACGCCCAGCGATCTGCCGGAGGGATATTATCTTTTGACCGTAAATGCAAACGCAGTCCCGTCGGATTCAAAACTCGTATATTATTCAACGAGTTCCGGGTCGAACACAAAGACAGTCACCACGGAAGTGATAGGTTCAAACGGTACGATAGATGCGTACGGAACGGTTGAAGTGGCAAGCGGGTCTGTCAATACATTCACTGTCACGGCGAACACCGGGTATTACATAAGGGACGTGAAAATAGATAACATTTCAACGACTGACGCGCTGAGCACGTCATATGCGTATACATTTGAAGCCGTCACTACCGATCACACGATACAGGCGTCATTTGAAGTAAGCGGGATAAGGGTCTGGGACGGAGGAAGTACGACAAGTTGCAGCTGGAACGATCCGCTTAACTGGACCGGTAACACGACGCCGGATGCTTCGACCAGCGCGTCATTTGACGCGACAAGCACGAAGGTCTGCACGATAGGAGCGGACGCGACAGTGAAAGATATTTATATCACAGCCGTTTACACCGGCAATATCTCTCAGGAAGCGAACCTGACGATAAACGGGACATACGAACAAACGGGAACTGCCAGGTTTATATGCGTATCTCCCGATACGCCGCGCACCTTCACCTGCGAAAGTTTCAGCATACCTGATACTGCAGGCACATTCATGCGGTTCACGGGAGCGGGGACGGACGCAGTCCCGTACATGATCTATGACGTGTTTGGGCTGCAGGCCATGAAGCAGTATTTGAATGATTCAAATATCAATTTCAAATTGAACGGAACAATAGAAGCATCGGTGACTTCAAACTGGAACAGCGGGCAGGGGTGGATTCCGGTAGGTAATGACCCTAATTATTTCCAAGGCAAGTTCAACGGCAACAACAAGACAATAAACGGACTGTACATAAACAGTCCTTCTACTAATAATGTTGGTCTATTCGGAAATTGTTCCGGAGAGGCGGTGATACAGGATGTTGGAATGACCGGCGTGAGCGTGACGGGGCAAGAATATACAGGTGCTCTGGCGGGGTATATCACATTATCAACTATAAGCAACAGCTATATAATGGGTAATGTTACAGCAACATCAACAAATAATGGCGGCCTAGTGGGAATCGCCTTTAGTTCTTCAATAAATAATTGCTATATGACGGGTAGTATGACTGGGGCTGGTATGCGGACAGGCGGTCTGGTGGGAACTAGTTCTAATTCCATTATCTCAAACTGCTATGCGACGGGATCTGTGAGCGGATCTACAATTGTAGGCGGTCTGGTTGGATTAGCGATGAGTTCTGCCCAGACCTTAAACTGCTATTCGACAGGACAAATAACATGCACAGGTTTGTATGTGGGTGGTCTAGTAGGGGAGAGCATGGCAACAATCAGCAACAGCTATGCAACGCAGAATGTGGGAGAAGGTACTTATCATGGGGGACTTACCGGACGAGATTTTGGCACCACAATAGAAAGCAGCTATTATTGCGGTTCTCCAAACAATGGTATTGGCACTCAGGTCACTCCCGCACAACTGAAACAAAAGTCCACATTCTCAGGCTGGGACTTCAGGAATACCTGGCTGATAGACGAGAACAAAAACTATCCGTACCATACATGGGAAGCCTGGAATACATATCCCGGATCCTGGACAACATTGAACAGCTGGAAGAAAAATCTGATAGTCCAGTCAGATTATCCAAGGACTAACAACGACAAAGTATTCATAAGCACCGGAGACGCTTCAGTAACGGTGCCGTCAGTGCCAGCACTCGGAGGCCTGCATCTCGGTACAGGGGCGGGAACGGTGACGCTCGGTGGTGACCTGACTCTTGACAATGCCGGCACCAGAGAAGGAAGCCTTGCGATATACGGTGGGACATTGACCACCGAAAGCTACACGATAAGTATTGACGGCAACTTCACGCACTCAGGCGGGACATTCGTGCAGACATCAGGCACGATCTCGTTTGAATCAACGACGCCGTCATCAATAGAAGGCAACACCACATTCCATAACTTCAAGTGTGTGATACCAAACAAGCCGCTTACCTTCGAGGCGGGATCAATAACGACAATAGACGCAACAGGAGCTTTCACATTGACAGGCACGAGCGGGAACAGGATATCTCTAAGGAGCTCGTCATCACCGGCCACGTGGGAGATAGACCCGATAGGCACGAGAAGCGTAAGTTATGTGGACGTGAAGGATTCGAATAACATAAGCACAGAGGTGATAAACCCGACGAATTCATTGAACAGCGGTAACACCACCAACTGGTTCACTGCTTGCACGATAACTTCCGAGGTCATAGGAGCGGGCAACGGTACGATAGACCCGTCCGGGGTAGCGGCAGTCGAATACGGGACATCAAAGACATATGTTGTTTCAGCGAACACCGGGTATTACATAAGGGACGTGAAAATAGATAACATTTCAACGACTGACGCGCTGAGCACGTCATATGCGTATACATTTGAAGCCGTCACTACCGATCACACAATACAGGCATCGTTTGAAGTAAGCGGGATAAGGGTCTGGGACGGAGGCGGAACGACCCGTAACTGGAGAGACCCGCTGAACTGGACAGGGAACACGACGCCTGAAATCACAGCAATCGTCACATTCGATGCGACAAACACAAAAGTCTGCACGATAGACGCGGGGACAGGAAGCGTGGAAAGTATCTACATCACGACAGGTTACACCGGCAATATCTCGCAGGAAGCTAACCTGACCATATACGGGACATACGAACAAGCTGGGACTGCCAGATTCATCTGCGCAGATCCTTCGAATAAAACTTTTACCTG
>JAPLKZ010000012.1 GCA_026387835.1 Candidatus Saganbacteria bacterium
GGAATTTATATCGACTTCAAGTGACTTCAGTCCCAATGAATCGAAAAGGTCTATTCCGGCCATTATCACTTCGATATCGGCCAGATAAGAAGATGTGCCGAAAAGCTCGACCCCTGCCTGATTGAACTGCCTGAACCTGCCTGCCTGCGGCCTTTCGTAGCGGAACATGGGACCGATATAATATAGTTTTGTTATCCGGTCCTTTGTCAGAAGGTTGTTCTCGACAGCGGCGCGAACTACCGAAGCAGTCGCCTCCGGTCTCAGAGTCACGCTCCGGTCGCCTTTATCCTTGAAAGTATACATCTCCTTTGTAACGATATCGGAAGAATCGCCTATACTGCGCGAAAAAAGCTCAGATTGCTCGATTATCGGGGTCCTTATTTCTGAAAAGCCGTATCTTTTGAATATCCGGCCGATCTTTTCTTCGATCTGCTGCCAGACAGGCGTTTCATCGGGAAGTATATCTTTTGTGCCGCGCAGGACCTGGTATTTCATAATGGATATATTATAGCAAAAGAAAGGATCTATTTAACGATTACTTTATGCGCGCCTTTGGTTATCTCTCCGACCATATAAGCTTTCTCACCGAGGGAATCGATCTTCTTTATGACTTTACCGGCTATTTCCGGTTTCACCGCAAGCACCATGCCGAGGCCCATGTTGAACGTTTTATACATCTCTTCTTTGCTGATACTGCCTTTCCCCTCTATCAAAGAGAATATCGCCGGTTTTGGCCAGGCTGAAGCATCAAATACCGCGTCACATCCGACCGGGAGGAATCTCGCGGCATTTTCAGGAAGCCCGCCTCCGGTAATATGGGCCATCCCTTTTATTTCGAACTCTTTTATAAGTTCGAGGATCGGTCTTACATAGATCTTTGTCGGTTCAAGCATTTCTTCGCCCACAGTCCTCTCTAAAGCGGGATCTTTTGAATTGACATCGAAACCCGCCATATCAAGAAGCACTTTTCTGGCAAGTGAATATCCATTGCTGTGAAGGCCCGAGGAAGCTATGCCGATCAGTTTATCTCCGGCTTTAATAGTCGAACCGTTGATTATCTTTGACTTTTCGACGATACCGACGCAAAATCCCGCGATATCATACTCATCTTTTCCGTAAAGGTCGCTCATCTCCGCGGTCTCGCCTCCGATCAGCGCGCAGCACGATTGCCTGCATCCCTCGGCGATGCCTTTCAAAAGATCTTCCGCGACATCCGGGTCGACTTTGTTCATCGCCAGGTAATCGAGAAAGAAAAGCGGCTTTGCGCCCAGGACGACGACATCATTAACGCACATCGCGACGGCATCGATGCCGATAGTATCGTGTTTGTCCGTCAGAAAAGCTATTTTTAATTTAGTCCCGACGCCGTCAGTGCCGGAAACGAGGACAGGTTCTTTAAATTCATTCTTATCGATCTGGAAAAGCCCGCCGAAATAGCCGATATCTCCGAGGACGCCTTTTGTAAATGTCGATCTGGCCAGTTTTTTAACGCGGCTGACAACCTCATACCCCGCTTCAATATCTACGCCTGATTGTTTATAGTCCATTTAGTCTCTCCAAGATCTAAGTGCTGAACTCTTTAGACAGATCCCTCGCCCTTGCCGCCGCGGCATATACCGCATCCGCGACGATGTCGATCAGTTTTGCCTCGTCAAGGATCTTCAGGCCCTCTATTGTAGTCCCGCCCGGAGACGCGACCATCCCGCAAAGTTCTTTAGGATTTTTTCTGGTCTCGATGACCGTTTTTACCGCTCCCAGCATGGTCTGCTTTGCCAGGACTTCGGCGTCCTCTTTTTTAAGCCCCGCTTTTACCCCGCCTTCTATCATCCCTTCAAGAAATTTGTAGACAAAAGCCGGGCCCGACCCGGAAAGCCCCGTCACGGCATCCATGAATTTTTCATCCATCAGGACGGTCTTGCCGAGCGAAGAGAATATTTTTTCCGCTGTCTTTACATCCGACTCAGTGGCGCTGCTCCCCTTAGAGATGACCGTCATCCCTTCGCCTATAAGACAGGGATTGTTTGGCATCGCCCTTACGACCGGGCATCCCGCGAGGTGCTTCTCAAGATAACCGATGGTTATCCCGGCCGCGATAGAGATGAAAAGTTTTTCCGACTCCACGAATTCCCTTATTTCGTCAAGGACATTCTTTTTGTGCTGGGGTTTCACGCACAGGACGACGATATCCGCGACAAGCATCGCTTTTATGTTGTCCTGCGCTACATGGACCTTATGGGTTTCGGAAAGATATTTCAGCCTCTGTGCTTCTTTGTCGGAGATGTAGATGTTCTTCGGCGAAAATAATTTTGCCCTGATGATACCGGATATTATGGCATCAGCCATCCTGCCGGCGCCGATGAAGGATATTTTTTTGTTTGAAGGCATCTTTTATCTGTTGTGAAGAAGCCCTTCCCTTGTGATCGGCCCTTCCGAGGACGGGTTGTCCAGGATCTCGGATATCGCGATATTTGAAGGCGTGAGCAGGAATATCGTGTCCGCTATCTTGATCATGTGACCGTCTATGGCAAAAGCGGTCCCGCACACGAAATCAATAAGGCGCGTCCCTTCGCCTGAATCCAGATATTTCAGGTTCACGATCACCGGTGATCCCTGCCTGAGCTTTGCAGATATTTCGATCGAATTTTCATAAGCTTTGGGTTCGTATATGGAGATCTCCGAATCGGTGTTGGACGATCTCCTGCTGCTCCTCGACCTGACGGGAGGATTTTCTACATTTAAGGTCTCAGTCTTGATGGAGGGCGTGTTGAACATCTCTTCATCCGGACCAAGGCCTATGAACTCTTTCGCTTTGTTAAAAATATCGATCATGCTCTGCCTCCTTATTCATTAAATATTGCGGTCCCTACCCTTATTATAGTCGCTCCTTCTTCAATTGCAACCTCAAAATCACCTGACATGCCCATTGAAAGCTCTTTTAACGAGAGCATATCCGCTATTTCCTTAAGTTTTTTGAAATACGGCCTGCTGCTCTGCGGATCATCGCTGTACAGCGCCATTGTCATAAGACCTTTCAATTCTACCGACTTCAGGTTCCTGACATATCCTGCAAGTTCACCGGCTTCACCTGCCGGAACTCCGTATTTTGCTTTTTCACCGGACACATTCACTTCGATAAAAACCGGAACAATCAACTCTTTCGCTCTTGCTATTGCATCCACCTTTTCAGCAAGCTTCGGGGTATCTATAGAATGTATCTCCTGAAAACATTCAACTGCTTTTTTCGCTTTGTTCATCTGCAGGTGGCCTATCATGTGCCATCTGATGTTAGGAACATCACGAAGCAATGCAATCTTCTTTTCAGCTTCCTGGACTTTGTTCTCGCCAAGATCAAAAATGCCGTTGCCGATCGCTTCTTTTATCTGATCGATGGTCGCTGTTTTCGTGACAGCCAGAAGTTTGATATTTTCAGGGTCTCTCCCCGCCCTTTCAGCAGCGGCAGAGATCCTTTGGCGGACGATCTTTATATTATCGGCGACTTTTGTCATATATGGAATAATATAACATTTTGAAAAATAAGTGAAATTTTCAAAAAATGTGGTCGAGAGATTATTTGATCGCAAACATTCTTCATCAGATTAAGTCGATGTATCAATTGGAAGTATATCAAACAATAAATTTTTAGTCCGGATCTTGAATAGGGGTTCTAAATGATCCAGTTCATAGCAAGAAGATACGGGGATATTTTAAGATATTATCACGGCATCAAAGAATGCAGGGTGAGAGGAAGACTTCCCCAGACATGGAATTTCACGCTCGCGGCAGTATCGCATTTTCCCGCAACAAGCGTCGCTCAGGAGCTTCAGCGGAGGATAGAGACCGGACAGATAAAGGTTGGAGGATTAGGCTCGTTCAATAGAACGGCGGTCACGGAAGCTATAGGAGCTGTATTCGGCTCAGACCGGCCGGTAAGATCGCGGGTCCTCGCAGATTTTGCTCCCGTCGCGATAGAACATTTCAGGCCGGCACTTCCTCCCGATTCCCCTCAAAGTGCTTCTGCAGATATTAACGATTCCGCATCAAGCTGGTTCGCCTTTAATGCGTGGGACGCTTCACAGATCGGATCATTGAGGATCTCTACAATGATAGATTCTCTAGGGCTTTACTCTGGTCTAGCCGGCCGGTTTTTTGTCGGCGGTGAGGGATGGGAGAGTCACGTTTCTGCGGGCTCGGTCCTGCAACTTATCGGGGTTGAAAATGCCCGTGCTATCACCGAACAAAGCATAGCTGATGAAGCAATTAGGAGCAGGGTCTTGCTTTGGTTTTCCGGGACGGACAGGCTCAAGCTCGCAAAGCAGTTTACGCAGAGCGCGATAATATTCAGGCCTTCTAACTGGCAGGCATGGGTCACCAGGGCCAATATATTCAAGTCCGAAAATAATTGCGAGGAGGAAGCGGACTGCCTGAGAACTGCCCTTGTTCATATGAAATGGGCATCTCCCTCTGAAGTGACCGAATTTACAGCTAAAAGACTTGCGGTCTTGTTGGGCGAGTAGACGATATTGTGATCTCTTGTTCCATTTTTCCGCCGGACCTCTTCCTTGACATCCCCGCCATAAGGAGTAAAATTCAATATATAAATGAAAAAGACGGCTATATCCATATTAGTGGTTCTATTGATATTTTTTTGCATCTCCGGACCATCAAAGGCAGAGAATAGCGTCCTGAACATCGGTTCTCCGGCGCCTGAGATCGTGCTGCCTCTTGTGAACGGAGGATCATTTACTTCAATTCAGCTGAAAGGAAAAGCGTACATCCTGACATTTTTTTCCACCTGGAGCGATTCCTGCCTTGAAAACCTTAGATTTTTGCAGGGCCTTAAAGAAAAGAACGACGGACTTGAGGTCGTGGCCGTATCGCTGGACAATAAGGCATCATCAGTCGCGTCTTTCTTAAGAAAAAACGGCCTTTCGTTCATCTCCCTGATAGACAAGAAAAAGAAATATCTTGATGAGTTCGAGATACTGGTGATCCCGACCACTTATTTTATCGACAGGGACGGGATACTTAAGAATCAGTACGTGTCTTTTGATGATATCGTCATGGCATCTATGACTGCTGACGTTAGTCTTCTGCTGGCGCCTAAAAAGTCCGAGGAATAACCTTCTTTATTCGTATCTCAGCGCATCTATAGGGTCCAGGTTCACCGCTCTCATCGCCGGATAAACACCCGAGACTACTCCGATACCTACAGAAACGCTGCATGCCAGTGTGAGCGCCCAAATGACCACAACCATCTCGAGTTTTATCACATACATTATCACGAACGTTCCCGCTAGTCCCAGGACGATCCCCAGCAGCCCTCCGAAAAACTACCGATTCGACAAGAAATTGGATAAAGATATCGGTCTTTTTTGCTCCGACGGCTTTCCTGATGCCGATCTCTTTCGTCCTTTCGGTCACGGACACCAGCATGATGTTCATTATGCCGATCCCGCCAACGAGAAGCGAGATCGCGGCTATCCCGCCTATTATCGTGGTAAGCATCCCGATAATGTTGTTCAGCATGTTCATCATGCCTTCCTGCGTCGTTATGTGATAATCGTCTTTGGCCAGTTCAGTTTCAAGCGCCCTGTCTATCTCATCTATAGCCTTTGGCACGAGCTCCTGGGTTTTTGCCGCGATGTCTATCTCAATGACCCCCTTAGTATTAAAAAGGCTCATGGCTGAAAAGATAGGAAGCACCGCTATATCATCCATATCAAAAGTGAGCATCTTTCCTTTTTCCGCGAAAAGCCCGATTACTGTATATTTTCTGCCGTTTATCTTTATTTTTTCCCCTACCGGATCAAAATTGCCTAAAAGTTCCTTCGCGACCTTTTTCCCCAGGATAACGACTTTCCTGCTTCCATCCATCTCTCCCTTTGTAAAGAACCTGCCGCTTACTATCTTATGGTTAAAGACCTTCTGGTAATTATCGGTCGTACCCCAGGCCTGATTGATCCTGTATTCTCTTTTTCCGTATCTTGCCTTCGCTGTACCTGACACTATAGGTACAACTTCTGATACCGACGGGCAGCGGCCGGCTATTATCATCGCGTGTTTGTATTTGATCTTATTATCCAGATAAGCCGACATATCTCCCTGGTTTTTCCCGGGATTTATCTGCATGACATTCGGCCCCATTCCCCACGACTCCACCTGCGCGACCACATATAGTTTTGCGGCCTCGCCTATCGCCACAAGGACTATCACTGCAGCTATTCCTATCACGACACCAAGCATGGTCAGAGCTGATCTTGTTTTATTTGCCCTTATGGACCTTACAGCCATAAGGATGCTGTCAATGAAATTCATTTTGTTTTTCTGTCCTCGAGAATCTTCCCGTCAAAAAGCCGCACCAGTCTGCCGCTGTAACCAGCGATGTTCTGGTCATGTGTCACCATCAGTATCGTGACGCCCTGGCCATTTAGGCCTTCAAATATCTTCATCACGTCGGCACCTGATTTGCTGTCGAGGTTGCCTGTCGGCTCATCCGCCAAAATTATCGAAGGGCCATTTACTATCGCTCTTGCTATCGCAACTCTCTGCTTTTCTCCTCCCGATATCTGGTTTGGCAAAAATCCTTCCCTGTGCTGCATCCCGACGGAAGCGAGCGCTTTTTCCGCTTTTCTTTTTCTTTCGGCCCTGGGCAGGCCGCTATATATAAGCGGAAGCTCGACATTCTCAAGAGATGTCATCCTCGGCAGGAGGTTGAAGGTCTGAAATACAAAACCGATTTTTTTGTTCCTGACTTCCGCCAGGCCCGGATCTGAAAGAGACGAGACATCCACGCCGTCAAGGACGATAGAGCCGCTTGACGGCCTGTCGAGGCAGCCGATAAGGTTCATGAGTGTGGATTTGCCGCATCCGGAGGGGCCCATTATCGAGACGAACTCCCCTTTTGAGACTGAAAAATCGATGTCAAACAGTACAGGGACTTCCAGAGTTTCCAGATGGTAAGTCTTGTTTACGTCCTTTATACAGACAACACAATTTTCGCCCATGATTTTATTTGTTGCCGTTCTTTTCTATTTTTATCCGGGATCCGTTCTTCAATTTGTCCAAATTTGTCACGGTTACGAGGTCTTTTTCTTTCAGCCCGTTTTTGACCTCGACGTTTTCGCTGTCCTTAAGGCCGATAGTGACGACAGTCTCTTTTGCACCGCCTTTCTTTATCAAATAGACCTCTTGTTTATCTTCTTTAGAAAAAACCGCTTCCCTCGGAATGATAAGGATGCCGTTTTTTTTCTCAGTCACGATATCCGCGCTGATCGTCATGCCGATCTTCAGCTTGTAGGCCCGGTCGTCAAAGGAAACTTTTCCCCTGAAGATCTTGTCCTCTTCGTCAAGTTTGATCCTGCCTCCGACCTTTTTCAGTTCCGCTTCCTCGCCTATATTGGCCAGTTTGCCTGTAAACACTTCATTTGGGTACGCGTCGCAGAAAATATTTACGGCCTGCCCCACCTTCACATCACCGACATCCGATTCATCTATCTGGACCTCCGCGTAAGATGACATCGGATCGACCACCGATATGAACGCCATACCCGGGGAAAGAGATTCTCCGACTTTATTTGCCACAAGAGTGGCAATGCCGTTTATAGGAGAGATAAAACACGAGTTTTCATATTGGATCTTCGCAAGATCGAGCTGGTTCTTTGACGCGAGCCCCGACTCAAAAAGGTTTTTTATGTTGTCATATTCCCTGAATGCCGTATCATAGTTATCCATTTTCGCGAGCACCCGGCCTTTTTTGACCGCATCGCCTTCTTTCACGCCTATCCAGCCGATGCTCCCGATAGTCTTGCTGCTCAGAGAAGCTGTCGTACCCTTGATCTCTCCCGAAACATTGACAGCAGGAATTATCTCTCCTATTTTTACTTCAAATACTTTTATGCTGACAAGGCTTCCAAAATATACTTTGATACCCCAGACGACTATGATCAGCGCCAGTATCCCTGCCACCCATCTGAGCCATTTATATTTCTTGAACACTAATTTATCTCCTTTCAAATAATCCTTCCGCAATTAGTCATTCGTCATTAGTCATTTCTTTGTTGTTTTACCCTATCTTTTTCCTGAACCTCCTCACCGCAAAAATGAAGATCGCGCTTCCGAGGACAAAAAGCATCAGGATATCTTTCCATAGATATTGTAGCCCGATCCCCTTTAGAAAAATACCTCTGACAATATTAAGAAAATATCTCAAGGGTATTATATATGTAAATATCTGAATAATGAAAGGCATATTCGCGATCGGGAAAATGAATCCCGATAAAAGGATGGACGGTAAAATGATAAAGATCAGCGTCAGGACTGTCTGCTGCATCGTGTTAGATATCGTAGATATCATAAGACCGATTCCGAGGCTCGCTATAATATAAATAGCGCATAAGGCCAAAAGCAAATATATATTCCCTAATATCGGCACCCTGAACCAGAGGACGCTGATAAATATCACAAGTATCACGTCGATAAAACCGAGTATGATGAACGGCGCCATCTTGCCCGCCATCAGTTCCCACGGTCTTATCGGGGAAACGATCAGCTGTTCCATCGTCCCGTATTCCTTTTCTTTTACTATGGAGACAGCGGTCAGGAGCGAAGTCAGTATCGTCAAAAGCACGGCGATTATTCCGGGCACCATGTAGTTGACGCTCTTCATTTCCTGGTTATGGAACACACGGACCCGCGCGTCGATCACATTTAAGCGGTCCGTCATCCTTTTCATTGCCTTTAACCTGTCATTCAATATCTTCGTCACGTTCTCAAAGACGATGCCGTTAATATAAGCCAGCGCGATGCCCGCGGAATTTGAATTTGTGCCGTCCAATATGAACTGTACCCGGGACTGACGGCCTGAGATTATGTTCTTTGAAAAGTCCGGAGGTATATTTATCGCAACCTGTGCTCTTCCGCTGTCTATAGTACGTTTTTCTTCATCCGGGCTCTTAGCATTGCTGACGATCCTGAAATAGGTCGAGTTCGAGAAACTTGAGATGAACTGCCGGCTTAAATAGCTCTGGTCGCGGTCAAAAACTGCCGTATTGATATTTCTAAGGTCAAGTGTCGCGACATATCCGAACACCAGGAGCTGGATTATCGGCGCAAGTATCACGGCTCCTATCAGCCTTTTATCTCTGAAGAGCTGGATGAACTCTTTCCTTATTATATGGACCAGCCTTGAATCAAGCATTTAATCAAGCCTCTTTCTGAACCTTTTTGCCGACAGCGCTATCATTATGCACCCGAATATGACAAGCATAAGAGTGTCGGGCCAAAGATATTCTATCCCGATGCCTTTCATGAATATCCCGCGCAGTATCGTCAGGAAATATCTGGCGGGGACTAAATATGTTATTAACTGAACCATGTATGGCATACCTTCTATCGGAAAAACAAAACCCGAAAGAAGGATCGACGGCAGCATTGTCGTCATCATGCCGATGATCACCGCGTTCTCCTGTTTATCGGAAATAGTCGATATCAGCAGACCGAGACCGAGAGAGCCGAAAATGAATATAGCCGATTCAATGAACAGGAACAGAAGGTCTCCCCTGATCGGGACCTTGAACACCACCGCACCGAAAGAAACGCATAAGAGGACGTCCAGAAAACCGATCAGGACATAAGGGAGAAGCTTCCCTGTCATTATCTCGACAGGCCTTATCGATGTCGCAATAAGCTGCTCCATCGTGCCCCTTGTCTTTTCGCTGACAATAGAAAGAGAAGTTATCAGCGCGGCAAGGATCATCAGCACCATGGAAATTATGCCGGGGACAAGGAAGTTCATGCTCCTGAGCGATTCGTTGTACCAGACTCTTGTCTTGGCATCTATCGGGATCAGGGACTGTGCATCCTTCATTCCGGACCTCGACAGACTAGTTATCAGGATTGATTTTGTATAGTCCTGAAGGATGCCGTTGATATAACCTATAGAGACGGTGGCTGTATTTGCATCGGCCCCGTCAAGTATGACCTGAACCTGCGCTTTCTTTCCCGAAAGGACTCTGCCTGAAAAACCGTTGTCAAAGTTTATTATAAGATTGGCTTTCCCGCTCAGAAAATATTTTTCTGCGTCCTTGTAGCTGTCGACGCAGGCTATCACGTTGAAATATCTTGAGGCCTCGAATTTCCTTACTATCTCCCTTGTCATTGGTTTATTATCCATATCGCGGACCACGGTCGGGATGTTCTTGATATCAAAGGTCAGAGCGTAACCGTACAGTATCAGCATCACTATCGGCAGAGCGAACGTGATAAGGAGCGTCCTCGTGTCCCTCACGATGTGAAGGAATTCTTTTCGCATTATCGATACTATTCTTCTGATATCTATCATCTTTTCACCGCGCTGATAAAAACATCATCTAAGCTAGTCTTGTTATAAGTCGTTTTTAATTGGCCGGGACTGCCGCCCGCTACTATCACTCCGTCAGAGATAAGAGCGATATTATTGCAATGTTCCGCTTCGTCCATGTAATGGGTCGTCACGAGTATGGTCGTTCCCTCTTCCGAAAGTTTATAGATGAGCCTCCAGAAATTCCTTCTTGAAACCGGATCGACACCGGATGTCGGCTCGTCCAAAAATAATATTTTAGGGTTATGTATCACGGCGCATCCAAGGGCAAGCCTCTGTTTCCATCCTCCTGAAAGATTTGCCGTAAGCTCATCCTCGCGGCCGGAAAGCCCCGCCATCCCTATCATCTCTTTTTTTCTTTTTTCGCGCCCCGTTTTGAGCGTCTGATATATTCCCGCGTAAAAGTCGAGGTTCTCGGAAACGGTAAGGTCCTCATACAACGAGAACTTCTGCGACATGTAGCCGATATTCTCTTTTATCTTTTCGCTCTCTTTGTTTATATCAAATCCGCCCACGCTGCCAGTCCCTGCCGTAGGCTCGAGTATCCCGCACAGCATCCTTATAGTCGTGGATTTGCCCGCGCCGTTAGGCCCTAGAAAGCCGAATATCTCGCCTTTCTTAACTTTAAAGCTGACCTTATCCACCGCGGTGAAATCACCGAACTTCTTAGTAAGATCCTCAACGATTATAGAATTTTCCATTATTTCATCATCCAGACGAATACGTCCTCCAGGCTCGGTTCTATCTGCCTTATCTCGCAGACATCTATGGACCTTTCTTTTAACAGGGCTTCGATCCTGGGTATATCGCCTGCCGCGTTGTCAGAGACTATATGCAGCCTGTCGCCGAATACTTCAAAAGAATATTTGTTTTCCAAATGCCTTGCGGCAGGTCTTATCTGGTCGCAGAGAAGCTCGATTATCTGCTTTTCCATCTTCTTTTTTATCTCATCCGGAGTCCCTTCTGTCAGTATCTTTCCGCTGTGGATCAAAGCCACCCTGTCGCACATCTCGGCTTCGTCCATATACGGTGTCGTGACAAAAACCGTGACAGCGGGGACAAGTAACTTGATTATCTGCCAGAACTCCCTGCGCGATATCGGGTCCACGCCGGTGGTCGGCTCGTCGAGAAAAAGGACCTTCGGAGTGTGTATTAGGGTGCAAGCCAGGGCTAATTTTTGTTTCATCCCGCCTGAAAGTTTCTGCGCGGGCCTGTCCTTGAATTTTTCAAGCCTGCTGAACTCAAGAAGCTCCTTTTTGCGTTTTTCCACTTCTTGTCGCGGCACAAGATGGATATCGGCAAAAAAATCAAGGTTCTCTTCCACCGAAAGGTCGCCGTATAAACTGAACTTCTGCGACATGTAGCCGATGGAATCTTTTACCTTTTCGGACTCTTTTGCGACATCTATACCAAGAAGGCTTGCCGAACCTCCGTCTATCTTATACAGACCGCAGAGAAGTCTTATTGTGGTCGTCTTCCCGCCTCCGTCAGGACCTATAAGGCCGAAGATCACGCCCGAGGGGACGTTTAGATCGAGGTTGTTGACTGCTATTGTATTTTTAAATTTTTTGGTGAGGTTCTTAGTTTGTATAGCATACATATTTAGATCGTTCTGCCCTCAACCGCTCATTTTTTCAGTTCTATCACGGCGTCCGCCGGCATCCCCGGTTTTAACCGGAGACTTTCGTTAGGGATCTTCACCTTCACCTCAAATACTTGGTTCACCCTTTCCTCTTTTGTCTGTATGTTCTTCGGGGTGAACTCTGCCTTGCTCGCGATATATTCCACACTGCCGTAGAACTTTTCATGCGGGAAAGAATCAACGCTTAAAGCCACTTTGTCGCCCAGATCTATCTTCCCCACCTCTTTCTCCGTCACGTAAAGTTTTAGTTCAAGGGAGCGCAGGTCAGCCACTGTCACGATCGTAGAGCCCGGGCTAACAAGCTCTCCTTTTTCAACAGCCTTAACCAAGACTATCCCATCTACGGGAGAGACGATCGAAGCGTCGCCGAACTGCGACTGAGCAGTCTCAAGTGCCGCTTCGGCCTGCAAAAGGCCGTTGCTTGCTGAATCAGCGGCTGTATTTGCGTTGTCATACTGCTGACGAGTGGCCATCCCGTCTTCATATAGTTTTGAGATCCTTACAAAATCAGCCTGTGCGGTCTGCGACCTGGACTCTGCCGCATCTTGTCCTGCCTTCGCTGAACGGAGAGCAGCAGTGATCTCAGGAATATCGATCTTAGCGATAGGATCTCCGGTCTTCACATTGCTCCCCTCGTCCACATATCTTTCAAGCACCCTGCCTGAGACTTTCGAGCCTACCTGCACTTCTATAGCCTCAATAGTGCCTGAAGCTGATATGACCCCCCTGTTGATGAACGCAATAATAAAGGCCCATGAATAATAGAGTACGATGCATAAGATGACGGCAGCCGCAATAGCAACTATCCTTTTTTTCTTTAGATCTTCATTTCCATTCATAACTATTGACCTCCAATACCTGCCCTGCCATCATATAGGTGACCATGTCTTTTTTCAGGGTCCCTGATATTTTTATGTCTTTTTTTCCGGTTTTTGCGCCGCTGATTATATCTTCTGCAGGTTTACCGGTCAGGACATAGGACCTCCCGTCATCAGACAGGAAGCTATAAAAACCGCCCTCGAGGTCTACATACTTCATCTGACCGTTAAGAATAAGAAGTTCTCTGGTGATCAGGGCGGTGTTCTTATCCAGAAGCCCGGTCGCTCTTTCGATGCCGAGCCGTGCCAGTTCCAGATCAAACCCGGCAGACATCAGATCTATCTCCGCCTGAGTAAGGGATGTCTGGGCGTCAAGGACCTCGATATTGGTGGCAAGGCCGTTCTTATATCTTATTTCCGCGATATTAAAGTTTTCTCTCGCGCTGTCGATTCCGGCAGTCGCGCTCTCAAGCATTTCTTTTGCCGCTTCCCAGTTCAAATATGCCTGCTTCACGTCAAACTCAACCGCTTTTCTTGTCATCTCCCTGCCCGCGATCGAAGAATCAAGATTTGCCTGAGCTTCTTTTATTTTGCTCTGCGTCGAGAAGCCGTTAAAGATAGTCCATGTCGCTGCTCCGGCTACCTGCCAGTTCCTTGCGTCATAATTTAGGTCCGCAACATCATAATCATTGTTGCTCCACTGATAGTAGCCCTGAAGATTGACTGATGGCATCCACTGCGACACTGCAAGGCCTCTGTTCCTGGCAGAGATCTCGACCGAACCTTTCACCTGTTTCCAGTCCGGCCTGTTTGTGAACGCATCTGTCAGCATCTGTTTGTAGCTGTATTCTTTGCCTTCATAACCGGAGGAAAGATCGACATCTTCCACATCTATCTCTTCCCCGATAGCTCTGCCAATTGAAGTATTAAAGGCAGCTTTCCCGACTTCAAGGCCGTTATTTGCCTTAATAAGGGATTGCTTTGCCCGGGAGACGGAAACCTCACTTCTCAAAGTATCCGCACGGGTTGCCATCCCTACTTTAAGCATCTTTTTTGTCTGGTCAAGATGAGCTGTGGCCATTTCAAGTGATTCATTTGACAGTTGTACGGACTTCTTGGCCTTAAGATAATTGAAATACGCCTGTGCGACATTGTAGATGCAGTCCTGTAAAGCTTTTCTTAAGTCTTCACGCGCTGATTTTGCGTTTTCCATTGCTATCGCCAGAGTATTCTCGTTTTTTCCGAAAGTAAAAATGCTCTGCTGGAAACTTGCCTGCCAACCCTTTAACGCGCTCACGTCATCTATACCCATCACCAAAGGTGTGTTCAGGATCATTGTCTTTATAGGAGCCTGATAATTCCTGGCATAATTAGCTGACAACGTTACTGAAGGCAGATACGAAGAAAATGACTCGCTGACTCTTGCGCTCGCGGCATCAGCTTTTCTCTGGACGATCACGACATTGTCGTTGTTCTTCAGCGCGATATCGATGCTTTCTTTAAGATTAAGTGAAAAGGAGGGGGATGAAAATAACAAGAAGACCGAAATCAGACTAAAAATAACCCCTCTCTTCATCAGGATCCTCCCAAATTTAAGAACTGATAACTATTGAATGATGCTATATATATTATGCTATTTTACGCGGTTTTTCAATATGTTTTTCGCCACCCTCACCGCTTCAACCGCATCTTTTGCGAAGTTGGCACCGAAAGATTTCGCATAATTAGAAGTAACGGGAGCACCACCTACCATCACCGGGATATTTAAACCCTCTTTTTCAAGCTGAGCTTTAACTATCTTCATCCCGGGCATCGTAGTCGTCAAAAGCGCCGAAAGCAGTATCACGTCTGCTTTATTTTCTTTTGCCGAAAGCACGATCTTCTCCGGCGGAACATCCTTACCGAGGTCGACGACATTGAATCCGTGGTTCTCAAGGAGCATAGAAACGATATTCTTTCCTATATCGTGAATATCCCCGAGAACTGTAGCAATTACCGCGATCCCTATCATCTTCCTGTCCCCGGGCTTTATCTCCTTTTTCACTCTTTCAAAAGCCACCTTCATGGCCTCGGCGGATGCCATCACCTGCGGGATGAAATATCTCCCGTCATTGAACCTCTTTCCAACCTCCTCCATCGCCGGAAGCAGATCTCCGTCAATGATATTCTGAGGACCTTTTTCCTTCAAAGCACTCTCTATTAAAGGAACAATATTCTCTCTGTCTCCATCAACCACAGCAGCAAATATTTGTTCTGCAATGTTTTTTTCTTTACCTTTTATCCTTTCTTCCTTCTTCTTCTCTTCCCTTCTTCCCCCGTATTTCTCGATCCACCCCTTCGCCCTCCTATCCTTGTTCAAAAACACTTCTTCCGCCGCTTTCAATTCCGCAGCCGAAACTTTGACCGTCAGATTTTCAGGGTTGTAGATCGCCGCATCAAGTCCAGTTTTTACCGCTAATTTCAGGAACGCTGCGTTCATTTGCTTTCTTGCGGGAAGTCCGTGCGAGACATTGCTGACGCCGAGTATAGCTTTTACCTTTAATTTGCTTTTAACAAGTTTTATCGCTTTCAATGTCTCAGCAACATCCTCCTGCTGCGCTCCCGCAGCAAGGGTTAATGCATCAATAAAGATATTTTCTTTTTTGATCCCTATCTCAACAGCTCTTTTGACTATTTTTTCCGCGATTTTGAGCCTTTCAGACGCTTTTGACGGTATTCCTTTTTCAAGAGTAAGTCCGATCACGGCAGCCCCGTACTTTTTTACCAGAGGAAGGACCGCATTCAGGCTTTCTTCTTTCCCGTTCACCGAATTTACAAGCGCCTTACCGGCGAATGTCTTTAATCCTTCTTCCAATGTGCCGGGGTTTGAGCTGTCGATACAAAGCGGAACAGAAACAGAACTTTCCGCTGTCAGGACCGCATTTTTTATGGCTTTCAACTCGTCAATATCCGGCATGCCTACGTTTATATCAAGCATATCCGCTCCGGCCGCTACCTGCGACACCGCGTTCTGCCTGACCACGGACGTCTTACCCTGTCTCATATCTTCCTGCAGGTCTTTTCTGTTCGTCGGATTTATCCTCTCGCCGATTATTACAACCTTACCGGGTTTAACTTCCAACACCTCGGTTCTACTTGCCAGTTTGGTATTTTGAATTTGGAATTTTGAATTTGTTTCGCTTGCCCCGAGCGAAGTCGAGGGGGATTTCGTGCTTCGAATTTCGGATTTTATCCGCTTTATATGTTCCGGCCCCGTCCCGCAACACCCGCCAATAAACTTTACACCCAGTTTCGCCATTTCAACCGCATATCTTAAAAATTTTTCCGGCGTCATCCTGTATACAGTCTCATCCCCGACGATCTCCGGATTGCCGGCGTTCGCCATTATTGATATTGGAAGATTTGTATTTTTTAGTAGAACTTTCGCTATCTTTACAAGTCCCTGCGGTCCCGATGAGCAGTTCGCTCCTATTGCATCCGCTCCCAGAGCCTCAAATACGGCCGTGGCTACTTCCGGAGGAGTTCCAGTATTTGTCTTTCCGTTCTCGCTGTAAGTGAGATGGACTATTACAGGGAGTTTTGTAGTGCTTTTGACCGCTATCAAGGCAGCGCGCGCTTCCTGGATATCGCTCATCGTTTCTATTGAAATGAGGTCAGCCCCGGCTTCTTCGAACACTTTCGCCTGGGCAGAGAACTCATCGAATGCCTGATCGAAAGAAAACGCGCCTATCGGCTCCATCAACTCTCCAAAAGGGCCCATCGACGCAGCAATAAGAGCTTTTCCTGCTGCGGCTTTTTTCGCGATCCTTACAGCATCGAAGTTGATTTTATGAAATTTTCCTTCGAGGCCGTATCCTTTGAGCTTGTTCTTTGTCCCGCCGAAAGTATTCGTCTCGATTATATCGGCCCCGGCATCGACATAAGACTTGTGAACTGAATAGACGATATCGGGGGCAGTCAGGTTCAGCTCTTCGAAGCATTTTCCCGCGGGAACGCCCCTGAGCATGAGCTGGGTACCCATTGCCCCGTCAAAGATGTATGTTTTTTTGTCATTAAATATTGTCATTTTGCATCACCAGAGCGTCTTCCTTCGGGTTCTGATAATATTCCCTTCTCCTGTCCAATACTTTGAACCCGAGTTTTTTGTATATTTTCTGCGCGGGAACATTGGATTGCCGCACTTCAAGAAATAATTTTTTAAGCCCTTTTCCTTTGGCATCTGCTATTAACCGTTCGATCAATTCTGTCCCTATGCCTTTTTTTCTGCATTTAGGATGCACGGCCAGTGTTGTTATGTGACCTTCATCCAGCACATGTCTGAAACCCGTATATCCGCAGATTTTTTTTCCGTCCTTTATCGCGATATAATGCCCGTTCTCCGCCGAGAACTCGTCGACAAACGTCTGCTTGCTCCAATGCGATGCAAACGATTTTTTCTCTATCTTCAGCATTTCGTTGATATCATCCAGAACCGCCTTTTCTATGTTCATTTTATCCTCTCCCCCTGAGCTTTGAATTCCCTGACATTAGGCGTATGTGAATATTTCGGCGTCATCTTTAAATAGTCGTCTTTCTTGCCTTCTTTTAATTTCTGCTCTCCTATCAGCGCGACATTGACGCCCGAAGCGGCCGAGCGTGCCTGATCGGCTATCCTGATGTTGCTGTTTATCCTTGATTTCTGCAAGAACGGGAAATCTTTTGACGCTATTATATATATTTCGCCTTTTATTTCTTTCAAAAGTTCCTTCAGCCTTGCTTCAGATACAACGATATCTTCGGTTATCCTTCTTAGTTTTTTTGAATCGGAAGTAAATAACGCAAAGTTAACTTCATCCCTGACGGCATCACAGACAACAGCTATCGTCCCGCTTACATTGACGAGATTATACGCCATCGCCTCGAGTGTCGATACTCCAATGACAGGGATGTTCAATACCTGGGCAAAGCTTTTTGCGGCCGCGAGCCCGCCTCTCAGCCCTGAATATGAACCCGGACCGTCCGACACGGCGATCGCACCGATATCTTTTATATCGGCCCCTGCTTCCGTCATTATTCTTTCGATCAGGACGACGATATCTTCGGACTTTAAAGCTGATGACGTGAATTCGGCCAGCAGCCTGCCGTCTTCAACGAACCCGGCGCCCACTATTTTGGTCGCCGTGCTGATGCCTAATACTTTCATTTTCTATCCTTATTTCTCTCTGATACTCTCCTGTCATCTCAAAATATATCTTAACACAACCCTCCGGCAAAAGACTTCCCATTTTTTCGGCCCATTCTATTATCAATATCGAATCGCCGTTCAATATGTCTTCTATGTCGAGGTCTTCAATATCATTGATGCTGTCAAGGCGGTAAAGGTCCAAATGATAAAGCGATCCGCCTTTTTCTTTGAGGGGGTATTCATTCATTATTACAAAAGAGGGGCTTGTCGCGTTATCTGATATGCCGAGTCCCTGAAGGATGCCCTGGACAAATGTCGTCTTGCCTGCTCCGAGACCGCCGTACAAGGCGATGACATCGCCCGGCCGGATATCAGCGGAAAGTTGTTTCCCCAGGAGCCTCGTCTCGGAAGGGCTACCAGCGTTCAAAATCGTCCGCAGCCCCTTTTTTGATCTCTCTGAACCCCGGCAGTTCATCGTTGTACTTTTCGGCGAGCTCCGCTTTTTTCTCTTCGAAAAGCTCAAATATCGTCGTCTCCAGCACGGGATGGACGACCCTTGAAGCGATCTCTTTCAACGGCTCAAGGACGAACATCCTTTCCTGAAGCAGCGGATGAGGGATCGAAAGATCATCCTCGCTCATCACGAGATCCTTGTAGAGTAAAATATCGATGTCTATGATCCTCGGCCCCCATTCGATGCCGCGCTCACGTCCGAGAGTATCTTCTATCCCCTGGAGGGTCGCGAGAAGTTTGTCGGGATCAAGCGTCGTCTTTATCTCCACTGCCGAATTTATGAATGCCGGCTGGGAACGCTTGCCTTCCGGCTCCGTCTCATAATTTGAAGCGCGCCTGACCACCTTTATCCCCGGTGTCTCTTTCAGGATCGTGATCGCCTGTTCGATATATTCTTCCCTGTCCCCGACATTTGACCCGAGAGCGAGATATGCCGTAACAGCCTCTCCGGGTTTAAGTTTGAACTTCTCCTTTGCTTCGGCTTTTATATGGGCCTGTTTTACTGCCTTGGATTTTGCTTTCGCGTTGGACCCGGCGGTCATTTTACTTAAAGCCTGTTTTTTCGCGGCCGGCTTTTTCACGGTCTTACCGGCTTTTTTGTTTTTTTTCGGGCTTTGGACCTTCTTTGCCTTCGCCTTCACTTTTGCCCTGGCTTTTTTGATCTTTTTTTTCTTTTTCATCCCTTAATCCCTCCTTGTTATAGCGTCTGATAATACAACAACCTTCTTCGCAAAAGAAGTATTATGACTTCTTATTATATCAACTTTTTTTGAAATGGCAAGTGCTATCGTTGCGGCGGTCCCCTCCTCCCTTTTTCGCGGATCATCCTCTCCCAGGATCTTGCCGATAAATGATTTTCTGGATGTACCTATGCAGACCGGTCTGCCTAAACACCTGAATTCGTCAAGGCGCCTGAGTATTTCAATATTATGTTCTACCGTTTTTCCGAAACCGATCCCCGGATCAAGGATGATATTTTCTTCTTTGACCCCCGCTTCTATCGCATTCTCCATGCTTTCCTTAAAATATAAGATGATCTCAGAAATAAGGTCGTTATATTCCGGGCCGTTCTGCATCGTCTTCGGGCTGCCCTTTGAATGCATCAATACTAAAGGGATGTTATATATAGCGGCGATCTTTGCGAGATCCTTATCAAAATGAAGGCCCGAGACATCGTTTATCATATTCGCGCCTGCCTTGACGGCAGCCTGCGCGACTGCTGGTTTACGCGTATCAACGGAGATTATTTTTGCAAAAGATTTTATTTTGGTTATTATCGGAACTATTCTCTTCGTCTCCTCTTCGGCAGAGACTTCTTCGGCTCCCGGTCTTGTCGATTCTCCTCCGATATCGATGATGTCGGCACCGTCTTCGATCATTTTTCCGGCGTGAGCGGCGGCATCTTCGACATCCAAAAACTCCCCTCCGTCAGAGAATGAATCCGGTGTTACGTTCAAGACGCCCATCACAAATGTCTTTTTTCCGAATTCCATGCCCAACATAGGTTTTGGATAGCTTTCCGACACTTCTATCAATTTTTCTATTTCCAGGGCTATCTGCGGGAGTTTGAACTGCTGGTCAGACAGTTTTTTAATGAGGTCCCTGTACTGTGAAATAGTGCCGAATAATATTACATCCGTTTTATCCACGCTGTGGTTTATCGTACCGGCGCTTGTCGCGGCCTCGCCGCCTCTTGCAAGCATGTCCTGTTTCAGGATATTCGCTGCCGTGACGGGGACATCTTTTATCTTGACCGCCCTGAAGACAGCCTTTTCGGACATTATATCTATGCCTTTATCGTGCACGCCGATACTACGAAGCTCTTTTTCAGCTTCTTTCAGATCTTCTATCGAAATTATCCTTGGAAGAAAGTCCATGGCCGAAGGTATTATATCACGAAAGAATAAAACGGCCTTAAGACAGGGTCAGCTTGACCGCGCCATTACTTCTGTTGTCTATCCTGCCCCTGTCATCTATCCTGTGACCGGCGATCCAGAGGATCTTTTTATTATCGCAGACGACGGGAATGCCGGGCCTTTCGCCCGGAGGGACTTTGTTGTCAATAAAATAATCGTGGAGTTTTTTACTGCCTTTCATCCCGAACGGGACGAACCTGTCCCCTGCCCTGCAGCTGCGGACAATAAGTTCAGTTCCGCTTATCTTTTCCGGGTCGACATAAGCTTCGTTATTTTTGATCTTTTTTTTGTTCTCCGGCATTGTTGAATACACGGCTGAAATGACCTGTCCGGTTTCTTTGATCTTCACCGAACCGGGGATCTTTAAAATGTACTTGAAGCTTTTTATCTTTTTTTTCTCCGGCTTGAAATTTGAGACCGTTATTTTCCCGTCATCGACCGAAGCGTAGACCCCTTCCGGCAGACAGATAAAACCTCTTTTTAGCCTTAAAATATCGTGGACATGGACCTCTTCGATATTCTGCAGGCTGCCCTTGATCTTTTCCACCGCCAGCCTGACGATATACGGCCTTAGATCTTTTCCTGCGGAAGACAACCTGCCCGCATCCAGGCGGATCGAGGACCTGCCGTTGCTTTTATATTTATCTATGGTACAGGCTGAAAGTTTTTTTTCTGCCTGCCTGATGATCCCCGCGTACTTTCTGCGCGAAGACTTTATCAATGAAAACAATTTCTTTTTCGCGTTCTTTTCACAGGCCTCCAGTTCAGGCAGTTCGACGTTCCTTATCCTGTTCCTTGTGTGGACGTTCTCCGCATTTGTCCGGTCGGTCCTGTAAGGGATATTATTTCTTTTGCAGTAATCAAGGATCTCCTTTTTCCAGACATCGATAAAGGGCCTGATGACATGGCCCCTGACAGGAGGAATACCGCACATTCCCTTTAACCCCGTGCCTCTCTTGATCCGCATCAGAAGGGTTTCGATGTTGTCATCGCAGTGATGGGCAAGGGCGATCCCGGAAGCTCTGATCTTCCTGCGGATGTTTTCAAGGCACTTGTATCTTAAGTTCCTGCCGGCCTCTTCAAGCGATAATTTATTTTTCATTGCGTACCCGGGGACATCTATCGCTTTCATTGCCACCGGAATATTATTTTTTCTGCAGTAATCTTTGACGAACAAAGCATCTTCGACCGCCTCTTCCCCCCTGATCTTGTGGTCAAGGTGAAAGGCCCGGATATTAAAGCCGCTTTTCTTTAAAAAATGCAGGAGGGCCATGGAATCCGGCCCGCCCGAAACTGCGACCAGGATTTTTCCGGCCGGGGTCATCATTTTATGGGCTTTTATCGTTCTTTTTGCTTTTGTCTCTAACAAGTCAGGCGATCCTATCCGAAATAACGGATATAACGGGGATGCGGAAATCTTTTCCCGTGAGAAACAGCACAGCGCAGTAGCCGGCATAGGCCCACAACAAAAACGCCGCGGATCCTACCGCCTTATCAAGCAGGGGAACAGTGATATTTGAAAGTATCGAATATATCATCATCCTCAGAAATATCAGGAGCAGGATGTTCACCGTCCATAATAAAAGCGCCTGCGCCGCATGGAAGGCCATGCATAAGTTCTTTCTCTTTTCTGTCAGGATGATATAGAAAGACGGTAACCAAAATATATATGAGGAAAATATGAGGGTTTTATCGCTGATCTTCAGTTTTTCAGTATTTCTATTGTTTTCTTTGATAGTATCCATAAATTGTTCTTTGATAAGAGACTTTCTTCGCAAGTTCATGTCGGGGGCCGGAATCGAACCGGCGACCTAGGGCTTATGAGTCCCTCGCTCTAACCGTCTGAGCTACCCCGACATTTGCGAGGCGCCGCCTTGTTCATAAAGTTAAGCTATCTTCCTCATCACCAGCCCGGAATACGGTTTTGGATAGAAGAACGTCGATTTCTGCGGCATCCTGCCTCCGGCATCCGCGATGCTCATGATCTGGGAGATCTTCGTAGGGTTAAGGAGGAATGCGCACACGGCTTTTCCTTTTTTTACGGCCGCTACCGCTTCCGCATCGTCATGCGAGTAAGTTATAACTGTCTCGGTCTTCCTGTCCCTGTATTTATCAAGGATGTCATCTATTAAAAGGCTATGGAGGATCGCCACGTCCAGTTCGGCAAGCGCCTGGCGGCCTTTTTCCGCCATGACCCTGTTCTTTGTGACCACATCCCTCAGCTTGAACATGTACATCTTGTTGTCTTTCCTGCTGAAATAGCCGAATACATGCCCTACGGCTTTTTCTATCTTCGCGAACGAGTCCACCTCTACCACGAGAAAATGTCTCTTCGCGTTCTTCATTATGAGGTCATTGTCTTCGTCGGAGATATTGAGGATCCTGTGTATCGGAAGCACGAGGAGCCCCGGGTCCTGCTCTTCCACAAAATAGGTCATTATGTAGTTGTGGGGGTTCGCGCTGTCCGGATTTACTTTCAGTTCTTTGGCGTAATTCAGCGCCGTTTCATACCTGTGGTGCCCGTCCGCGATATACGCGCTTATGTCCGTGAAACCTTTACAAAAAGATGACACCGCTTTTTCGTCGGTCACCCTCCAGAAGCGGTGCGTCACCTCATTGTCATCCTTTGCGCTAAAGAGGGGCTCTTCTTCCGGGATCGATACCTCATCCCCCTTATAAAGGACAAATATCGGCTCCGTATTCGCGGAACACGCTCTCATCAGGAGCAGCCTGTCCTCCTTGGGCTTTGAATAAGTGTTCTCGTGCACCTTGACGGAGCCTTTTTGGTCCAGTCTTAAAAGACCTATAAACCCTCTTCTTGAATAATTCGTTTTTTTGTGCGTGAACTGCTGCTCGTACACATAAAGCCCGGGGACGTCGTCCTCGGCAAATATGCCTTCGTTCATCCATTCCTGCATAAAATGCGCCGCGCGCGAATAGCGGTTTTCACTCTCGTTATCATGCTCTGTCTTCTTGCCGAGAATGATCCGTACGATATTATGCTCGTCCTTGGAATAATATTTTTCCTGCTCCTCCTCTGATATGACATCATAGGGAGGGGATATTACTTTTGAGACATCCCTTACTTTTTCCTTATCATATATGATGCCTTTAAAGGGCTTGATCTCTACCATGTCGGCTCCTTGACATATATTATAACAAAATATGAACATAAAAACATTTGCAAATAATACGGTCATTTGCTAGAATATATCCAACATGGCGGAAACCAATAAGACAAAAGTGCTGGTCGTTGATGACGAGCCGGGAGCTTTGGAATCATTCAGGATGATCCTTGAGATCAAGGATTTTGAAGTCTCCACTTTTTCCAGCGGGATCGAGGCTCTTGCCGCGGTTGAAAAGACCGCCTTCCAAATAGCTTTCATCGACCTGAAGATGCCTATAATGGGAGGGCTTGAAGTGCTGAAAAAGCTTAAAGAGCTGTCTCCCACCACCGAAGCCGTGATCGTGACCGCCTACGCATCCGAGGAATCACAGGCCAACGCCATCACTCTCGGAGCCATGGAATATTTAAGGAAACCATTTTTGATGGAAGAGATATTCTCGCTTTGCGACAGGGCCCTGCGGAAAAGGCGCGAGAAGGGAGCTTCAAAAGACAGTATTGGCGGCCCGAACCTCGGCAATATCCACTGATCAGGTCCTTAACATCCAGACTATGATGATGACCGCCCCGACTATGAACCTGTACCACACAAATATTTTGAACGAATGCTTCATCAGGTACTGAAGAAGGAATTTTATCGATAAAAATCCTACGATCGCCGAAGACAGGATCCCGATGATCAAGGGTGTAGCATCGCTGTAAGGCAGTCCTCCTGAAAAGAAATATCGCAGCTTGAACAATCCCGCGCCCAAAATAACGGGTGATGCGAGCAGGAACGAGAACCTTGCCGCGGATTCCCTGTCGAGCCCGCTGAAAAGACCCGCGGTCATCGTGATGCCGGACCTCGAGACGCCTGGTATTAGAGCAAGCACCTGCGCAAGGCCGATGAATATGGAATCGATCAGATTTACGTCCTTAACGGCCCTGTTTTTACGCCCCGTGTACTCGGCCAGCCACAGGACGCAGCCGAGGGCTATCATGCATGCAGCGACAAGTATAGGAGAGCGCAGCGTCGTTTCGAAAAGGTTTTCATAAGCCAGTCCGATAACAGCCGCAGGCAGACAACCGATCAGGATCGAGCGGAACAAGGGCTCCTTCCAATTCTTGATGATGTCCAGCCAGTCCTTCCAGAAAAAACATATTATCGCCAGCATCGTCCCCAGATGAAGCCCCGCGTCGAAAGACAGTCCGGGATCCCTGAAATTGAACATCCACGGGATCACCACAAGATGGCCTGAACTGCTTATCGGAAGGAACTCCGTGATACCCTGGACTATTCCCATGATCAGGGCCTGGATAATCGACATTTTACGCGTCCTTTTTTTTGTTCATATTATCAAAACTTGATATCAGATCGAGGAGACGGTATTTGTTTATTTTACAGGAAAACGAAGGGATCATATAGTCGATGTCCGCGCAACCGGCACACGCGTCCATCCTTCCTTCCAGTTTTTTATACCCTTTTATTATATCCGAGTTCATGACCTTCTCAAGTTTCCCGTCTATAGGTATCCTTGCCTGAAAGGAATTTATGCACGGAAGTATCAGATGGTCGTCCGGCGAGATCGTGACCGTGGTCTCAAGCGCCCTGCATACAGGCTTGTTCTTGTCGTTGCCTCCGTGCTTCAATAATTCCATGACGGCCCTGTTCATCTCGACATTCTTTCTCCGCGCATACCTCAGGATATAATCCACCGATATCTTTTCAAAGCCTTCAAACCCGAAAAAATGGTGGACGGGATTTATTCTCAGGGTCACGCCGCTGTGCTGCGCGAGGTCCACCATTTCCGGAAGAGATCTCACGCTGTCGCGCGTGACCGTGAAATTTATCTTTACGTCCATGCCCATTTTTTTTGCCAGGGAAATGCCGGCAACGGCTTCGGCGTAGCATTCCTGCCCTCTTATCCTGTTATGTTCTTCTTCGCCGGGAGCGTCAAGCGGTATATAAAGCTCGTCAAGGAGGCCTTTCATCTCACACAGCTTTTCCGGATGATCAAGTCCGCCGGTAAAAAGAGCAACATGCAATCCCTTTTTCTTGGCGATGGACAGGATATCCTTGATGTCATGACGCAGCAGGGGCTCGCCTCCGGTAAAATTTACTGACTTGACCCCGAGCTTGACGAGTGAATCGAGGTTCTTTTCTATTGTATAGATGCCCGCTTCTTCGACCCCCTCGAATTCGCTGTCATTTGAAATGCGGCAGAACTCGCACCGGCAGCTGCATCTGTAAGTGAGATAATAATGGCATATCATACCGTTCGGAGTTTTGGCACCAGAATGCTGAGTAAGCCCGATAACAGGATTATAAGTCCGAGAGCAAGTATCGCCCTGTCCAGGCCGAAATAGTCGGCTATGAGGCCGAATACGACCACAGGTATCGTGAACGCGAAGTTGATAAGCATGTTCTGTATCCCGAATACCCTTCCCCTCAGGGACCTCGGAGTTTTGTGCTGAATTATGGTTTGTATAGTCGCATTGATCAATATATTACCGAAACCGAGTATGAAGCAGTACAAAAAAGCAAGAAAGACGTTCCTGGTAAATGCCAGCAGGATAAGGACTGTCCCGGAAGAGATGAAGCCTATAAAGACTATGATGTTTTTTTTGAAATAGTGGCTCAATTTTCCGAGAGCCAGCATGCCGAGCATCATTCCCGCCCCCGTAAAAATGACCAGATAACCGAAATTCCTCGCGCCGATGCCGATATATTGTTCGGCAAACTGTATCGCGAGCATGCATATCACGGCAAGGCCCGAGGTTATCACCATCATCTTCAGCAGCGAATATCTGACGACAACGTTCCTTCTTATGAACTCAAAACCCATTAGCAGGTCATGTTTCACGCTTTTTATAGAGTATCTTTTCTCCCTGGCGCCGTCCTTATGCGGCACCATGAATACCGCAAGCGCTGATATGAAATAAAGCATCGCCGCGATCGCAAAGGTCACTTCCTCTCCGAATATTATGACAAGCGGAGCTCCGATGCCGAACCCTATTACAGAGCTCCACATCCACGTGGTCATGAAAAGCGAATTTGCCACGATAAGGTTCTCCCTCTCGACGACCTCGGTAAGGAGCGACGCCTCCGCCGGAGCGAAGAACTGGGCTATCGTGTAGATCAGAAGGCTTACAAGGAAAATAGTGAAAAGAGATCTTTGCAGAAGAAAGATCATCAGGATTATCAGGATACCCCTCAGTATGTCAGACATCACCATGGTCTTCTTTCTCTGCCACCTGTCCACATATACGCCGGCGAACGAAGCGAACAGCACGGAGGGGATGCCGAAAGAGAGCATGGGGACCGAGACCCCGAGATTGGTCTTTGTGAGATTGTAGGCAACTATGACAAGCACATATATGTATATCCTGTCGGCCATCTGGGAAAGGACCTGACCTATCCAGAGACAGACAAATGATCTGTTCTTTAACACGGCGCTGAATCTTGGCGGGATTACAGGCTTTTCCAAAGGCGGATATCCTTTCCTAAGTGGTCGGACAGGCACGGGATAAGGATCTTGTCGATATGTATAAGGTCCGACGCGGAAAAATGAGAGGCGTCAAAATCTCCGTTTTTCATCTGTCCGACGCATTGTCTTTCGTTCATTGAGAACTCCTGCAAAGGCAATATCCCTTCAAGGTCGGCAAACTTGACGTCGAACATCCTGGTCACGAGCAATGGTAAAACCCCCGATTTCAGCATGAAGAACGAATCGGTCACGAGATCGAACAGCGCCTCGTTCTTTACCCCGTCCTCGAGGAAAGATGTCACGACCTTTATTATATACATTGCCGCCTGAAAAGTATGTTCTTCCTCCCTTATTGTGTGGAAAGTCTCTATTGTCTCTATCTGCGACAGGATGTCAAGGTTTTTTCCTTTTGCGAGGAATATCTGATTGTAAGAGAACGGCTCAAGCCTTGCCCCGAACTTGCTCGATGTCTTGAGCGCCGACTTTGCTATCGCGCTGACCTTTCCGTGGGTCCTGGCAAAAAAGGTCACAAGCTTGTCGGCCTCTCCGAATCTCACGGACCTCAGCGTCACCGCTTCCGTCTTATAGAATGCCATTATTTGAATAAACTTTAACACGATGGGTCAAGTATAGTCAACCCGATCTTAGCTCTATTATAAGATGTAATTGAGCCTTGACTTAAGGAGCGGGACTATGCTATTTTTAGAACTGCAATGGCAAAGATCCTGATGGTCGATGATGAAGTTAACATCCTCAAGATAGCCGGCACGATGCTTGAAAGATCGGGACATACTGTCATCCTGGCGGCGAGCGGAGAAGAAGCCCTTGAAAAAGCAAAAGCAGACCCGCCTGACCTGATACTTCTTGACCGCAGCATGCCCGGGATGGGCGGGACTGAGGTCTTAAGCTCTCTCAGGGATCAAAAAGCCCTGAACAAGATACCGGTGATATTTTTGACGGCCCAGGACTCTGAATCCGAGATGATAGAGGGCTTAAGGGGCGGGGCTGTCGATTACATCACAAAACCGTTCAATATGGACGATCTCAGGGACAGGGTCGAATTTGTTCTGAAAAAATACACTCCGAAGCCTATATTATAAAATCCGGGTCCTCTTCCGCGACATCCTTTTTACCGTTTATTTCTATGACAACCGTATCTGTTTTCTTTACATCCACGTATTTCCTGAATACGATGTCCCTTCCGCTGTAAGCTTCAACAAGGTGCCTTCCCGGCCTTACCGCTTCGACCGTCAACGGCGCTTTCCCTATGATATCCTCGTCGATGTATATATCGAGGACCTTATGGGAAGTGACAAATATGGCGCCGGAATCTTTTTGAGGAAGTACTGATCTTTTCTTCACCTTGATCGTCTGTTTTTTATTGGTTCCTATTTTGCGTGCCTTTTTTATTTTTACCTTTTTCAATTGTACGGCTTTTTTACTGTTCCTGCACGCAGTTTTCTTTGCGGTCGCGTCAGCAGGCAGATACACCGCGATCGATGACAGCATGAAAACTGCCAATAAGATCATTTTTAGTGCTTTCATATGCTCTACCCCCTCTATTAATATATCGTCAATTTTTGAGCGGAATTTCTCTTAAAATGTGAGGGGGCTGAGATTTGAAGTATAGATGACGGGGGTAGAGTACAGAAACGCCTATTCTACTTTGACCCAGCCTTCGTACTCGTGATATCCGAGAAAATTATAAGATATCCTTGCTTTGTACCATTTACGGTCCGGGGTACAGCCCAGGATCCTGATCCCGATGGGAATGTCGAAATTTGATCTTGCCCCGTCTTTTGGCTCTTTTAACAGTCTGTTGATCTGGGCGTTAAGCATTATGAAATCCTTTTTTTCGGACTCGTTCGTGCCGGCTGATAATCTGAACGCGACAAAACCGGTGATTATTATCAAAAGCATGACTATCAATGTCTTTTTCATGTATTTCCCTAATTCAGTGCTTAGCGCTTAAAGCTTATTATAAACCTTGCACCCTTCCCTGGCTCACTGTCAACTTCAATTTTACCACCAAAGCTTTCTATTATGCCCGCGGCTACCGCGAGGCCCACTCCCGATCCTCTCTCTTTTTGAGAAAAGAACGGCTCGAATATCCTGGGAAGATCCTCTTTTTTTATACCTATTCCCGTATCGGATATTTCGACCGATACTGCATCGATCGTCACGCGCAGATCCCCGCCGGAAGGCATGGCCTGCATGGAATTCAAGATGATATTGAAAAATGCCTGCGACAGGAGAGCCCTGTCAGCTTTGATCTTTATTGGTGAAATAGTGCTTTTTTCGATGACAATACCCGCTTTCTCGCACGGTATCCTGATAATGAACAGGATATCATCGATCATTTCGTCTATATTGACATCTTCCTGGTTTGCCTGCAGCCCGCCTGCCGCGGAAGAACTTTTGACGAACCTGATCAGTTTTTCAATGGCGCCGTTTATCTTCTCGATCTGTCTGGGGACGATATCATTGAATGAAGCAATAAAGTCCTTGTCGTGGATGTTCTCGGGAAGTACCTGGACCATACCTTTTATGGCTGTCAGCGGATTTTTTATCTCGTGTGCGATCGATGCCGCTACCACCCCGATAGCCGCCATATTTTCGTAGTGTATCGAATTGAGCCGCGAGTTTCCCGGATTTAATGAATTTAAAAGCGGATACAAGATCCCTTTCCGCAGGACGATATTGATATCCAGCAGGTTATGCCTCACGATGGCATAAGCCGCGATAAAAAGATAGAAAGGCACGATGAATATGCCGTATGGATAGACATCCGCGCCGAAAGCCGGCAAAAACCACAGGACGCCTCCTCCGAATCCGATAATGGAGGCCAGTATTATATATGCGGTCTGGTTGCGCCTGGTGCCGCTCGAGTGCCGGTATTCAAAGACGAGATCCGTAAAAGCGGCCGCGACTGCCGCGGCAAATACCATTATGAAAAAAATATAGACCGGGCCTCCTTGAGGATAGAACCTGAAATATTTTGTCGCAATAAGGTCGTTTATAAAATAGTGCGTAGGCAAAAAGAGCAGGATCGACATCGAAAGCGCGGCAAATATGGATATTATCGGCTTTCTTTGCCCGATCTTATCCAGAAAGGCGTATACAAAAAGCATAAAAACGACCGGGATCAAGACCGCGGCGGCAAGATTGACCCTGGTCCAAAAAAGCACTGCATCTTTTGAGATCGATATCTCGCCCATGAACTGGCCAAAGCACCAGACCGAAAATACAGTATTATACAGGGCTAGAAATACAGCCGCGGGCCTTGTCTTCCCGTAAACATATACCAACAGCGCAAACCCGGCCCCCAGGACCGAGAGCAAAAGAAGCAGGAACGGATAAATTGACATTTTATTTAATGATCATCGGGGGGGTTCATTTTCTTTTGCAGAAGCTCCTATGTCTATCATCTCAACTCCCGGCATATATTCTCTCACGATCGGCTCGGTTATATGCGCCAGATTTATCAGAAGCTCTCTTATTCTCCTGGCTTCCCTTTCTATCGTCTGCAGCCTTTCCTTGATAAAATCGAGCGGCATTTCCGATTGAGTGCCGAGTTTCAGCAGCAGTCCCTGGGTCTGAGCCAGCACGGAGGTCAGAGGGTTGTTTATCTCGTGCTGGAGGCTCACCGACAGTTTGGTCAGAGTAGAGAGCCTTTCGGCTTTCACAAGCTCCTCGCGCGTTTCTATCAGCTGTTTATTCATCTTCTCAAGCATGACCGTGTATTTTTCTCTTGCCTCCGCTTCCGCCAGTTTCATTGCCGCTTCTTTTTCCTTTTCAAGCAGCAGGCTGTTCTCCACGAATATCGCGCTCTGGTTGGCCAGCGTCATCAGAAAGTTCAGGTCCTCTTCATCGAACGGGTCCCCTGAAAGCTTTTCTCCCAGAGCGAGAAAAGCGACCATCTTGTCCTTTATCATGCTCGGCACGCATAAAGAGACTTTGAGCTTGTTGATGTCGCCGAGCACGTCCTCAAGTTTTTTCTTCTCGTAATATGTGATAAAGATATCGGTCAGCTGTTTTTCTATATCGCTCTTTAAAAGCACCCCCTTGTTTTCCTCGAGAGCCTCTATGAGCGGAAAATTTGATGTCATCGTAAATCCGGAAAGTTCCTTGATCGAGCCGTCGACGCCTTTTATCTCGAACCTGTCCTTTTTATCGTTATACCAGAACAGGGCGGCCCCGGTAAGGTTCATCCTCCTGGTTATCAGACGCGCCGTTATCTTGAGCAGCCTTTCGGTGCCCGACAGCACGCTCATGGCAGCACTTGTTTCCTTCAGCGTTTTTTCGTAGTCAAGCTTGCTCTTAAAAAATATACTGTCTACCCATTCCTGGAACCTGTCGCGCAGGGGCTCGAATATCACGGCAAAAATGAAAAACACGATCATGACTATCAGGACGGAATAATTCCCGCTTATTGTCTGGAATATAGCCGCGATCAGGTAAAGGCATCCGAAATAAACGGCCGTGACAATACCCGCCAGCATCGAATAGACGACGCTTTTGCTCAGAATAACGTTCAATCCCACAAAACGCTGCTTGCTGATCGCGTATGTGACAAGGCCCGTAAAAAAAAGCGTCGACAGCGGCCCGATTATGTTAAAGATATACCATCCGTCCCTTATCCCGAGAGCAGGCGCAAAATTATAAAATCCCGCCGTTACGGCCAAAGGGATGAGTGTTCCCGCAAAAACATACTGGATCTGGCTCCTTGCCACTCCTTTGATAGAGAAGTATTTTTTAAGCAGCACGCCCAGTGCCAGCACTATGTATATTACAAAATACAGGATAAAGACCGTGTTTATTTCCGTGAAATCGATACTCGCGATATCCCCCCGCATGAATGAAACGGACCTTATTATGTATTCCGAAGACAAAAGATAAATAAAGACCAGGGCCGGCGAAAAGACCGCGGAGATGACCGGAAGTCCCGCTGACGCGTCATCCGGGAATATCAGAGCAAAATACAGCAAAAGCGAAGGGAGCACGGCTGCGGCCCCATAACCCATCTTGACCCAGAAAAAAGCTCTTTCGCTCTGAGCTATCGCACTGTATGTCGCCGAGTACGAGAAATAGAGCCAAAATATTATCAGTAGCACTATCAAAGCGAAACACCTGTTCGCCCTGCTTTTCAGGCCTTTGGTGAATATGACAAATCCAAATACCAGATTGGCGATTATGGCGCCAAAAAAGATCAGGTCAAGAATATTCATTTGGTTATATTATAATTACGATACGCTGATAAGTCAACAAATATCATATTTTTTCAGTTTTGAGATCAATGTTGAACGGTCGATCCCCAGCATCTTGGCGGCTTTTGACTGGATACATCCGGCTTTAAGGAAAATTTTTGTCAGGTGGTCCCTTTCAAAATGGCCGACCGCGTCTTCCAGCCGCATTTGCACCGGGATATCGTGCTTGTCAATGATATTAAAGGACAGGTCGCCTGCATCTATGATATCTTTTGAAGATAGAACGACAAGGCGCTCGACAGCGTTCTCAAGCTCCCTGACGTTGCCCGGCCAGTAATAGCCTTTTAAAATATTTATGGCCTGAGGGGTGAACGCTTTTATCCGCTTGTTGGACCTTTTATTGAAACGGCCGAGAAAATATTCGAGCAGGAGCGGGATGTCCTGCGTCCTTGACCGTATCGGCGGGACATCGACAGGAATGACGTTCAGCCTGAAAAAAAGGTCTTCCCTGAAAGTGCCTTTCTTCACGCTGTCTTTCAGATCGGCATTTGTGGCACAGATGATCCTGATATCTATCTTTGTTGCCTTGCTGCCTCCGATCCTCTGCACTTCGCTCTCCTGGACCACCCTCAAAAGTTTTGCCTGCATCGGATAGGGCAGACACCCGACCTCATCAAGAAAGATAGTCCCGCCGTCGGCAAGCTCGAACTTGCCGATATGCCTTTCAAGGGCTCCGGTGAACGATCCCCTTTCGTGCCCGAAAAGCTCCGATTCAAAAAGGTTCTCGGGGACCGCGGCACAGTTGACCGCGACAAACAGCTTATTTTTTCTGTTGCTCTTTCTATGGATGGCTTTAGCGACCATTTCTTTGCCGCTGCCGGTCTCGCCTGTTATCATCACGGTGCTGTCCGACGGAGCTATTTTTTCTATCAGACCGAAGACCTTTCTCATGGGCTCCGATGTTCCGATGATATCCTCAAAACTTTCTTTGCTGATCTCCCTGTAGGCCCTGTTCTCTTTTTCAAGGGTCCTTTTTTCAAGGGCTTTTTCTATGACGAGTTTAAGTTCATCGGCGTCAAAAGGCTTGTTGATATAATCATAGGCGCCCTCTTTCATGGCGTTGACAGCCGTCCTTGAGTCGGACAGCGCGGTAAGAATTATCACGGGTACTTCCGGATCCGTCTTCTTCAGTTTTTTAAGGAAAGTAATGCCGTCCATCTTGGGCATTTTTATGTCGAGGAGCACCGCATCGACGTTTAGCGGCGGGATCTTTTTCAGCGCATCTTCGGGAGAGGAAAAAGCGGTCACATTGTATGTCGGTTTAAGTACGGTATTTATAGTTTTTAAGATGTCCTCTTCGTCATCTACGGCAGCTATAAGGGGCCTTGGTTTTGACATTTTCTAGATCTTGACAACCAGAGCGTTGGAGATCCCTTCTATCTTTTTGATCTTTTTCAGCATATCATCACTGGCCGGAGTGTCGATGTTCAGTATCATCACTGCTTTTCCTCCGATGGATTTTCTGCCGACGTCCATCGAAGCGATATTGATATTGTTTTCCCCCAGCAGAGTGCCGACTTTGCCGATGATACCCGGTTTGTCGGTATGCTCGGTTATCAAAAGAAATCCCGTAGGCACCACATCGGTCTGAAGGTCGTCTATCCTGACAAGTCTTTCGCCGAAAGAGCCAAGGACCGTTCCGGCAACGGTTTTTTTATCGCTGCCCGAAACTACTGTTATGGATATCAGATTAGAAAAATTCTCCGCATCCCCGCTTTTTACTTCTTTTACGGAGATGCCTCTTTCTTTGGCAATGAGCGAAGCATTAACATGGTTCACAGATTCTCCGAGAGCGTACCCGAGTATACCTTTCAATACAGCCGTGGTTAAAGGCGTGATATTGTTGTTGCTGAGCTCTCCCAGATAAGATATTTCAACGCTTGTCACAGGTCCGCTCACTATCTGCGCGGCAAAGCTGCCCAGTTTTTCGGCTATAGGAAGAAAATGTTTTACGGGGCCCAAAATATCCGGCCTCATCGATGGAATGTTCACTGCTGCCCGGGCCATCCCGCCTTTAAGGACATCTGCGATCTGCTCCGCGACATCGACGGCAACATTCACCTGGGCTTCCACGGTGGAGGCGCCGAGATGCGGGGTCGCTATCACGTTCTCAAGCTCTATCAACGGATTATCGGGAGCCGGTTCAACTTCGAATACATCCAAAGCTGCAGCTGCGATCTTCTTTGATAAAAGTGCTTCCTTAAGGTCGGCCTCGTCTATGATGCCGCCTCTTGCCACATTTATTATCTTTACGCCGTCCTTCATCAGCGCGATCTTGTCCTTGTTGATCATCTTTGCCGTATCTTTTGTCTTTGGCAGGTGAAGGGTGATGTAATCTGATTCTTTTAGAACTTCGTCCAGAGATTTGACCGTGACCCCTATTTTTTTTGCATAATCTTCATTAATGAACGGATCATAACAGATCACTTTCATGCCCAGACCTTGGGCATAAGCAGCGACGCGGCTTCCGATCTTGCCAATTCCGACAATACCGAGTATTTTATTATAAAGCTCGCTTCCCATAAATTTACTTTTTTCCCACTTCTTTCCCTTTAACGAGGCTACCGCCTGCGGAATATTACGCGACAGCGCCATCATCATGGCAAAGGTGTGCTCGGCGGCAGCGATAGTGTTTCCATCCGGAGAGTTGACCACTATAATGCCTTTTTTTGTCGCAGCCGGCACATCTATATTGTCCACGCCTACTCCTGCCCTTCCGATTATCTTCATCTTTTTTGCGGCATCTATTATTTTTGCGGTGACTTTGGTCTCCGACCTGACCATCATTCCGTCGTAATCTCCTATGATCGCCAAAAGCTGGTCCTCAGTACAACCGGTCTTTACATCCACTTCAAAACCGGCTGCTTTCAGTTTTTCGATGCCTTCAGGCGCGGCTTTATCCGCTATAAGGACTTTCATGCCATAGCCTCCTCTGCCGCCGCGACCCCGGCCCCCTTCTTGACGCTTGATCCGAGTTCGATCTCGAGCGCCGCAAGAGCTGCTATGACCTCCATCTTATCGATATAACCGAGATGGCCTATCCTGAAAAGCTTTCCTTTGAGATCTTCCTGCCCGCCCGCGAGGACTATGCCGTATTTTTCGCGCATCGCTTTTCTGAGCTTATCCGCTTCTATACCGTCCGGAGGGAATACCGGCGTCACCGCTTTTGAAGCTATGCTTTCATCGTTCACGAGAAGTTTCAGCCCCAAAGCTTTTACTCCTGCGCGGACTGCTTTCGCAAGTTTTTCATGCCTTGCATAAATATTTTCTATTCCTTCTTCTTTTAACATCCTTATCGCTTCCTGCATCGCATAAATAATTGATACTGCCGGCGTCCAGGGGGTCTCGCCTATCTCCGCGAATTTCATCGCCTGCTTGAAATCAAAATAGAACCGCGGCATCTTGGCTTTCTCGTTTGCGGCCCATGCTTTTTTGTTGACCGACACGAATGCCAGCCCCGGGGGGACCATGAAAGCTTTCTGGGAACCGGACACGACGACATCGAGTCCCCACTCATCCGTTTTAAGAGGCGCCGTCAAAAGCCCTGATACCGCGTCGACGATCATCAATGCGCCGTGCTTGTTGACCAGTTGAGCTACTGACTTCACGTCGTTAAGAACGCCCGTGGATGTTTCGTTCTGCTGAATAAGGACCGCCTTTATCACTTTTGCTTTGTCTTCGTTGAGTTTCTGTTCGACAGTTTTAAGGTCGACCGCTTTTCCTCTTTCGAATTTCACCTCGTCTACATCAGCGCCGTAAGCGCGCGCTATCTTGGCGAACCTGTTTCCGAACGCCCCGATGTTCAGTGACAACACCTTGTCTCCCGGGGACAGAAAGTTGACTATCGCGGCTTCCATTCCGCCCGTACCGGAAGTCGTGAGCGTTATTATATCGTTCTGCGTCTGATAAGCCCACTTCACGCCTTCAACTATTTCTTTTATGATACTGGAGAACGAAGGCCCTCTGTGATTTATCATCTGCTTGTTCATCGCGGACAGGACTCGGGTCGGGACTGGGGTCGGGCCGGGGATCATCAGATACTCTTTGAATGCCATTTTATTTTTCCTTTCTAAAATTGGGGATATTTTTATTATATAATATCTATACTCAACGGGTCAATGAGGGTAAAGCGAAAATCGTAAACTCTAGCCAGGAATTGTTCTGCCTATCGCATCTCAACCAAACCCAAAAATTTTTGCGCCGGAAAAGGCGTAAAGGGACAAAGACAAAAGGTGTTAACCCAAGTCCTCGGCGAGGCGGAAACCGAGAACGCTGCTCTGATCCCCCGGTCTGTCGTTGTTCCGGTACGCAGCATCCAGCGTATTAGAATCGTTGTTATACCAGGAACCGCCGCGCAACACCTTATTAATGCCATTTTTCGGTCCTTTAGGATTTGTCAAATCATTTACGTTATATCCACTCGCATACCAATCCTGTACCCATTCCCATACATTACCCGCCATATCAAATATCCCTGAAGGCGTTGCGCCCGTAGGGAATTTGTTGACAGGAGTTGTTCCTCTGTTATTGAAATTAACGCGCCCTTCATACGACTCATTTCCCCACGGATATATTCTTCCTTCAGTCCCTCTTGCCGCGAATTCCCATTGTGCTTCTGTAAGCAGACCGAACTTCCTGCCAGTTGTTTCCATTAGAAATTTGC
>JAPLKZ010000013.1 GCA_026387835.1 Candidatus Saganbacteria bacterium
GCAAATTTCTAATGGAAACAACTGGCAGGAAGTTCGGTCTGCTTACAGAAGCACAATGGGAATTCGCGGCAAGAGGGACTGAAGGAAGAATATATCCGTGGGGAAATGAGTCGTATGAAGGGCGCGTTAATTTCAATAACACAGGAACAACTCCTGTCAACAAATTTCCGACGGGCGCGACTCCTTCAGGGATATTTGATATGGCGGGTAATGTATGGGAATGGGTACAGAATTGGTATGCGAGTAGATATGATCCAAAAGATTTAACGAATCCTAAAGGGCCGGACAACGGTACTAATAGGGTGTTGCGCGGCGGTTCCTGGTATAGCAACAATTCTGATGAACTGATGGCCGCGTACCGGAGCATCGACAAACCGGGGAAACAGTGCGACAATATCGGCTTCCGCCTCGCCGAAGACTTAGGTTAACACCTTTTGTCCTTTGCCCCCTGCCTGCCGGCAGGCAGGCTTTACGCCTTTTCCGGCGCAAACAATTGGATGTGCATAAATGATTGAATCAATTAATTTGATCACGAAAAAATAAGTTCTCATTATGCTATAATTTCAATAATGCCGCATAAAAAAGCCAAAGTTAAACAGAAAAAAGGTCTACTGGTGGTCATTTCCGGACCTTCGGGGGTCGGGAAAAGCACTGTCGTGCGCAGGCTGATGAAGATAGCGCCCGAATACGAACTTTCTATCTCTTCCACGACAAGGCCGGCAAGACCTGGCGAAAAACACGGCAAGGACTACTTTTTCATACACGAAAAAGATTTCATTGACAGGGTAGAAAAAGATACTTTCTTTGAATGGGCCCAGGTGCACGGCGCGTACTACGGGACATCAAAAAAATTCATCCAGGAGCATCTTGATAAAGGCAATGCCGTCATTTTGGAAGTGGACGTGCAGGGAGCCTCGACCATAAAGGATTTTGTGACAAAGACGGGCGTGAAGCACGCCAATGCGGTCTTCATATTCCTTATACCGCCTTCGGTAGACATACTCGCCTTCAGGCTTAAGAGGCGCAAGACCGAAAAAGAGGAGCAGGTCAATTACAGGCTGAGGGCGGCGATAGCAGAACTGCAGGTGATGGAAAAGTACGATTATATAGTCGTGAACGACAAGGTCGAGTCCGCGGCCGACAAAATAAATGCTATAATTAAGGTAGAAAAAGAAAGGACATTCCTTAATTGAGCCAACCAACCATTGATTCATTAATAAAGGTGACAGATAATAAATATCTGCTTTCCAACGCGATCGCGACGCGGGCGAAAGAGATCAGCGAAGGTTCGATCCCGTATATCGACGATTTTAATCCGCTGAACCCGATCGACACGGCAATGAAAGAATTCGCGGCGGGTAAGCTGAAGATCAAGATACTCAGCGGACCGGTCGCAAAGCCGCTGAAGGTCATCGAGCAGAAGGCAAAGGATTTCTGGACGATAGACAACCTTGAAAAGAAAGAACATAAAAAGGCGAAAAAGACCAAGAGCAAATAGTCGCCCCTTTTTAAGCCCTGCATCAACATGGACCTAATAAACAGGCCTCTTCTCAATAAAAAGATAATCCTCGGAGTGACAGGCTGCATAGCAGCGTATAAATCCGCCGAGATAGTAAGGCGCCTTAAAAAACTCGGGGCTGATGTCTGGGTCGTGATGACAGCTTCGGCTCAGGAGTTCGTGACCCCGCTTACTTTCAGGACACTTTCAGAAAATCCCTGTATAGCAAAGATGTTCGACGAAAATACGGTATCGATGCCTATGCCTCATCTGGCCCTGTCCGATTCCGCAGATCTTCTTCTGGTCGCGCCGGCAACGGCAAATATTATCGGCAAAGCCGCGGGAGGGATAGCTGATGACGCCCTGTCCACGATAATCATGTCGGTGGAATGTCCAATCGTCATGGCGCCGGCAATGAACACGAAGATGTGGAAGAACGCGGCAGTTCAGGAAAATGTAAAAAAGCTCAGGAAACTCGGTTCGATCTTTATCGGTCCTGAAAAAGGCGAACTTGCCTGCGGCGATATAGGTGAAGGAAGGCTGGCAAATACTGATGATATTATAAAAGCGGTCGTCGATAAGATAGGGATCAAACAGGACCTTGCGGGGAAAAAGCTGCTGATAACCGCGGGCGGCACAAGAGAGGCGATAGACCCTGTCAGGTTCATCGGGAACCGCTCGTCCGGGAAAATGGGTTTTGCCATCGCTGAAGCGGCGCGCAACAGGGGAGCGGATGTCGTCCTTATAAGCGCAAATGCAAATATCAAAGCGCCTGACGGGATAGAACTTGTCAATGTCCAGAACGCAAGACAGATGAAAGACGAGGTGTCCAGGCACTTTAAAGACAGCGATATCCTGGTGATGTCGGCCGCGGTATCCGATTTTACACCACAAAAGGCTTCTTCCGAGAAGATAAAAAAGGGAAAAGAGAACGTCAATATAGGACTCAAGCCGACAGATGACATCCTTTTATCCGTCTCAAAACAAAAAGAGGGGAAAGTGATCGTCGGATTCTCCGTGGAAAGCAGGGATCTATTGAAGAATTCAAAAGATAAGCTCAGATCAAAAGACCTCGATATGATAGTTGCAAATGACGTGAGCGCTTTTGAAGATGACTCATCAAAGGTGACCATCATAAAGAGATCCGGAAAATCTATAGACCTGCCGAGACTTCCCAAGTCAAAATCTGCCGAGAAGATACTTGATGAGATAGCGCTAAGCTCTAAGCACTAAGTTATAAGTAAATTTGATTAACGGCTTAATCCTTAGCGCTTACAGCTTAGAGCTCAAGAAAGGCGTTCAAATGTATGCCCAGGTAGTTCTGTCCTATGTCTCCTCTTTTGTCGATAAGCCTTTCACATATTTAATACCAGACAGCCTGACCGGCAAGCTTCAGATCGGATCGCAGGTAATTATCCCGTTCGGAAAAAGAAAAGAGGTCGGATATATCGTTGGATTTCTAAAAGAACTTCCCGAAGAGATCAAAGGCATGAAAAGCATCGAGGATGTCAGGGGCAATGTTCCGTTCTTTTCAGCAGATACTGTAGAAGCGGCAAAATGGATGTCACAGTATTATGTCTCCTTTTTCGGTTCTGCCCTCAGGACCATGATGATACCAGGGGTTGAGAGTTTCGAAAATAAAAAAGGGAAAAAGAGACTGGAGATAACTCCTGGCCCCGAACCTAAACGGTTCAGCTCCTTTGACCATTCCGAAAAGACGGAGCCGACGCGTCTTGCCCCGAGCCTGCCGAGGGGTTTAGCGTCGGGCTATAGCATTGTCCTCTTATCCGGTCCCTCCGGTTCAGGCAAGACCGCGTTCTATATAAAGAGCATAAAAGAAGCATTATCAAAAGGCCTCGGGGCAATAATATTAGTGCCGGAGATCTCGTTTTCAAATCAGCTTGTTTCAGCGATGAAAGAAGAATTTGCCGGAAAGATCGCCGTGATCCACAGTTCTGTCCCGCAGAAAGAGCTGATCGAGGAATGGAAAAAAATATATTCGGGCGAATTTAAGGTCGTCCTTGGCACGAGAACGGCTCTTTTTACTCCGGTAAGGGATTTGGGCCTGATAATAATCGATGAAGAAGAAGAATTCACATACAAACAGGAACAAAACCCCAAATATCATGCGCGTGAAGCGGCATTGTTCATAGCAAAACAGAAAAATATCCCCGTGATCCTGGGTTCCGGCTGTCCGACAGTCGAGACTTTCTATAAGGCGGATGAAAAAAAATACAGGATCATCAAGTTAGAAAGGAAAAAAGACCTGCCGGCGTTCCCGTTAATTGATATCGTCAATATGAGGGAAGAGAATAAAAATAAGTTCGGGATACTGAGCAAAAAGCTTGTTGCAGAGATGAGGGCAGTTGTCGAAAAGAACCAAAAGATCATTCTTCTGATAAATAGGAGAGGGTTTGCGCCTTTTCTTTTGTGCGAGGAGTGCGGGAACACCATCGTCTGCCCGAACTGTTCCGTTTCTTTATCGTATCATGCGATGGACAAGAGCCTTCACTGCAGCCGCTGCGGTTTTACCAAGACGGTCCCAGTGGTCTGCCCGAACTGCATGAGCTCGGATGTCAGGTTCATTGGGACCGGTACTCAAAAGGTGGAAAGGGAAGTCGCAAGATATTTTCCGAAGCTGAAGACGCTGAGGCTCGATAAAGACATCACGGATGTCAAGAAGACCCAGGATGTCGTGATAAAGATGTTCGCGGAAGGGGACGCGAATATCCTGATAGGGACGCAGATGGCAGTGCGCACCATGGAGCTCACAAAAGTTTCCCTTGCTGGGATCGTCTCGGCGGACATGGCACTCGGGACCCCGGATTTCAGGGCGGCAGAAAGCACGTTCCAGATGATACTCGAGGTCGCGGGCGTGTCAAAGCGCCATAATATACCGGAAAAAGTGATAGTCCAGACCTATAACGCTGACCATTATGCCTTTGCCTGCGCGAAGGGATATGATTATGAAAGATTTTACGGTAAAGAGATACTGAACCGCAGGGAAAGCAAATATCCTCCTTACGGGCAGGTGATAAACCTGATGATCTATGGCAAGAAGCCCGCTTCGGGGCAAAGCGTCGCGGAAGATATCGCGGAAAGGCTCATCTCATTGAAAAAAGGGATAGAGATCCTGGGACCTGTCCAAACCTCCCTGGCGAAAGTGCGCGGCAGGTCAAGGTGGCAGATATTGATTAAGGGCAGGGATTTGGATATCATAAAAGATGAGTTGAGGGGTATAGTTTCCGACCCGAAATACCGGAAGGATTACAGCATAAGCGTCGATGTGGACCCGATAAATATAGGGTGAGTAGGGGGCGGGTTTGAAACCCGCCCGTACAGGCAAAAATGGCAATATTGAATATCCTGGTAAAAGGTAACCCGGTCCTGAAGAAGAAAGCGAAAGCCGTTAAAAAGGTGACGCTTACGCATGTGAGATTGATGGATGACATGGTGGAGACCATGCGGATCGCGCCGGGTATCGGTCTTGCCGCGCCCCAGGTGGGCGTTTCGGAGAGGATAATAGTCGTCGAGCTTGAAAATGAATTGTTCCGCCTTGCTAATCCAAAGATAGTAAAAAAATCAGGAAAACAGGTCTGCATGGAAGGCTGCCTGAGCGTTCCGGGACTGGAAGGGCCAGTCGAGCGTTATAAAAAGATCTGTGTTACTGGAATGGATAAAGGCGGCAAGCAGGTCAAAATAGACGCTGAAGGCCTTTTGGCCGTTGTGTTCCAGCACGAGATCGACCATCTTGACGGCATGTTGTTCGTTGAAAGAGTAAAAGACCCCTCCCTTATCAGGCCGAAAGAGCCGACTAAAGAAGAGACGATATAGTCGAGTTTTATATCTCATAATGCTATAATCTTTCCAAGATGAAAATCATTTCAGACAGCATCGATAACTCGGAGCTTATTGAAACATCCAAAAGGACTTTCGGTAATATGGTCAAAGCCGTTGTCGATATCGATAAAGGGATCATGGCCATAGACGGAGAGCTGCACTCGGACGAGGAATCACTTCTGATCGAAAACGGCTCAAAACAATCGTCCTTGTGGGGCATTAATATTTATCCCGAAGAAAAAGATGACGGGCGGATCGAGTTCGATTCCATGATAAATCTGAGGCCGTCCCAAGCGAACAGGTCTCGCTCAGTTGAAAGTCCCGCCATAAGGGATAAGATCATTGAAATAGTAGCCCGTCTGGTGAAAAGATGAATTATCAGCATAAAGAGCTTGCTTCAGGAAGATGGAACGCTTTGACATTTTTTGAACAGATGGCGAACATAGGCAGCGAGGTCGAGCGTTCGATAAAATGGCGCAACGAGGGAAGGCCCGACTATTACAGGCTTTCTTTTGACAGGGCGCTTGAACTTCTTGACCTGACGATATCTGACAAAAGGAACGTCCGCAGATTGAAAGAGCTGGCGCGTTTGAGGGAGGTCCTTGCGGATTATTTTGAATACGACAACCAGTACGGCTCGGACGACAAAAAATGGCAAAAGTATTTTTATTGTTTTAATTATGCCGCAAGATTAAATAAATGAAGATCATATTCTTCGGGACCCCGGCACAGTCCGCTTATGTTTTATTAGAGTTGATATCTTCCGGTCTTGATATTACAGCCGCAGTCACTTTCCCCGACAAGCCGAAGGGCAGGGGACTAAAATTATCTTCTTCTCCTGTCGCTGATACAGCAAACATGGATAAAATTGAGACTTTCAAACCATTGAAAGCCTCTGACCCGGGGTTTATTGAAAGCCTTAAAGATATCAAACCCGACCTGATAGTCGTAGTTGCCTACGGGAAAATACTGCCCAAATCGATCCTTGAAATACCAAAATACGGATGCATTAATCTTCACACTTCCCTTCTGCCGAAATACCGCGGGCCTTCTCCTATTCAAGCCGCGCTTCTGAACGGCGACAAAGAAACAGGCGTAACTATAATCAAACTTAACGAAAAAATGGACGAAGGCGATATTATTCTGCAGGAAACAGTCAAAATACCGGAAGATGATAATGCCCGGACATTATCGGACAGATTATTCAATGAAGGATCAAAACTACTTATTAAAGTGATCAAAGACATCGAAAGCGGGAAAGCAAAATTCACTCCACAGGACCATTCAAAAGCTGTTTACTGCAAGATGATAAAGAAGCAGGACGGGGCTATTGATTTCAATAAAAGCGCGGATGAGATCGTGAATATGATCAGAGCTTTTACCCCATGGCCGGGAGCGTTTGCTGTTTTTAAAGGAAAGAAAGTTAAAATATTAACAGGAGAAGCGGGGAAAACTGGAAATGGTGATGCCGGACAGGTGAAAGAGATCATTAAAAATAAAGGGATCATCATATCTGCCGGAGAAGGAGAAATATTGATCAAGAGTGTCCAGCCGGAAAACTCTAAACCGATGAGCGCTGACGATTTCATTAGTGGATATCACGTGCAGGCCGGGGACAGGTTCACTTCTTCCTGATCACGATCGCGTTGCTCACGGCTCTTTCCGACCCGCTGTTCATCTTTGCCCCGTTGACGACCATTGAGGAAGACCCTCCGCCGTCAAGGTTCATCGCTTCCACTGCGCCCAGCTCAATTAACAGCTGGGAAAGTTCCGCCAGCGTAGCACCTTTGTTCTTGCCGCTGCTCTCGACGACCACGAATAACAGGTTGTTATCTTTTGTTATCCCGACCGCGGTCCTTGCCGCTTTTCCGCTTGTGATGTCGCGCCTGAACTTTTCCTCTTTGGATGTGATATAGACTTTCCCGTCGTATACCAGCCTGGGGCCTCCCGCTATGACGTGGGTCATATCTTCCAGCGGCGGGGTCGCCATGAAGAACCATTTAACGGGGTCACCCTTTGAAAATCTTTCTTTTATCGCTTCTCCGGCTATGCCGTTGGCCGAGATCACAAAACCGTTCTTAGGAATAGAAGTCTCGCCGTAATTGATGTCCGTCACTTTTCCGTCGGAGACGATTATATTTGTCGAAGACCCGGAGGGATCGGTCCTCTGGTAGTCCGGAGTATAGACCATGATCTCGTTCTTGTTTATCGGCTGGTTGACCCCCGAGAATCCCAGCGTCTCGCCGTTCTTGAGCTTAAGGTACCCTTCCATTATCACGGAATCGATATTCGCCCTCCCGTCCCTGTATATGACCAGCGCAGTCCTGTTGTATAGAGGGGACGAGATTATCTGTCCGTTTATGATAAGCACACCCACGGGCGTGCTGCTGCCGAAGAAATAACTTCCGTTGATACCCGCAAAGGCGTTTGCCGCCTTGACAAATGCCGACACTCTTTTTTTTGCAAAATGCGAATACGGTTCGGGTTTTCCTCCGAACACTCCTGAGAAAGCGTCGAACAGCGCCCCGAATATAGGGCCCCCGTCGCGCCCCTTCAGCTCCCGGACAGAGATGACGGGGGTGACATCGACTTTCGAGGGGTCCACGAACAGGACACTTGCAGTTATCCTGTTTTTTTTATCATCCTGCGACACGGTCAGATAGTTGAGGCCGTCAGTTATCTTCTGGCAGTAATATAACCATTTGTTTTTTGACGGCGCGGCCGGAACAGCCTCTTCAAGAACGCTCTCTTCGGCGGCATCTTCGATCACCGCTTCAGGAGTCGCTTCCTGCCTGGGGATATCGATCACTATCCTGAAAGGGTCTTTCAACGGAAAGATGTTCTCTTTCACGGGATAGCTTGTCTCGATGAAAAGGTTCAAAGACGTTTTTGTTTTGCTGAAAGAAAAATCCTTGAACATCCCGTCCCATATCTTGAATTTTTCATGATACTCGTCTGTTGTAGTATTTGGCATCGATATGATGATGTCGTTGTCCTTCTTTAAAGCCGTGTACTCCACCGGGGCGTCAAGCTGGATCACGATCCTGAGGTTTTCCGATGACGTGCTGTAGCGTATATCGGTCATTTCTACGGCAAAGCATGTGCCGGTGATAATACAAAATATCAGCGCAGAGCAAACGGCCTTCATGACGGTATTTTTAAAACAGCTCCGGTATTTGCCGACGTGACAAAATGCGCGTAGCGGGCAAGGTAGCCCGTCAGTTCTTTCTTTTTCGGCTTCCAGACCTTTAAGCGCTCTTCGATCTCTTTCTGGCTGACCTTAAGCTCGAGTTTTCTTGCCGGGATATTTATTTCTATTTCATCACCGTCTTTTATAACGGCGATAGGTCCGCCTTCGGCCGCTTCCGGCGAAACATGTCCGATAGCCGGGCCTCTTGTACCGCCTGAAAATCTTCCATCGGTTATAAGCCCGACGGTATCTCCGAGTCCCATCCCGACGATAGCGGAAGTGGGGGACAGCATCTCCCTCATTCCCGGCCCGCCTTTAGGCCCTTCATATCTTATGACAACAATATCCCCGGCCTTTATCTTTCCGTCCATTATCGCTTTCATCGCGAGTTCTTCGCTGTCAAAGCATTTTGCTTTGCCTATGAGGACTTTCGCTCTTTCATTGACCGCGGTCTGCTTGACGACAGAACCGTGCGGCGCGAGATTTCCTTTCAGGACGGCGATGCCGCCTTCTTTGTGATAAGCTTTGTCGAGAGATCTGATGACATCGCTGTCATGGACTAAAGATGCTTTTGCTATCTCCTTGATGTTTTTCCCGCTGACCGTGATATTATCGTTCAAAAGATCGGCCAGGACGTGGAGCGCCGCAGGGACACCTCCGGCATACTCAAAATCCTCCATAAAATGCTCGCCGCTCGGCCGCAGGTTCGTTATGTGGGGGGTCTTTCTGCTTATCTCTTCGATCGTGTCAAGGTCGATATCTATCCCGACCTCGTGGGCTATCGCAGGTATATGAAGGGCCGCATTCGTCGAACCGCCTAGGGCCATGTCTATCCTGATGCCGTTCAATATGGCATTCTTTGTCATGATCTTTCTCGCGCTGATGTCTTTCCTGACGAGCTCGACTATCTGCTCCCCGCTTTCATAAGCTATCATCCTGCTCTTGCTTGAAGCTGCAAGTGAGGAGCCGCTGCCGGTCAGAGACATGCCGATAGCTTCGGTGACGCAGGCCATGGTGTTTGCCGTATAAAGGCCGGCGCAGGAACCGACGCCCGGGCAGGCGCATATCTCAAGCTCTTCAAGCTCCTTTTCGGATAATTGGCCTGCTTTGCAGGATGCAAGAGCTTCGAAAGTATCTTTAACAAGGTCCGTCCTTCTTCCCCTGTGCATGCCGCTCATCATCGGGCCGACTGTAACTACTATGCACGGTATATCAAGCCGGCCTGCTGCCATCAGCATTCCCGGGGTTATCTTGTCGCATGCTGTCAATAAAACAAGTCCGTCAAGAGCGTGAGCTTTAGCGACGGATTCGACTTCATCGGCTATAAGTTCCCTTGAAGGAAGACTGTAATACATTCCTTCGTGTCCCATCGCGATGCCGTCGCATATTGCCGGAACACCGAACTCAAAAGCGATACCTCCGCCTGAATGAATACCTTTTGCGATGACTGACGCGTAGTCTTTCATGCTGATATGTCCGGGCACAAGGTCCGTGAAGCTGTTCGCGATCCCGATGAAAGGTTTTTCAAGGCTCTTTTTTGTGACCCCGGTCGCATGCAGCAAAGAACGGTGAGGTGCGCGTTCTATGCCTTTTTTGATATTGTCGCTTTTCATTATATATTTTCCTCCATTGGGTAAATTATAGCATTTTGGAAAGCTGCAAGCTCTAAGCGGTAAAAGGGGAAGATCGAAGGCAGGATGGCGGACAAATTGCTGATGAGTATGATGTGGGTATAGAATCCAAAATACTCGGGAACATCGGAGAAGACCTTGCGTGCGGGCTCCTGATCGAAATGGGCTGGAAGGTCATTGAGCGGAATTTCAGGTCCAATCACGGAGAGATCGATATTATCGCAAAAGATGAAGATATCCTCGTGTTTGTCGAGGTAAAGAGCTATACATATAGAAGCTTCTACAAGCCCGTCTTTTCTATAACACAGTATAAGAAAAAATCTTTGATCCACGCGGCGCGCACATACATCATGTTGAACGGTGTAAAGGGCATAAACTGCAGGTTCGATGTGATCGCGACCTACAAAGACCGTAAAGGAGAACAGAAGACCGAGCATTTTAAGAATGCTTTCGAGATCAATTAAAGGAGGAATATTATGTTTGTCAAGATCAAAAGCGCAGCTTTCCTGGGATTAAAAAGTTATCTGGTAGATGTCGAAGTCGATTCAAGCCACGGACTGCCCGGACAGTCGATCGTCGGGCTTCCGGATGCGGCAGTAAAAGAGAGCCGCGACAGGGTCAAAGCGGCGATCAATAATTCCGGTTTTGAATTTCCCGGCGGTTATTTTACGATCAATCTTGCTCCTGCCGATATAAGAAAAGAAGGGCCGATGTATGACCTTCCGATCGCGCTCGGTGTCCTCCTTGCTTCAGAGCAGATAGGCTCAAAGATGCTCGAAGATACCGCTGTTTTCGGAGAACTTTCTTTGGACGGAAATGTCAGGCCGGTCGAGGGGATGCTTCCGATGTGCTGCGCCTTGAAAGAGGGAAACATCAAAAGAGCGATAGTCCCGAAAGAGAATGCAGATGAAGCAGCTCTTGTAGAACAACTTGAGGTCATTCCCGTTGACTGCGTCAATTCAGCCATTGATTTTTTGTCGGGCAATAAAGAGATAAAGGCACACAAGGTAGACCTTGAGGCTTTGTTTTCAAAACAAGCAGAATACGACTGTGATTTTTCAGAGGTCAAAGGCCAGTTCCATGCGAAAAGAGCGCTTGAGGTCGCGGCAGCCGGAGGCCATAACATCCTTTTATCCGGTCCTCCGGGCTCAGGCAAGACCATGCTTGCGAGAAGGCTTCCTTCCATACTTCCCCCGCTTTCGCTGGCAGAAGCACTCGAGGTAACTAAGATCTACAGTATCAGCGGCATGCTTCCATCAAGGAACTCCCTGATAACCAGAAGACCGTTCAGAAGCCCGCACCACACTACATCAGATATCGGGATAACCGGAGGCGGAAGGATACCACGTCCCGGGGAGATCACTCTGTCACATCACGGAATTTTGTTCATGGATGAGTTCCCGGAGTTCGGCAGGGAAGTACTTGAGGTCTTAAGGCAGCCGCTTGAGGACGGGGATATTTCTATCTGCAGGGCGGCTACGTCAATAACATATCCGGCGCAGTTCATGCTGGTCGCTGCGATGAACCCATGTCCCTGCGGCAATTTTGGGGACCCGACAACAGAGTGTACATGTCCTCCTTTTAAGATACAAAGATACCTTCAAAAACTGTCCGGACCGCTCCTGGACAGGATAGATATCCATGTGAATGTTCCGAGGTTGAAAAAGGAAGAGCTCATCTCTTACCCTTCGGGAGAAGCGTCTTCTTCGATCAGGGAAAGGGTGTCAATGGCCAGGAAAATCCAGCAGGAAAGATTCTCCGGCACAAAAATATCTTCGAACGCCAAGATGACGTCAAAATACGTGAAGAAATACTGCATCCTTGACGAAGAAGCTGAAGAATTGATGAAAAAGGCTATTTTGCATTTCAGATTGACAGGCAGGTCGTATGATAAGATCCTCAAGATTTCGCGGACAATAGCCGACCTCGAGACAAGCGAACAAATATCCGCCAGACATATTGCCGAAGCGGTGCAGTATAGGGATGGGAATTTCTCAGGGATATTGTAGAAAATATGAAAATCCCCCTAAAAAATCCCTGATCCAATATTGACAAAAATTACTTCATCATATAAACTATTTAATAGGTAAACATATTCCATGAACACAGGCGAACTGAACGACTTCATAGAAAAGTTCGAAAGCTGCATGTCAGTCATAACAAAGGGCTTCCACGGCGGTGGATTCTCGGAAATAAACGATATCGATATAACAATACCGCAGTTCGTTGCGCTGAACATTATCGCCAAAAAGGAATGTCCCAAGATGTCAGACCTCAGCGCCGAGCTCGGAGTGACGCTCGGCAACATGACCATGATGATAGACAGGCTGATAAAGGAGGACTTTGTCGAAAGAAAAGGGGACCCTGAGGACAGGCGCATCGTAAGGGTTTGTCTTAATCAGAAAGGGAAGAACCTTATAAAAAAAGCCAAAGAACATAAAATGGACAGTATGGCCAGAATTTTCGGCAAAATGTCCGAAGGCGACAGGAAATCCCTTCTGCACATCATAGAAAAATTGACCGGCGCGATAAGACAGGAACAAGAAAGGGGATAAAAGATGAAAACAAAAAGAATTGTCTGGATAATACTGGTACTGCTGGTTCTTCTTCTTTTTTACAGGGCATGCACAAGGATAAGGAGCGCGAAAAAGCTCGAGACCGGGCGCATCATTCCGGTAACCGTCACAACCCCCAAGATAGGTACCATAGAGAATATATTGACCCTGACAGGCGACATAAAAGGCGAGTCCGAGGTCAGCGTAAGGCCCAGGATCGCGGGCAGAGTGGAAGAGATCTTTGTAAAAGAGGGCGACCATGTCAGCAAAGGCGATGTTTTGCTCTCATTTCTGGCGGGGATAAAAGAGGACGATCCCATATATGAGGACATGGTAGTCCGTGCCCCTATATCGGGATTTATCGGAATGCAGCTCGTAAAGATAGGCGACCAGGTGATCAGCTCGGTAGGAACCAATAACCCTGTTTTTGTCATCTACGGCATTGATAATGTAAAGATATATGCCAATGTGCCGGAAAAATTCTATACTCTTGTTTCAAAAGGGACACCTGCCATGATATACCCTGATGCGCTTCCCGGAAAAGTGTTCAGAGGTTCGGTCAGCAGGATAAGACCGGTGATCGATCCAAGCACGCGGACCATCCAGGTTGAGATAATCATTCCCAATACTTCCTATATAATAAGGCCGGGAATGTTCGCGAAAGTGGACCTTATTCTCCAGAAAAAATCTAATGTGATGATAATCCCGTCGGATGCAGTCCTTAATAACGAGGAAGATTATGTTTTTACCGCCGATAACGGTCATGCCATGAAAAAAAATGTCGTCAAAGGGATCGAAAGCGAGAATGAATTAGAGATAAAAAGCGGTCTTTTACAGACCGACAAAGTGATCATAAACGGCCAGAGGATCGTTACGGAAGGATCGACCATCGAGGTCAAATAATGATAAAGAATTTTGTCACAAGGCCGCTTTTTACCTTCTCGATATTTATAGTCCTTATAATATTCGGGGTCTTAAGTTATTCCCGTCTGCCGCTTGATTTTCTCCCTAACATATCACTCCCGACGCTGACGATCATCACACCTTATCCCGGAGCAAGCGCGGACGATATTGAAATAACGGTCTCAAAGGTAATAGAGGATTCAGTTGCCACCGTTACGAACATCGACAAGATCACTTCCAACAGCATGGAGAACATCTCTATCGTGACGATCAATTTCAAATGGGGATCTGATATCGATGCGGCTGCGGCTGATGTAAGGGACAAGATGGACCTGATAAACGCAAAGCTCCCGAAAGATGTCCAGCCGTCAACAATATATAAATTCGATACATCACAGATCCCGATCCTGATCATGGGTGTTTCAGCGGATCAGTCATATAAAGGGTTGTACGACTTAGCGGACAAAAAAATCACAAACCTGATGAAAAGGGTGCAGGGTGTCGGCACCGTCACGATCCTCGGTGGTCTGCAGAGGCAGATCAACGTGGATGTCGACAGGACAAGACTGGAAGCCTACCACCTTTCTATCGGGCAGGTCAACCTGGCACTCCAGGCTGCGAACCTTTCCATGCCTGCCGGCAGCATCAAATCAACGGAACTCGAATACGGGATAAGGATCCCCGGAGAATATTCGAACATGGACGAGATATCGAAGACAGTGATCGGGAGTTACCAGGGCAAGAGTATTTTTATTTCCGACATAGCAAGAGTTACGGATTCATTCAAAGAGCCGGATAATATGACCGAGGTGGACCAAAAGCCGGGAATAATGCTGATGGTCCAGAAGCAATCCGGTGCAAATACCGTGCAGGTCACCCAGGCGCTCCGGAAAGAAATAGTCAGGATGCAGGATGAACTCCCGCCGGACATTAAATTCAGTTATGTGCAGGACACTTCCGAATATATTTCCAGGTCAATAAACGAATTGACCAAAACATTGTACTGGTCCTTCCTGTTTGTCGTGCTGACGGTCCTATTCTTCTTAAGGAACGTAAGAGGTTCCCTGATCGTATCACTGGCCATCCCGATGTCCATAATTGCCGCGTTCATTTATATGTTCTATACAGGAGCTTCAATAAATATAATTTCGCTTGCGTCCATCATCATTTCCATAGGTGTGGTGGTGGATGATGCGATCGTGGTCATGGAAAATATTTACAGGCACATGGAAAAAAAACATGAAGCTCCGGTCGAGGCTGCAATTTACGGCGGGGGAGAAGTGTCAGGCGCCGTTATCGCTTCCACAACGACCAACCTTGCCATATTCATCCCGTTACTCCTTGTCCAGGGTTTCATCGGGATATTTTTCAACCAATTATCCATTATCACGATAGTAGTGATATCGATGTCGCTTTTTACGGCAATGACTTTGACCCCGATGCTTTCGTCCAAGCTTCTTGAGATAAAAAAAGAAGGAGAGAACAAGAAGAACTTCTTTTCGGACATCCATGACAGAAGCGAAGAAGCCTTTAATTTTATCGAGGAACAATACAAAAAGATCCTTAGTTGGTCCCTCAACAACAGAAAAAGGGTCGTCATCATCTGCTCCCTGATATTTTTTCTGAGCATGCCGCTGTTCCTGGTGGTGGGGACTGAATTCTTTCCCGACCAGGATAACGGTCTTGCGACCGCGACAGTGGAGCTTGCCGCGGGTTCTAAGTTTGAGCGTACTGCTGAAATCATGAGAAAAATCGAGGCGGAGGTAAAACGCCAGGTGCCGGAACTCGAGTTCATTCTTATCACTGCCGGGTCAAGCCAGAGGGTCAGCCTCACGAACGATTCCGGACCCAATAAAGGCAAGATCTATCTTAAGCTGGTCCCGATGGACAAGAGAAAAAGATCGCTTAAAGAGATACAAAGACAGGTAGCCGGTATTGCCATGTCGATCCCCGGCCTCAAGAATATTACTTTTGCCGCAGCCGGGGCAAACGCGCTTGGCGGAGCGAATAAACCGGTCACAGTTGAAATATACGGGAATAATTTTGATGTAATGGACCAGGTTACTTCAGATCTCAAGCAAAAGTTCGATAGAATACCGGGTATTGTCGACCCGTCACTTTCAAGAGAAAAGACTAATCCGGAATACGCCCTGAAGATCGACCGGGAAAAAGCCTCGGATTTCGGGCTTACGATGTATGATGTGGCGATGGCAGCCAGGCAGTATATTTACGGGAACACCTCCACAAAATACCGTGAGCAGGGGGATGAATACGATATCTTTGTCAGGCTTGACGAGGACAGCAGAAAGTCGATCGACGATATAAAGAATGTTTATGTGACCAACAGGATGGGGCAGAATATTTCTTTGGGTAACATTGCGACTGTGGAGCTGCGCAACGGGCCTCAGGTGATCGAGAGGAAGAACCAGCAAAGATATGAAAGATATGAAGCGGATTATTTCGGCAGGCCTCTCGGAGATATAATAAGGGACGTCAGCAGGATAATATCAAAGACGAGTATTCCGGCCGATGTCACGGTAAAGATAACCGGCAATGCCGAACAAATGGCAGAAAGCTTTAAATCTCTGTTCATAGCCCTTATTTTAGGAATATCCCTGATCTACCTTGTCATGGTCGCGCAGTTTGAATCTTTCCTCGAACCTTTCATTATCATGTTCGCAATCCCGTTCGCGCTTGTCGGGGTCGTCTGGGCCCTCTTTTTGACGGGCTTGCCGTTCGGAGTGATGCCTTTTATAGGCCTGATAATGGTGGTCGGTGTCGCCGTAAAAAATTCAATAGTCCTTGTAGATTATACGAATATACTCAGGGAAAGAGGCATAGAAATAAAGGAATCGATCCTTGAAGCGGGAAAAACAAGGCTTCGTCCGATCCTGATGACCTCATGCACCGCAATATTAGGTCTGCTCCCAATTGTTTTCGGAACAGGAGAAGGTTCGGGCTTTTGGAAGAATATGTCAATCGCCGTTCTTGGAGGTCTGATTGTGTCGGCGACGATAAGTCTTGTTTTCGTTCCCACGTTCTACTTCATTGTAGAAAGCCGGTTCAAGGACAAAGGCGCTGGAGGAGGAAAATAAAATGAAAGGATTATTTATTGTTTATGCGCCGGCCATAGAGAACAATGTACTGGAAATAATGAATAAGTCAGGGATAAAGCATTACACGAAATTCCCTTACCTGCACGGCATCGGCGGTCATTCAGAGCGGCATCTTGATACGCATGTCTGGCCGGGCTCAAATTCCGCAGTGCTGGCGGTAGTTGATGAAACCGCTGCTTCAAATGTCCTGCCGGGATTAAAAAAGATAAAGGAAGAATTCCTCGACGAAGGGTTGAAAGTTTTTGTTGTCCCGATGGAGGTGGCGATATGAAGTCCGGATCAGGGAAAATCAAGGCATCAAATTTGCGGAGCGTAAAAACATTCCGGACTTCTATTTTGACCGCCTGTTTTATGCTTGGAGCGTGCAATATATCTTTTGCCGTCGAGCTCGACTTGCAACAATCAATAGATCTTGCATACTCGAAGAACCCGGCAATAATTAACGCCCAGGAAAAGGTCAATATCGCTTCCGCCAAAATGGGGCAGGCCGGTTCTTATCTTCTTCCGTCACTTAATCTAAGCGCGAGCAAAGGACAGAATTATGTCCAGCCTATGGTCATCCAGCTGCCTTCGCAGTTCGGAGGCGGGTCTATCACCGCAGGTCCTGACGAAGCCGCGAAAACCAGTTCGTACAGCCTGACAGCCCAGCAGGTCCTGTTCGCAGGCGGAAGGGTCGTCACAAACATGTCGATCGCAAAATCCCAGTACGATTCTGCAGGTCAGGACCTCAGGAAGGCGCAACAAGATACTTCATACAATGTCACATCCGCATATTTTGAAGTGCTTAAGGAAAAAAAATATTTAGAGATCATGACAAATTCCGTGGAGAACCTGAAAAGGAACTCAAGGATAACGGAGGTCCTTTATAATTCAGGCATAGCGCCCGTCTCAGACCTTATCAGGATGAAATCGGCGGTGGCTAACCAGGAGGTCATGAAGATGCAGGTCCAGATGCTCTATGACCTGTCAAAGCTTTCTTTCCAGGCCGCCATCGGCGAAAAGTTCGCGGAAGATTTCGACCTGAAGGAAGAAGCTCTTCCGGGTGTACAGGGACCTGTGCCGGCGCTGGATTCATTGCTGAACAAGGCTTATGTTAGCAGGCCGGATTTCAGGTCGTTCGAGATAGGGATCGATATTTCACGCAATGTGGTGGCTTTTTCCTACGGCACCTATTTGCCCAGCATACTATACCAGTATTCCTTCGGCAGATCAGCAAGCGAATATCAGACCAATAAGACATGGAGCAACGATCTGGCTAACTGGAGATCGATGTTCGTCACGCAATGGGAGATCTTTAACGGCTTCAATACCCAGAACAAGATAAGGGAAGCATATGCTACGCTCAATTCGATGAAAGCACAGGAACAATCGGTCAGGGACAGTGTGACGATAGACGTGACCGCGTCGCTCCTGACCCTGAACAGCACTATAGAGAAGGTAAAAGCAGCAAGGATCGCATCCGATTTGTCTGACAGGGCTCTGAAATCGGTCGAAGCCGCGTACAAGTCCAATATCACGACCCAGCAGGCATATCTTGACGCTCAGAACGCTTACTCGCTCTCGATGCTTAACTACTGGGCGGCGAGATATGAACTCGAGGTCTCAAAAGCCAGGCTGAACAAATCTGTCGGGGACAAGGTCATATAATCTCCGCGTCCGGTTGCGAAAAGAATGTTATACCCAGAAAAACAATATATATAATGTATAATATTTATATATGAGGACCATCATTCAGCTTCTTGTCAGCATTTCCATGTACACCTTTATCCTGACCAGCCTGTTCGGTGCCGGGCTCGGTCTGACAATAAAAGAGATCATTGAACCGATAAAAAATTTAAGGATCGTTTTTCTGGCGCTTCTTTCCAATTTTGCGCTTATCCCTCTGATGGCTTTCGCATTATCAGTTTTCTTAAAGGCTGATCCAGGATTGCATGCCGGGCTGATCATCATCGCATGCTGTGCAGGCGCTCCATTCCTACCAAAGCTGATAACTCTGGCAAAAGGAGATATTGCTCATGCTGTGGGCTTTATGGTCCTGATGATGATCTCAACAGTCGCTTTCGCTCCTTTTATATTGCCTCTTGCCATTCCGGGACTTTCCGTGAGCCCTTTTGCAATAGCCGCTCCTTTGATCGTCCTGATGCTGTTTCCTCTCATTTCCGGACTCCTTGTGACTGCTGGGAGCATCCGTATTGCTAATTTCCTAAAACCTGCGATGATGAGAATTTCGTCCGTCAGCCTTTTATTAGCCGGGGTCTTTATTATTTTGGTGGATCATAAGATAATAATTTCCGCCTATGGTACGGGCGTGTATAATCTCACATTCCTATTTACGGTCTTTGCTTTGGTTATAGGATTCTTCTTTATAGGTTTTGACAGGCCTAAAAGAGTTGTGTTTTCACTGGGATCCGGCGCGCGCAATATAGCGGCAGCCCTGATAATAGCGACTGCCAATTTTAATGAGCCGAGAGTAACAACGGTGGTCCTGATAGGCAGCCTGGTCCAGTTTATAATGCTGTTCTTGTTCGCATATATCTGCGGCAGGGTAGGAGCATCCAGAACAGTCTGAAGGGTTATAGCATCTTTTTACCGACAGCTTTATTTATTTTAGCCTTAGCTATCTCAACATTGAACAAAGCATTAAGATGATCTGTCCAGGCCTGCGTCAAAGACACCTGGGCGTCGAGCACATCAACATTCGTTCCCAGGCCGGAATTGTATAACGAGTTTGAGACTTGATAACTTTCTTCGGCCGAATCCACCGCCTGCTTCGTAGCAATGACTATATCCAGAGCACTTTTCAGGTTCAAATAAGAGCCGTGGACCTCCATGGCGATATTATTCTTGAACTGATCGACATTGGCCTTCTGGGCTGCCAGGTTCTCAAATGCTTCCTTAACACGGTTCTCTCTTGCAAAGCTGTCAAAGATGTTCCATGACCCGCTTCCCATCACTTTCCATGAATTGACGTTTGACTGGAAAGTAGGGAATTGGGTAAGCTGGTTACCTGAATTCGCCGACAGAACGATGCTCGGCAGGTAATCGGTCTGCGAAAGCCGGACCTGGTCCTCGCTGATGCCGGTAGCGAGCTGATACATTTTCCAGTCAGGGCGGTTATCATATGCGGCCTTAAGAAGCGTGTCATAATCCTGAAGACCGTCGGCTTTACCTGTAAAACCTTCGTCTTTGACATCGACCGGCTGTTTCATGTCATTTCCCAAAACATTATTAAAAGAATCTTTTGAAAGTTCAATATCATACTTGGACTGGATCAGCGACACATTGTCGTCAGCTTCCATGACCTTTGACTGCAAAAAGTCCGCTCTCCTGGCCAAACCGGCATTCATCATTGACTGCACTTGTTTACGGTGAGCAGTGGCCATATCAAGCGAATCGCTCATCAGCTTTTCCATCTTGATCGATTTTAATACCCCAAAATATGCCTGGGTCACATTGAATGATGTATCAATGACCGTTTGTTGATATTGCTGTGTTGCCGAATCAGCGCCTTTCTTGGCGATCCCCAGTTCCGGAAAAAGAGCGGTTACAAGGACCGGCTGTGAAAGTTGCGCCTGTAGTCCTGAACCGGTTGCTGTGGCATCCGTTCCAAAGGTAACATTCTGCGTCACGCCGGCGGTAGTGATCTGTACTGTTTGCGGCGAAGAATAAGCCTGGTTCAAATTCCCGTTTACATTAACCGCAGGGAAAAACGCGCTTATAGCCTGGTTCAACTTAGCGCCTGCTGCCGCGGCTTTTTTCTGCGACGCGATCACCGTAGGGTTGGTCTTTATCGCAAAATTGATGCTTTCGTCAAGGTCCATCGCGTTCGCCTGCGCCATGAACAGGATCAAAATGAACGGGACTAAAAGATATTTTCTCATTATGCCCTCCTTTATATTACACTAAACTTTTACGAAATTTTAATACGCTGACCGTCAGGATCGATATGCCGATCAGCAGCAGCGGCCAGATCTCAGGCCACAGATATGTGATCCCTGTTCCTTTAAGGAAAAGCTCCCTGACGATCGAAAGGAAATATCGCAACGGTACGAAATATGTGACGAACTGGATGAACAGAGGCATATTTTCGATCGGGAAAACAAAGCCGGATAAAAGAAGCTGGGGCGCGGTCACCAGCAGGTTGAGCATGCCCGCCTGCCTCTCATTAACGGCGAATGTAGAGATCAAAACTCCGGTCCCGAGCCCGGCCAGAAGATAGACCGCTCCTGTTACGAACAGAAGGAAAACGCTGCCGCGCATCGGCACTCCGAACCAGAGCGTGGAGATCAAAAAAACTATGGACATATCAAACATTGCAACACCGGCGAACGGGATCAATTTCCCCATGATGAGTTCCATCGGTTTAAGCGGGGTGACGGAAAGCATCTCTATCGTTCCGCGGGTCTTTTCTTTGACGATCGAGGAAACGGTCAGGATCATGCTTATCAGCATCAACAACTGCGCAAAGATCCCAGGAACATAGAAATAACGGCTTTCAATATCCCCGTTGTACCAGATCCTGGTACGCATATCGAACAGCGGGCTGGCGTACTTTGCCAGACCGTGCCGGAACAAACGTTCTTTAAAAATATCGGCCGAGGCCATGCTCCCGACCGCGCCGACATATGACTGTGTGATCATGGCGATCGAAGCATTGCTCCCGTCCATATCCACCTGAACATCCGCGGTCTGTTCATGGGCGATCTTTTGCCCGAATTTATGGGGAATGTATATCACCAGTTTTGCCCGGCCGTTGTCAAGGTAGCGAGAAATTTGTCCCCTGTTCTGCAGGCAGTAATTGAAATCAAAATACTCGGTCGCGTTGAACCGTCTTAAGAACTCGCGGCTTTCATATGTCTTGTCATCGTCCAGCACAGCTGTTGAAAGATGCTTGATGTCCATTGACGCCACATATCCCAAAAGAAAAAGCTGGACTATCGGCATGACGATAGCTATGAACAGCATCCTTTTGTCCCGCATCAGCTGCAGGACCTCTTTTTTCATAAAATGGAACAAACGGCTGTCAAACATCAGTCTAACCTCTTTTTAAATTTTGCAATACTGACCGCGATAAAGAACAGGCTTAAAATGGTCATCCCGACGAAATCCTGCCAGAAACAGGAAAGTCCGACGCCTTTAAGATAGATCGCCCGCAAAATATCAATAAGATACCGCGCCGGGACAAAGAGCGACAGCGCCTGCAGTGCCACAGGCATGTTCTCGATCGGGAATGTAAAACCGGACAGGAGCATCGCGGGGAGCAGTGTTGTGACCGCCGCCATCTGCATCGCCGCCTGGCTGGATGTGGCGGTGGTAGAGATAAAAAGGCCAAGGGCCATCGTTCCGACCATAAACATCACATAAGGAAGAATTTTACCCAGCATCAGTTCATACTTCCTGATGGGGCTGACGATGATGCTTTCTATGGTGCCCTGTTCTTTTTCCGAGATGATCGTCAGTGAAGTCAAAACAGCCGAGACCTGCATCAGGATGACGGCGATCAGGCCCGGTATATAAAAATCCATGGAACGCAAATCCTCGTTATACCAGATGCGCGGTATCAATTTGATGGGTGAGGTCACCGGCCTTACAAGGCCGAGTTGATTGACTTTTATCTGGATAAGGTCCTGATTGAACCCGGCAGATATAGTTTGCACATAACCGACAGCGGACTGGGCCCATGTCGAGTCAGAGCCGTCTATCAAAGCCTGGACAGTCGCTTTTTTGCCTCCCCTGATCGCCTGCCCGAACTTGTGCGGGATGCTGAGCACTACCTTGGCCTTGCCTTTATCAAGGATGACAGGGATCTCTTTGTCGGAATAAATGAAAGACTGGAGCTTGAAATACTTGTTCTTGACGAAGCGGTCGATAAAATTGCGGCTTTCGACCGTTTTGTCCTTGTCAAGGACCGCAGTCGGGATATGGTTGACGTCCAGCGTCGCGGCAAAACCATAAAGGACCAGCATGAAGACCGGCATGATGAGCATGACGGTGAGCGAGATCGGATCGCGGAATATGGTGATGAACTCTTTCTTGATCACCGAATACAGCCGTTTAGGATTGATAGCGCTTGATTTCATTTTTTTCCTTTTGCGAGTTCGGCCTGCTGTTTTTCCACAAGAAAAACGAACACATCTTCAAGTGACGGCAGTATTTTTTCTATTCTTTTGACCTGCAGGCTCTCTTTTGCCAGTGTATCCCGGATATCTTTTTCATATTTTGCGTCCTCGACAAGCACGTGAAGAAAAACCCCGTAAAGCGACACATCTTTACTGAAAGGCTGCACTCTTAATGCTTCCAGCCCTTTCATCACATGATCAACTTCGATCTCAAAGAGCGTGTTGGTCATCAGTTTGGACTTGAGGTTGGCCGGCGAATCGCAGGCTATCATCTGTCCCGCGCTGATCAGGGAGATTCTGTTGCACATCTCTGCCTCATCCATATAATGAGTGGTGACAAGGATCGTGACCCCGCTTGAAGCCAGCTCTCCGATCACTTTCCAGAATTTCTTGCGGGATATCGGATCGACCCCGCCAGTCGGCTCGTCCAAAAATAAGATCTTCGGCTCGTGTATGATGGAGCAGCCGAGCGCCAGGTGCTGCTTGACCGATAGTGAAAGAGTCCCGGTGATGATATCCCTGCACTCTGTGAGCTCCGCCTGCTGCAGTATTTTTTCCATCTGCTGCGCCCTGGTAGCTTTGCTGGTCTGGTACATCCCGGCGTAAAAATCAATGTTCTCTCCGATAGTAAGGTCATCATAAAGGGAGAACTTCTGGCACATGTAGCCAATATGCTGTTTTACTTTTTGAGATTCTTTTCCCAAAAGATATCCTCCGACCTTGCCGATGCCGGAAGTCGGCTCAAGCAGGCCGCACAGCATCCTGATCGTGGTGGTTTTACCGGCCCCGTTAGGTCCGAGAAAACCGAATATCTCGCCCCGCTTTACCGAAAAGTTTATATTATTCACTGCGGTAAAGCTTCCGAATTTCTTTACCAGGCCCTTGACCTCGATAGTTATATCTTCGCTCATTTTGCCGTTTCAATCGCCTTTATAAAGGCTTCCTCAAGACTTTTTGTTCCGTATAGATGTTTAATATTGTCCGGCGTATCGCAGTTGAGAAGATGTCCTTCCCGTATCAGCGCGATGCGGGTACATCTCTCGGCTTCGTCCATATAAGGGGTGGTGACTACGATCGTCACATCTGTCAGCCCGTAAAGGATCCGCCAGAACTCTCTTCGGGATATCGGATCTACCCCGAGCGTCGGCTCGTCAAGCATGATGATCTCGGGTTTGTGTATAAGGTTGGTGGCAAGGGCGAGTTTTTTTTGCATACCTCCGGAAAGGTTCTTTCCTCTTCTGTCAGCGAATTTAGACATGCCCGTGAACTCCAGCAGTTCCTTCTTTTTCGGGCCGATCTCGCTTTTGGAAAGTCCATAGATCTCCGCGAAAAAATTGATGTTCTCATCAACGGTCAGATCTCCATAAAGAGCAAAACGCTGGGGCATATAGCCGATCCGGTCGCGGATTTCCTCTTCCTGATTTTTGGTGTCAAACCCGAGGACAAACGCTTCTCCTGAAGTCGGGGTCATAGCTGTGGAGATAAGACGCATGGTCGTACTTTTTCCGGCACCGTCAGGGCCGACAAGGCCAAAGATCTCACCGGGACGGACCTGAAGGTCTAAGCTATTTACCGCCGTGTTATTGCCGAACTTTTTGGTGAGTTTTTTTGTCTCTATTGCGAATTGCATAAGAACTCGCCGTCTGCCGGCATTCCGGGTTTTAAGATATGGTCCGGATTTGGGACGATGACTTTGATCTTATAGACATATGTTGTTCTTTCTTCCTGTGTCTGGATCGGCTTTGGGGTGAACTCTTCTTTGTCGGATATATAGGAGACCCATCCCATAAAAGGTTTTTTTGGCTGTGAATCGATCGTTACCTTGACCTTATCACCCAATTTCAGCTTTCCGACAACCTTGTCCCCGACATATAAATACAGTTTGACCTGGTCAAGGTTTGCCATTGTCGCGATAGGCGACCCCGGCACAACAAGTTCTCCCATTTCAATCGCCTTTGAAAGTATTGAACCTTTGATAGGAGATGTGATCGTTGTATAGCCCAGCTGATTTTCGGCAAGAGTCAGAGCTGCTGCCATAGCTTCATAGTTATGCTGGGCCGTGTCAAGCTGGTCAGCGCTGATAGAGCGGGTCGCATACGCTTCTTTGTTGCGCTGCAGCTCTTTCTTGGCCAATTCGCATTTCGCCTTGGCGCTGTCAAGCTGGGCCTGATAATCCTGTCTTTCAACCTGACACAAAACTTCGTTTGTGACGACATCCGATCCCTCATCGATATTCAACTGGATGATACGGCCTGTAACCTTGCTACTGACCACGATCTCGGTCACCTCTATGGTCCCGCTCCCGTAGATCCCCTTGTTTAAAGAACGGAGCGCAAAGAAAGTCCCGTATCCGGCTACCATAATAACAACGAACACGATCCCGATGATGATCAAACGCTTATTCATTTCTTTCCCTCCTTATTGAACTTAATTGCTTAAGATTTTCATATTATAACAATATATTTTAGGTTTGCAAACAACTTACGGAAATGAAGGAATATATTATAAGCCAGTGTTTACTAGCTAGGTCAAATAATAATACAAAAATGTAGAATGCCGGGTTGATTATACCAAAATTGTATCGTATAATAATTATATGACCGAACTAAAAGGTGTGCTTTTACAAAGGAAAGTCCATGAACTTACAGCGTTGTATGAGATCAGCCAGGCGCTCGGGCTTACCCTTGACATGGAAAGATCCATGTATTCGATAATGGAGGTCCTGGATAAACATCTGGGCATGACGAGGGGAACGGTCACTCTCCTGCATTTGCATACGGGAGAGCTTTTTATCGAAGTCGCTCACGGTCTTACGGAATCGGAAAAGAAAAGAGGTATTTATAAGATCGGTGAAGGTATCACGGGAAAAGTAGTTGAGACCGGTGTGCCGGCAATCATCCCGAAAATAGGGGAAGAGCCGTTATTTTTGAATAAGACCAAAGCAAGAAAAAAAGATGTCGTTAAAAAGGACATCTCGTTCATCTGTGTCCCGATAAAGATCGGCAAGAACGTGATAGGAGCTTTTTCGGTCGACAAGATATTCAGCCCTGATATGCCGCTTGAAGAGGATGTCAGGTTTTTGACAATAGTCGCTTCGATGATCGCACAGTCGGTAAAGATACACCAGTTGATCCAGTCAGAAAAGGATAAATTGCTGGAGGAGAATATAAACCTGCGCGAGGAGTTGAAGCAGAAATACAGCTTCAAGAACATAATCGGCAACAGCAGCAGGATGAGCGAGGTCTTCATGATGATAGGCCGTGTGGCAAAGAGCGACGCGACGGTCCTTATTAGAGGGGAATCCGGGACAGGTAAAGAGCTGGTCGCGCACGCCATACATTATAATAGTCTCCGTGCGAAAAGGCCCTTCATAAAGGTCAACTGCGCGGCGCTTCCCGAGAACCTGATAGAGGCAGAGCTTTTTGGATACGAAAGAGGAGCTTTTACAGGGGCGTTCGAAAGAAAGGCCGGAAGGTTCGAGCTGGCAGAGGGCGGGACGATCTTCCTTGATGAGATAGGAGACCTCAGCCAGTCGACGCAGGTAAAACTTCTCCGGGTGATACAGGAAAGAGAGTTCGAACGTCTTGGCGGCACTGAAACGATAAAATGTAATGTCAGACTGATAACCGCGACCAACCAGAACCTGGAAAAACTGATAAGCGAACACAATTTCAGAGAAGACCTTTATTACAGATTGAACGTATTTCCGATATATATCCCTCCTTTGCGTGAAAGAAAGGACGATATCCTGCTTCTTTCGGAATATTTCCTGGAAAAATATGCCAAGGAGAACAAGAAGAACATAAAAAGAATATCAACCCCGGCAATAGATGCGCTAATGAGTTATCACTGGCCCGGCAACGTTAGGGAACTTGAGAACTGTATCGAAAGAGCGGTACTTATGTGCGAGGGAGAGGTGATATATGCGCATCACCTGCCCCCGACGCTCCAGACGGCTACCGATACAAAGACAGAGATAAAGCAGTCGCTCGAAATTCTTGTTTCCGGCTTTGAAAAAGATATTATCGTGGATGCTTTAAAAACCATGCGCGGGAACATATCAAGATCAGCAAAGCTGCTTCAGACCACCGAAAGAATATTCGGCTATAAACTTAGCCAGTATGATATCGATTACAAAAAATACCGCGCCTAATACCTCCAAAACTACAATAACGTAAAATATTCTGTAGGCATTCTACAAAATTGTTATCAGTTGCCGCGCTTTCCCTCTAATGTTCTCTTGATCTTCCCTCGGCAGGCAAATTGCTCATCTTTCTGTCAAACAGGCCGGAAAGGAGACGGAATCATGAGAAAAGAATATCTGATAAAGACCCTGCTGCTTTTGTTGCTATTAAGTGCAGCGTCCGAGGCGACCCCATCCACACAGATATGGAATCCGTCAACGGATATCCAGGCAAAAGGGGCCTGGCATTTTGGAATAGATAATTATTTCACGGTGCAGGGCCCTGCCGACGGAGGATACGCTTTTCCGACTGATGCCGGACTGGAATACGGCCTTACACCAAATATTGAATTAGGGCTCGATATTTTTGAGCCCCAGGCTAGTCCGTTGGCTTTCAACGCGAAGTTCGGGCTTCCGGAAAACGAAAGTATTCCGGCTTTTGCTGTGGGAGGATACGGTTTCGGGACTTCGGCAGGAGTGACGGACCAAAATGTTTTATACGGAGTGGTCGCCAAGACTTTCCCCGCGATAGGGCGTCTGACAGCCGGATATTTCTCTGGAAATTACAAAGTTCTTGTCGATCCCTCGGGGAATCCAGATAACAGCGGGATCATTCTTACCTGGGACAAGTATTTGACGGACAAGATCTGGGCATGCGTTGATTATGCGGGCACAAAATCAACCCTTGGCGCGCTGTTTTACGGATTTTCTTACGCGTTCTCACCGAATACTTCAATTATATTCGGATACGGTACATATAATAATGGGGCAAAGCCTGTCGTGACAACTCAGCTTGACATAAATATTTAGAAAGGAGAAATAAGATGATAAATTCAGGAGATACGGCCTGGGTCTTGATCTCGACGGCATTAGTCATATTGATGACCCCCGCGCTTGCATTTTTTTACGGGGGAATGGTGAGAAAAAAAAATATCCTGTCGACGATCATGCTTTCAGTGACGATCCTCGCACTTATATCGGTCCAGTGGGTATTATACGGGTATACTTTATCATTCGGTCCCGACAAGCATGGTCTGATAGGCGGTCTTAATTGGCTCGGACTGTCAGGGGTGGGCCAGCAGCCGTTTGCGGGTTATGCTCCTACAATACCGCATCTTGCTTTTATGGCGTTCCAGATGGCGTTCGCGATAATCACGCCGGCTTTAATAACCGGTGCTTTTGTTGAAAGGGTCAATTTTACGGGATTCCTTGTCTTCATCCTTATGTGGTCCACTTTTATATATGCGCCGGTCGCTCACTGGGTCTGGGGAATAGGGGGTTGGCTGAGAAATCTCGGCGCCCTGGATTTTGCGGGCGGAACGGTCGTTCATATCACTGCCGGGGTCTCGGCTTTGGCCATGGCCCTGGTCATAGGGAAAAGAAAAGGGTATAAAAAATTCCCGATGGAACCATCGAACATCCCTTTTACGATTCTCGGAGCATTTCTTTTGTGGTTCGGTTGGTTTGGCTTTAACGGGGGATCGGCGCTTTCGTCAGGCGGACTGGCAACATCCGCTTTTGTAGTCACTAACACTGCAGCAGCAGCGGCAGCCCTGACATGGATGATAGTGAGCTGGGTGCATAAAAGACCCAGTGCTCTTGGCCTTGCTACCGGAGCGGTTGTCGGGCTTGTCGCAATAACTCCGGCATCCGGGTATGTCAGTCCGTTATCATCAATAATAATCGGATCAGCAGCTGCAATTATCTCATATTATGCCATCCTGATAAGGATGAAAAGCAATCTTGACGATTCTCTTGACGTTTTTGCCTGTCACGGGATGGGAGGGATCACCGGAGCGCTTATGACGGGCTTGTTCGCGGAAAAGGTCATAAACCCGGCAGGAGCGAACGGTCTATTCTTTGGGAACCCCCATCAGTTCTACATACAGTTATTTACTGTCGTAGTTGTTGCTGTTTTCGCCTTTACAGTAAGTTTTATCCTTGCAAAGGTGGTTGATGCGGTTTTCTCGCTTAGGGCAACTGACAGCGAGGAAGATGTCGGGCTTGATATAAGTCAACATGGGGAAAGCGCATATTCTATCTAAAAAATGAGTATTTGCTGATTAAGGTGAAGATACAAAAATGTAGTATATATATAAATAAAGATACATTTATGTATTACAAATAATAAATAAAACCGAAGGGCATTAAAAATATTTGGCCTGAAATAGGCAAAAAGAATAAAAAGATAGATTTGGCGGTGAAATTGCTCAATATTGAATAGATAGACAGGAGATTTTTAAGGATATTAACATGATAAACAACGCAGATACGGCATGGGTCTTGATCTCGACAGCGTTGGTGATACTTATGACGCCGGCATTGGCATTATTTTATGGTGGAATGGTAAGAAAGAAAAATATTCTTTCGACTTTAATGTTATCAATCGCAATACTTGCGATGATATCGGTCACATGGGTTCTGTTCGGTTATTCTTTGGCATTCGGGCCTGATAAGCACGGAATAATCGGTGGGTTGGAGTGGGTAGGCCTAAGGGGGATCGGGGCAGCCCCCAATGCATCATATGCGGCAACTGTCCCTCATCTGGCTTTTATGGTATTTCAGATGGCATTTGCGATAATCACGCCGGCACTGATCACGGGGGCTTTCGTCGAAAGGATAAATTTTCCCGGATTCCTGCTGTATGCATTTTTGTGGTCAACATTTATCTATTGTCCGGTAACTCACTGGATCTGGGGGGCGGGCGGATGGCTGAAGAACATGGGAGTTCTTGATTTTGCCGGAGGTGCGGTCGTGCATATAACAGCAGGAATTTCGGCTCTGGCGGTAGCGTTAGTCGTTGGGAAAAGGATGGGATATAAAAAATATCCCATGGAACCATCTAGCATACCATTGACGGTAATAGGTGCTTTTCTTTTATGGTTCGGCTGGTTCGGCTTCAACGCAGGTTCGGCGCTTTCATCGGGCTGGATCGCCACATCAGCTTTTGTCGCTACAAATACATCCGGGGCTGCCGCAGCCTTTACCTGGATGATAATAAGTTGGATACATAAACGTCCAAGTGTTCTTGGAATTTGCACAGGAGCTATAGTAGGGCTGGCTGCAATAACACCGGCAGCGGGATTTGTAAGCCCGCTTTCGGCGATCGCTATAGGCTCGGTGGCAGCGATTATTTCGTATTATGCGATCATCATAAGGATGAAAACGAATCTGGACGATTCTCTCGATGTCTTTGCCTGCCACGGGATGGGAGGCATAACAGGGATGTTAGCTACAGGACTTTTAGCGGAAAAAGCAATAAACCCTAACGGAGCGAACGGTTTATTTTTCGGGAATCCCGGACAATTCTATATCCAGCTGCTGGCAGTCGCGGTTATCGCAGTATTCTCGTTCACAGTAAGTTTTACGCTCGCAAAGATCGTTGACGCGATGTTCTCCCTCAGGGCCACGGAGGATGAGGAAGAGATCGGCCTCGATCTTAGCCAGCACGGTGAAAGTGCTTATTCGATCTAAAAAAATAGGAGGTGTTTAAGATGGGATTTAAAAAAATTGAGGCGATAATAAGGCCTGAAAAACTCGAAGATGTCAGGGTGGCACTTGAGGCTGCGGGGTTCATTGGCATGACAGTTACCGAAGTTAAAGGAAGAGGCAGTCAAAAGGGAGTCGTCCTCGAATGGAGGGCGGGAGAGTACAGGGTCGAGTTCCTCTCAAAATTGAAGATAGAGATCGTAGTGGACGAATTTGACTCGGAAAGGGCGGTAAAAGCGATAGAAGAAGCGGCCAGGACGGGGAAAACAGGGGATGGCAAGATATTTTCATACGCGGTAGATAACATAGTCCGGGTCAGGACCGGGGAAAGGGGGAACAAAGCTCTGTAAAGATAAATATCCCGCGCCCTTACAAATAAATAATAGGAGGAGAATTGAAATGACGAGCAAAGAAGAGATATTAAAACAGGTTAAAGATAACAATATTGAATTTATTAGATTATGGTTCACTGATATCAACGGTATCCTTAAAAGTTTCGCGATCGGACCAGATGAACTCGAGGGTGCGCTGACGCAGGGAATGGGCTTTGATGGATCGTCAATAACAGGGTTCCAGGACATCGAGGAATCAGACATGATAGCGATGCCGGACACGGAGACATTCGCTATTCTTCCATGGAGACCGCAGGAAACCCCGGTTGCAAGGATGATCTGTGATATCTTCCAGCCTGCAGCCGGCAAGCACAAACCTTACGAAGGTGATCCGCGGTTTATTTTAAAAAGGGCATTGGAGAAGATGAATAAAATGGGTTTCGATCATTTTTATGTGGGACCCGAGCTCGAATATTTTTATTTCAAAAACTCCGAAGGTACCGAGATCCTGGACCAGGGCGGATATTTTGATCTTACTCCGCTTGATATGGCATCTGACCTGAGGCGTGATACCATCAAAGCGCTGAGAAGGCTTGGCGTGGTAATAGAATATTCCCACCATGAGGTCGCTCCTTCACAGCATGAGATAGATATGAGATATGCCGACGCGCTGAAGATGGCGGACAATACGGTCACATACAAGCTGACCGTAAAAGAGATCGCATCAATGCATGGAGTATACGCTACTTTCATGCCGAAACCGATCTTCGGGCAGAACGGGAGCGGCATGCATGTCCACCAGTCGCTGTTCAAGGGAAAATCAAATGCCTTTTATGATGCAAATGACAAGTACAATCTGTCAGATATAGCAAAATCATATATCGCCGGCATCTTGAAACACGCGCCTGAAATGATATCGATACTTGCTCCGGGGGTGAATTCATATAAAAGACTGGTGCCAGGGTTTGAAGCTCCTGTGTATATCGCCTGGTCAAGGCGCAACAGGTCGGCTCTTGTCAGGGTTCCCATGTACCAGCCGGGCAAAGAAGTGGCGACCAGGATGGAATTGAGATGTCCTGATCCATCGGGAAACCCATACCTTCAATTCGCGGTCATGTTACAGGCCGGCTTAAAAGGGATCCAAGAAGGTTATAAACTTCCTGAGCCGATGGAACTTAACCTGTATCATCTGAGCGATGAAGAAAGGGCGGAGCGCGGAATAAAATCTCTTCCTGCAAGCCTCGGCGAAGCCATCGCAATAACGGAAAAGAGCGAGCTTGTCAAAGAAGCTCTTGGCAAACACACATTTGAAAGATTCATAACTGTAAAAAAACAGGAATGGGATGATTTCAGGATCCAGGTCACGGAGTATGAAATAAAGAGGTATTTGCCGATATTATAAGTTAAAATAAGGCGGGGCGGCTGTCGTCCCGCCTATTTATTCAGTATCGATGCGTGAAAAATAGGCAAAAGAACATGAAAATCGACGAAATAAAAAAAGACCTTAATGAGATGTTCTTTATCGAATACAGGGGAAAAATATACAAAACTCTTGTGGAAGCGCTGGAAAAACAGATGTTTGAAGCGACGCTCGATTATACGAACGGGAACAAGCTCAAATCCGCGAGAGTTTTAGGGATAAACAGAAATACGCTTTCTGCAAAGCTGAAAAAGTTAGGGCTGTGGAGGATTTGAATGCCATACCCCATTAAACAAGCGGGACTTTATGACAGCTCTTTTGAGCATGACAGCTGCGGTGTCGGGTTTGTCTGCAATATCAAAGGGATAAAATCACACGAGATGATCGAAAAGGGCATCGAAGTCCTTGAAAGATTGAGCCACAGGGGCGCGGTAGGCGCGGACCCAAAGACAGGGGACGGTGCCGGCATACTGATCCAGCTGCCTTACGAATATTTCAAGGATGAGTTTGAAAAAGAGGGCAAAAAGATCCCGTCACACGAGAAGTTCGCTGCCGGGATAATATTTTTACCGGCCGGCAGTAACGACAGGTTATTCTGCGAAGAAAATATCGAGAGGCTTCTAAAAGAACAATCTCTGGATTTTTTGGGTTTTAAAGAAGTTCCTGTTGATGATTCAGCAATAGGCCGTACCGCAAAAAAAACACAACCGGTCATAAAATATCTGTTTACCGGTGCCGGAAGGGGCACTGCAAGCAGGCAGCATTTCGAGGTAAAACTCTATATTGCAAGAAAAAAGATAGAGAATTTCATAAGGAACAGCGGGATCACACAAAAAGATTCTTTCTACATAGTCAGCCTTTCCTCGAAGACCATCTGCTACAAAGGACTCCTGATGCCTAAGCAGATAAAGGATTTCTTTCCGGAATTAAAAGACAAGAGGATAAAATCCTGCCTGGCGCTGGTCCATTCAAGATACAGCACAAATACGTTCCCGACCTGGGACCTTGCGCAGCCGTTCAGGTTCCTTGCTCATAACGGCGAGATAAATACTCTGCGCGGGAATATAAACTGGATGAACACCAGGGAAAAGTTGTTCGAAAGCAGGGTATTCGGAGATGATATTAAAGAAATACTGCCGGCGGTCGTCCCTGGCGGCAGCGATTCGGCGTCTTTTGACAATGTGTTTGAGCTTTTGGTCGTTGCGGGGAGGTCTCTTCCTCACGTGATGATGATGCTAATCCCGGCGGTCTGGCAAAAGAACGAACTTATAAAAAAAGAACACAGGGACTTTTATAAATACCATTCCTGCATGATGGAGCCGTGGGACGGGCCGGCCGCGATCTGTTTTACGGACGGGGAAATAATCGGAGGAATACTGGACCGTAACGGTCTCAGGCCCTGCAGGTATGTGATAACAAAAGATGACTTTGTTGTGATGGCTTCGGAAGTCGGAGTGCTTGATATTCCGGCTGATAGAGTTGTGGAAAAAGGAAAGCTTTCTCCCGGGAAAATGTTCCTTGTGGACACGGTCGCGGGAAAGATAATCGATGACAAAAAAATAAAGGATGAAATATCGTCAAGAAAGCCTTACGGTAAATGGCTTGAAGAAAACCTGGTGCATTTGGATCAAATAAAAACTCCTTCAGATAACGGCAAAGAAAAAGCAACCGACCTGTTTAAACTCCAAAAAGCGGCAGGCTATACAAGGGAAGATCTTAAGTTCATTCTTAAGCCGATGATAGAAAAAGGTCAGGAGCCCATCGGCTCCATGGGGAATGACATCCCGTATGCGGTGCTTTCGGAAAGACCGCAGATGCTGTTCTCTTATTTCAAGCAGTTGTTCGCCCAGGTGACGAACCCCGCGATAGATCCGATCCGGGAAGAACTGGTCATGTCCCTTGAAAGTGCAATCGGACCGCAGCAGAACCTCCTTTCAGAGGGGCATCTTCATTGCAGAAAGTTGAACGTGATAAACCCGATCCTGACCGATGAAGAGCTTAGAAAGATAAAAAGTATCGATGTGAACGGCCTGAAGTCAAAGACAATATCTTTGCTCTTTGATCCGGAAATAGCCGGCTCGTTCAAATCGGCGATAGACCGCGTCTGCAACGAAGCGTTGCAGGTAATAGACGAAGGCTATTCTTTGCTGATATTGAGCGATAAAGGGGTCAATAAAAAGAAAGCGGCAATACCTTCTCTTCTTGCGATGGGTGCGGTGCAACACCATCTTATAAGGCAGGGAGCAAGATCAAAAGCTGCCATCATTATCGAAAGCATGGAGCCGAGGGAAGTGATGCATTTTGCTCTTCTGTTCGGCTTTGGCGCTGACTGTGTTAACCCATATCTGGCGTATGAGGTCGTCGATCAGATCGTAAACGAGGAAAAACTCGATGTCACGCTTGAGAACGCAAAAAAGAACTTCATAAAAGCGATCGAAAAAGGAATATTGAAAGTCCTTTCAAAGATGGGGATATCTTTGCTTGACAGTTACCGCGGGGCCCAGATATTTGAAGCGGTCGGTCTGGGCAGCGAGGTGATCTACAGATATTTTTTCGGTACCGTATCAAGGATAGGCGGCATAAACACGGATATTATCGAAAAAGAAACAGTCATGCGGCACAATTCTGCTTTTGGACAGGAAACGGAGATGCAGATCCTTCCCTCGGGCGGCATCTACCAGTGGCGGCAGGACGGGGAATTCCATTTGTTGAGTCCCGCGGCAATATGCAGCTTCCAGCAGGCTGTAAGGAATAATGATCCTGTAAAATACCGGGAGTTTGCCGATCTGGTAAACGACCAGAAAGGTCATCTTTGCACTTTAAGAAGCGCCCTGAAATTCAAAGAACAGGCTGCTGTAGCGATCAACGAAGTAGAGAGTGCGAGCGAGATCGTAAAAAGGTTTGTGACAGGCGCGATGAGCTATGGTTCCGTCAGCAAGGAAGTTCACGAAACGATAGCCATCGTGATGAACCGTCTCGGAGCAAGATCCAACAGCGGTGAGGGTGGAGAGGACCCCGCAAGATTCAAACCGCTTGCCAACGGTGACAGCAAAAGGAGCGCGATAAAACAGGTCGCTTCGGGCAGGTTCGGGGTTACGAGCAATTATCTTGTGAACGCGGATGAACTTCAGATCAAAATAGCACAGGGAGCAAAACCCGGGGAGGGAGGCCAGCTTCCCGGACATAAAGTCAATGCCGTTATCGCCAGGATACGGTATTCGGTCCCGGGGGTCACACTGATATCACCGCCTCCGCACCACGACATCTATTCAATAGAAGATCTGGCGCAGTTGATATTTGATCTTAAGAACGCAAATCCGGAGGCGAGGGTGAGCGTAAAACTTGTTTCAGAGACAGGAGTAGGGACGATCGCTGCCGGTGTCGCAAAAGGACATGCCGATATGATACTCATCTCCGGCGGTGACGGCGGCACGGGTGCGTCACCTCTAAGTTCCATAAAGCATGCCGGGCTGCCGTGGGAACTCGGGCTGGCAGAAACGCATCAGACGCTGGTGCTTAACAATCTCAGGAGCAGAGTAAAGCTGCAGACTGACGGCCAACTGCGCACGGGGCGCGATATTGTAATGGCTGCGATACTCGGAGCTGACGAGTTTGGTTTTGCTACACCTGCCCTTATGACGATGGGATGCGTGATGCTTAGGCATTGTCATCTTAACAATTGTTCGGTAGGTATAGCGACCCAGGATGAGGCCCTCAGAAAAAGGTTTGCGGGCAAACCGGAATATCTGGAGAACTATCTTAAGTTCGTTGCGGAAGAAGCAAGGGCGATAATGGCGCAGCTTGGGGTCAGAAAGATCGACGAGCTTGTCGGAAGGACGGACCTCCTGGAGATCGACGAAAATCTGCTTAACTGGAAAAGCAAAAATATCGACTATTCAAAGATCCTGTTCAAGCCGGACATGCAGATAAACGGGCCAAGGTTGCAGGACCACGGACTAAAAAATGTCATTGATAAAATACTCATAGAAAAATGCGATACGGCGATAGAAAAAAGGCAAAATATTACTTTAGAAATGACGCTAAAAAATCACAACAGGACGGTGGGTACGATGCTCAGCTCCAGGATCTCAAAAAAATGGGGGGAAGAAGGTCTCCCCGATGACACTATAAGACTTAAATTCAAGGGGAGTTCAGGACAGAGCTTTGGGGCTTTTCTCGCAAAGGGGGTCACGTTGGAGCTTGAGGGTGAATGCAATGATTATGTCGGCAAAGGACTTTCGGGCGGGAAGATCATCGTTTATCCTGACAGATCATCCAGGTTCGATGCCAAAGAAAATATCGTGATCGGCAACACGGCTTTTTACGGAGCCACGGGAGGAGATGCTTACATAAGAGGCATTGCTGGAGAAAGATTCTGTGTAAGGAATTCCGGTATTTATGCGGTAGTCGAAGGGATCGGGGACCACGGCTGTGAGTACATGACGGGCGGCCGCGTGGCGATACTCGGAAAGACGGGAAGGAATTTTGCCGCCGGGATGTCCGGCGGAATAGCTTATGTATATGATATCGACGGAAAATTCGCTCAAAGGTGCAATACAGCGATGGTAGAGCTCAGTATGCCGTCCGTCAGAGATGAATCGATCTTAATGTATCTTCTGGAAAACCATTACAAATATACCAGAAGTGATGTCGCGAAAAAGATCCTCGATAATTTTTCCGAGGAAATAAAAAGGATCATACGCGTCATACCGAAAGAATACAAATCCATACTTATAGCTGACGGCACTTATAAATATGAAGAAACACCGCCGGATCCGGAAGGGTAGGAGAAGATAAAAATGGGAGACCCCAAAGGTTTTTTAACGACAAAAAGGGAGAGCTGTTCTTTGCGGAGCGTGAAAGAGCGGGTTTCCGACTATAAAGAGGTCTTTCAGATGCGTGAAAGCGATTGCTCAAGATCTCAGGCTTCACGCTGCATGGACTGCGGGACGCCTTTTTGCCACGTATCCTGCCCGATATCAAACATAATTCCCGAGTGGAACGATCTTTTGTTCCGCGGGATGTCGGAAGAAGCATTCAAAATGCTTTCGGCTACTAACTGTCTGCCGGAAGTCACGGGCAGGGTATGCCCTGCGCCTTGTGAATACGGATGCGTACTCGGGATAAACGACGACCCCGTCACTATACGCGAGAACGAGCTGGCGATAATAGAAGAAGCTTTTTCAAACGGGATAATAAAGGCAGATCCTCCAAAGAAAAGAACAGGGAAGAAAGTTGCTGTCATAGGTTCCGGCCCGTCCGGACTTTCAGCCGCTTATCATCTGAACAAGTCCGGCCACACAGTTGTCGTCTTTGAGAGAGATGATAAGGCCGGAGGTATCATGAGATACGGAATTCCCGACTTCAAGCTATCAAAAGATATCCTGGACAGGAGGATCGGACTTTTTAAACAGGAAGGCATAGAGTTCAGGACAAATATAAATATAGGCGAGGACATCCCGGCGGCAAAACTGCTGAAAGAGTTTGATGCGGTATGCCTTGCCTGCGGGTCAAGGACTCCGCGGGACCTTAATGTCGAAGGAAGAGACCTCAAAAGCATATGTTTTGCGATGGATTATCTTATACAATCCAATAAAAAAGTCGAAGGTCATAGTATCGATGAAAAAGGAATTATCGATGCAAAAGGTAAGAATGTTATCGTTATCGGCGGCGGAGATACCGGTTCAGACTGTGTGGGAACAGCCAACAGGCAGGGCGCAAAAAGCGTGGTACAGATAGAACTTCTCCAAAAGCCGCTTCAGTGCAGGCTTGACAGCCAGCCGTGGCCGCAGTACCCGACATTATTAAAAACCACCTCGAGCCATGAAGAGGGATGCGAAAGGCAGTGGAGCGTCATGACAAAAAAATTATCAGGCAGCAACGGCATTGTCAAAAAGCTCCATGCCATGCTTGTTGATTTTTCGAATACCGATCAAAAGGGATGCAGAATAATGCAGGAAGTCCCAGGTTCGGATTTTGAAATAGATGCGGATATGGTCATTTTGGCCCTCGGGTTTCTCCATACTGAAAAGGGGAAACTGCTGGACGAGCTCGGTATCGAATTTGATCCTAGAGGTAACGTGAAGACAGACGCGGATAATATGACCTCCGTTAAAGGAATCTTTTCTGCGGGAGATATGAGGAGGGGGCAGTCGCTCGTTGTCTGGGCGATCGATGAAGGGAGAAGGGCCGCTGAAAGCATCAATTCTTTTCTAAAGGATAGAAAATGAAGACACTGACGGCGCATACAGGTCTTGACGGTTTGGATGCGGTCCTTAACGGACTGCTGATAGGGGACAATGTGGTCTGGCAGGTCGACGATGTTTCGGACTATAAAAAATTCGTTCTTCCTTTCGTAAAAAGAGCCCTCACCGATAAAAAGAAAGTCGTCTATATAAGGTTTGCCGATCATCCGCCGCTGCTCGAAAATACCGAAAAGATAACCGTCTACAAGATAGATCCTGAAAGCGGTTTTGAATCCTTCTCAACCCAGATACACAACATTGCCACAAAAGAAGGCGAAGGGACGTATTATGTCTTCGACTGCCTGTCCGATCTCCTTTCTTCATGGGCAACGGACCTCATGATCGGAAATTTCTTTCTTGTGACCTGCCCCTACCTTTACGAACTTGATACGATAGCGTACTTCAGCGTCCTGAGGAACAGCCTTTCTTTCGAGACGATAGCGCGCATAAGGGAGACCACCCAGCTTTTGCTGGACCTTTTCAATATCAGGAACACGTATTATGTCCACCCGTTAAAAGTGTTCAACCGTTATTCCCCGACAATGTATCTTCCGCACATCCAAAAAGGAGAAAAATTCATCCCCATCGTAAGCAGTGCAGATGCGGCGAACATATTTTCAGGAATATATAAAAAGGGCCCGGAAAGTGAAAAGAGAAAACTTGATTTCTGGGACAGGCTTTTTATCAGGGCGCAGGAATTATTCGAGAAAAAAGGCCCGAAAGAAGAACAGGAAAAGATGATCGACCAGCTTTGCAGGGTGATGATAGGCAAAGAAGAAAAGATGCTTGCTCTTGCAAAAAAGCATCTGGCGATCGACGACATTTTAAGTATCAAATCAAGGATGATAGGAACAGGATTTATCGGAGGCAAATCGGTCGGGATGCTGCTATCCAGAAGGATCCTTTTAAGCGATCCCTCGTGCGACTGGAGGTCCCAGCTTGAGCCGCACGATTCATTTTATGTGGGTTCCGATGTCTTTTATACATATATTGTCCAGAACGGCTGGTGGCGGCTTCTCATGGAACAGAAGACACAGGGGAAATATTTTGAGGCCGCGCAGGAACTTTCGGAAAAACTGCTCAAGGGGAGGTTCCCCCAGGAGATCAAGGAACAGTTCCAGGAGATGCTGGAATATTTTGGCCAGGCCCCGATAATCGTCAGGTCGTCGAGCCTGCTGGAAGACGGGTTCGGCAATGTTTTTGCCGGAAAATACGAAAGTATCTTTTGTGCCAACCAGGGGAGTCCCGAAGAACGTTATAAGAACTTTGAAAGCTCGGTAAAAAGGATATTTTCAAGCACGATGAACAAGGACGCGCTTTTCTACAGGATGCAGAAAGGTTTGACAGAACAGGAAGAACAGATGGCGCTCCTTGTGCAAAGGGTGTCAGGCTCGACAAAGAAACATTATTTCTTCCCGGACACCGCAGGGGTGGGCATCTCTCACAATATATTCATCTGGAACAAGGATATGGACCCGAAAGCGGGAATGCTGAGACTGGTTTTCGGCCTGGGGACCAGGGCGGTCAACAGGGTTGAAGATGATTATCCGAGGATAGTAGCGCTCGACGACCCCTTGTCGAGGCCGATAGCCGGCATAGAGGAGGCAAGAAAATACTCGCAGCACAAGATAGACCTTCTTGATATCTCAAAGAATTCACTTGAAACCCTTGAAATATCCGATGTGCTTTCGGAAGGGATAGATTTTGACATGGGGCTAATCGCGGAGCATGACGGTACTACGAACGGATCGTGGATATTGTCTTTTGATCCTTTTCTCAGGACAACGGAGTTTGCCGGTACAATGCAAAAGATGATGAAATTCCTTGAAGCCCAGTATAAGCATCCGGTAGATATAGAATTCACGGCAAATTTCACGAAAGACCGCGGTCTACAGATAAACCTTCTTCAATGCAGGCCTTTGCAGGCAAAAAGCGGGGAGGTGAAGATAGATATTCCGGAAGATATTGATAAATCCATGAAAGTCTTTTCTTCGGAGGGCGGTTTCATGGGCGGCAGCATATCAAGGTCTTTGAGAAGGCTTATATATGTAGATGCAAAGCTGTACAGCGAGCTTACACAGTCTGCAAGATACGATATTGCCCGCGCGATCGGGAAACTGAACCACCTGATAAACGCAAAGGAAGAACTTCCGACGATCATAATAGGGCCGGGACGATGGGGGACGACGACCCCTTCGATGGGAATACCCGTCAGTTTTTCAGAGATCAACAACGCAAGCTGCCTGGTCGAGGTGTCTTTCAGGACAGCGAACCTTATCCCGGAGGTGTCTTTCGGGACCCATTTTTTCCAGGACCTGGTAGAGGGCGATATCTTTTACTCCGCCCTGTTCACTGAAAATAAAGATGTTTTGTTGAATTCGGACCTGGTCATGTCTTTTTCAAACAAGCTTTCCGGATTGCTGCCTGAATACGGGAAATATCAGGACGTCATCAGGGTCTGTGATTTTGAGGATAATAAACTGATGCTGGCAGCGGATGTCATTTCACAGAAGGTCGTCTGTTTTATAAAATAAACGCAGCTCATCTTTTAAACTTAAATCATCAATTCTTGAAAGCGGTGCGCTTTCACGATATACTTAAAAATATCCGGGCCCATAGCTCAATGGTGGAGCAATCGGCTCATAACCGACAGGTTCTAGGTTCGAATCCTAGTGGGCCCATCTATTATTATGAATATCCCCATCTTATATGAAGACGAGCAGATCATTGCTGTCGATAAACCTCCGCGCGTTTCGACGATCCCTAATACTTCCACACCCAGGGAAGAATCACTTGTAGGCATGCTTGAGGAACGGTTTGAAAGGAAGTTTTTTGTAGTCCACCGGCTGGATAAGGATACTTCCGGTGTAATTGTCTTTGCTTTGGATCCAGCTACGCATAGGGACTTGAATATCCAGTTTGAACAGCAGAAAGTAGAAAAAAAATATATCGGTATTGTGGAAGGCAAAACGGATTTTGTTGAAAAGAAAATTTCGATCCCAATCTCAAAAAGCAAGATCGGATCAAAAAAGGTCGCTCTTTCAAGCAAGGGGTTCGAGGCGATAACTATCGTAAAGACATTAAAAAATCTAAAAGGTTATTCAATAGTTGAAATACGGCCTGTGACAGGCAAAAGGCACCAGATAAGGCTTCATCTGAAAGCTATCGGTCACCCGCTCGCGATAGACGAGCTTTACGGCAGGAAAGAACCCATCATTATAAACGGGAAGATCGTTTTAGACAGAATGCCTTTGCACGCGTCTGAAATATCGTTCGTCCATCCGGGCAGACAGGAAAAGATCACCATCAGCTCGGAAATTCCTCAGGATATGAACGGTTTTATAAGTTCGCTTTAAAAATGTTATTATAGAATATTATGACAAAAGATATCTGGAAACCAGGAACGATGGTCTATCCGCTGCCCGCGGTCATGGTAACCTGCGGCGAGTACAGGAAGGGCGGGACCACGGAGAACTCCAACATAATTACGCTTTCCTGGGTCGGGACCGTGTGTACTGATCCCGCAATGGTATCTATCTCAATAAGGCCCGAAAGATATTCGCATGCGATCATCGAAAAATCAGGCGAGTTCGTGATCAACCTGACAACAAGGGGGCTTGCTTTTGCGACTGACTATTGCGGGATGAGGTCCGGAAGGAACGAGGACAAGTTCCAGAAAATGAAACTGACGCCTCTCGAAGCAAGGACCGTGAGCGCGCCGCTGATAAAGGAAAGCCCGGTGAATATCGAGTGCAAGGTCACAGAGATCAAAAAACTCGGTAGCCACGATATGTTCCTTGCCGAAGTGATCTGCATACATGCCGACAGAAACTTCATCGACAAAAAAGGTGTCTTTGACATGGAAGAAGCGGACCTCATCTGCTACAGCCACGGAAAATATTTCGCAATGGGTAAATATCTCGGCCATTTCGGGTTCTCGGTGGGGAAGAAAAAAAGACTTAAAGACAAATAAGACATCAAGCGTGCAGGCGTTCTTCAGCATTCATAATGTTATAATCTATCCAAATGTCCCGGAAAATACTGATACCGGTCTTTATCTTCATTCTGTTAGTATCTTTCATCTCCGTATCCCACGCATGGTCTGACTGGAGAACATACAAAACAAAACATTTTACCGTGTTCTACAAGCCGGGGCTCGAAGACAAAGCGTGGAAAATACTTCAATCCCTTGAATATTACAGGACTAAAGTGGAAAGCCTGGCGGGGAACACCTGCCTGAACACAAATATTATAGTCCAGGACGTCGGGAACCTCGTCAACGGATATACCGAACCGGCATTGAACAGGATCGAACTCAATATCAAGTCACCGTCCGAAGGGCAGCTGCAGCTGAACCAGGACTGGTTCTCAACACTTACAGTGCATGAGTACACGCACATGGCTGAGATATCCAACGTCAGCGGATTATTCAAGATATTAACGGACGTATTCGGCCCGGCTTTATACCCTAACGCGATATTTCCCCTGTGGGGGCTTGAAGGCATAGCCGTGTACAGCGAATCAAATTACAGCCCGTATTCAGGGAGGCTGAACGACGGTTTTTTTGACGCCTATGTGATGTCGAGGGCAAAGGAAGGTGATTTTCCTTCGATCGAAGAAGCGACGTTCATGCCTGTCGATTATCCCTGGCACGGCGGTGCATATATGTACGGCAGCGAGTTCTACAGGTTTCTCTCACAAAAATACGGGCAGGACAGCCTGACAAAATTCTTTAAATATTACGGCGGCAGCATACCGGTCCTGCAGATCGGGACTACCGCAAGGGCGGCTTTCGGAAAGAACTTTCCGCACCTGTGGGAAGACTGGAAAGAATATGAAAAAGAAAAAGCAAAAAATTTCAAAGTCGACGGGGACCGGTTCACACAGCACGGCTGGATAATAAAAAACCCGGTCATCGAGAGCGGCAAACTTTATTTTTCACGCGGATACCCGGTAAAGACGGCTGCTTTTACAAGCTATTGGTTTTCCCAGATAATCGAAAAAGATCTGGACACGGGACAGGAAAAGGTGATTGCGAGCTCAGCACCATACAGAGGTATTCTTTCAAAAGTGATGATAGGAGACCTGCTCAAGATAAAAAACGGTATGCTCTATTATTCCGAGGAAGACAAGATGCCGGGGTTCAGCAACGAATCTCTCGGAGGAAAAGGGTTCGTCAACAAGATCCATGCCAAAGACCTGAAGACCGGCAAGACAAGCGTACTGTTCGAAGATGATATCAGGGACCTTGAAGTGCTTGAGGACGGCAATATTATATATTCTAAGGACAGGGAAGATCCTTTTGGTTCGCAATTGATCGTCTTTGACAGGAAAACCTTAAAAAATTCGGTCCTGATGCAGACAGATCTTTTGATTGACAGGATGATCGCTAAAAGCGGCGACCTATATGTCTGCGCGAGGAAGGACCTTGAGAACTTCGGCATCTACAAGATCGGTCTTGATTCAAAAAAGATATCAGAAATAGTGCAGACCCCTTATTTCGAGGGCGGGCATTCACTTAACGGTAATAATCTATTTTTCAGTTCAAATTATGGAGGGAAATATAACCTGTACAGCTACAATATAGGATCACAAATAATTTCTAAGGTCTCAAGCGGCGGATATGAAGAACATCCGGTCTATGATGAGAAGAACAACAAGTTATATTTTATCGGTGTTACCGGTGACGGCTACGACATTTTTAAAAAGAACATGGAAAGCTTCAAATTCGTTCCTCCCATGGCCGTCAGAGAAGACAAGGCCGATCTCACACTTAAGAAAGAAGATGTCAAACAGGGGGATTATTCAGACAATATCAATTCGCTGTTCCCGCCTTACACAAGAATTCCTATGCTCTTGTTTGACGGCTCTTCAGCGCAAAGCGGGCTTTTCTTCACCGGGCAGGACGCGATAGGCAATTTTCCATATAAAGCCCTGGCTCTTTATGACAGCGGAAAGAAAAAAATGGTATTAAGCACCAGTGTCCAGACCAACTTTTTCTCGCCTGCGATCGCTTCGATAGGATACGCTGACGACACGACCTCCCAGATCAGCGGCCAGGTCGTTTATCCTTTGATAGATAAAATAGCAATGGGTCTGTCTTCGTTTGATCTCGGCCTTTACGGCAGCTCTTTCGATAACTATTCAAGAAAGATGGTCGAGCCTTTTTTATCAGCCGGATTTAACCTTCCGAACACGATATTTAATGTTTCATCCGGTATCATGTTTGAACGCCTCAGGTTAGGGTCCTCTATTTCCAGGACAGGCTATATCGGAAGGCTTGATATCTCGGCATTTTTCCTGCACAACGGCCTGGACGCGTCCGCGGTCGCCATTTATGATCCCGATAACCCGTCCGACGTGTTCCCGCAGATAAGGGGTTATCAGGCGGCGCTTACGGACAAGAGCGGCATGATCTTGTCGGCAGAGATAAACAGGCGGCTGTTGAAAATAAGGCAGGGCTGGTGGTCGAAAGGCCTGTATTTTGAGGACCTGTGCGGGCTTGTTTTCATTGACGGAGCTTCATCCACAGCCGGCAATTCCCAGCTTTCGGCAGGGGCGGAACTGCATCTTGAAATGAAGTCTATCGTGAACGTGGATCTCGGGCTCAGGTATTCCTATAACAAAGAGAACCAGTCGGGGTGGGCGGCGCTGATAAAAGTATACCTGCCGTTCAATATTGATATGGACGGCAAGAGGCCTGTTTCTGACAGATTGATCAGCCGGAACCGTTTTTAATCGCGAATATTTATGATAACATAATCGGTATGGAACTTGATGTAGAGAGACCGGAGACCTGGCCTAACCTGAAAAAGTTCTCGCGGTTCGAGAGAAAGACCTGGATCATTTCAAAGATGCCGCTGATACTTCGCACGATCGAAAGATACATTTCCGCTTCCGTCGATTACAGGGACAACTCCCCGTGGGATACTATCGGCTTCATCTGCCTTGACGACGGGCTTTACAAAGAAGCCGAGCATATCTATGACGATATGATAAAAAGGTCCCATCACAGGGAGACTGTCCTGAACCATCTTCTTTATTGCCGCGGGATATCCAAATTCCTGCAGGGAAAGTTCAAGAACGCGCTAGAGGATTTCAAGCAGTCAAATCACATGGCGCACATTTACAAGCAGAAAGACCTTGGCGCTGCAAGGGCTTTGATGTATATGGAAGATACTATTTTCCCGATGATAGACATGGTCTCAAGATCAAAGGAAAAACTGCGCAATGACCTCAACGTGGTGCCTTTTCTGGATAAAGCAGTCGGCGCAAATATCCTGAAGACCCTCCATAAATGGAATTCCTGCTCGCCGTTGTTTTCAACGGGAGTGAGCCAGGGCGGCGGTTACCTTCTGACGCTCAAGAACCATCTCGGAGCCGTAAAGTCGATAGCCATAGACCCGGGATACGAGTTTTTGGAGATATTTAAAGACCTTGACCTGTCTATCGTGGACCTTGACGCGATAATCGCGACGCATGACCACGACGACCATACCGAGTCGATAGAAGCGATCCTTTCCCTTCTGGCAAAGCACAATGACCATGTTCCGCAGAGCAGGGCGAAGACCCTTGATGTATTCGGCTCTCCCGGGGTGATGCTCAAATATCAGGGACTTTTCAATGCGCTTGACCCCTGGGGTAACAGGGAGATAAATTTCAAACTGTTAGTTCCCGGGGCGACGATCGACCATGTCGGGACCGTATCGCTCAAGGAAAAATACGGGTGCACGGTCCATGTCAAGCAGGCTTTCCACGAGGAGCTCTGGACTCACGAGGAATCAGCGGTAGGCCTCGTGATCGAAACGAATATCGAGGATAAAGCAGGTCATCCGGTATGCGTGGGCGTGACGGGCGATTCGCGATATGAAAAAGGACTCGGAGAACAGTATAAAGGCTGCCAGGTGCTTTTGTTCAACATCGGCTCGCTTGAAAAAGAGGAAGGAAAACTTCTGGACCAGCATCTGGGCCTCATAGGTTCAATTAACGTTATTAAAGAAGCAAAACCAAAGGTCGCCGTCCTGACCGAGTTCGGTGAGGAGTTCAGCGGGAAACGCGCCACGGTCGCTTCGGTCATAGAGGAATGGGCAGCTCCGATGGAGGGAGTGATCGCAGAAGACGAATTTAAAGTGATCCCCGCAGACATGCATTTTGAGATAAGATTGACGGACCTGTACGTGAAAGAGACCTCGTCCCATGTATTCCTGCCGTACAAGATGATAGAAGTGGAAGAGTCAGGATCTGACAGTATCATGTACAATATGAAAGAAAAAAGATAGCCGATACCGGTCAGTATTTGAACTTGAATTCGATCGCCTTTGTCCTATCTGTTACGTTATAGATATCGGTAACGCTGTCCTGCGTCAGTTTTTTAAGCTTGGACCTTTCTACCAACAGCTTTATCCCAAAGTTAGTAATGAAAATCTTTTCCGGAGAGCCGGTATTGACACAGTCATCTGCAATGTTCCTACGGATATTTATAAGGTCCCCCCAATTATCTTTCACCGTCCGGTAGAAATTTGCGAACTTGTCTACCCCAACCGCGCACTGATGTGTATATTGCTGCATGCCAAGGATCTTTTTTGTGTCGGGGAAGAACTTGCCGCCGGTCCTTTTTGCCATCCTGCTGCTTATCAGGATGTCTTCTTCGCTTGGCGAAAGAGGCGCTATTGCCTTGACGAATTTATTGGCGACGATCGCGTCTTTAGGCATCAAAGAAAGCTCTTTATCGTCAAGGGGTATGTCGAAATATAATTTATAATAAGCGCTTTCAATATCTTGTAACAGATCGTCTCTTGAGGGGTCTTTTGTAAAATCATAGTAAGCCTTATATTTCCAGAAGCCTTCGCTTGACGCTACGCACGAGTCGAAATCTTCGCCGGGCTGCACGAGAAGACCGACCGTCTCTTTTATGAACTTCAGCTCTTCCATCATAAGGTCGCCGCTGGTGTGGATCAGTTCGGGGAACATGGTCTTTTTATCTTTAGAGATCATTAGCGCGTATTTTCCGAAAGTGTTGCTTCCCCATCCTGCTTCAATGATCTTTCCTGAATCATCCTTTTTGACCTTAAAATACTCGAAATTCCTGTCGTCGCTTTTTTTACTTAAGTCCTGCTCAACCGCTTCCGGTACCGGGATAAAAACACCTTTTGGATTTCTATACACATATTCACCGTCTTTAAAGATTATCAAAGAGCCCATGGGGATTTCCGTGGTGTCACGGTAAGTAGGGGAGTGGTAATCAATGACTTTCTTGAAGACATAGAAAGTTCCTGTTGTTGTAGGATATGCCTGATTATCGTCAAAATATGGCAGACCTTTTTCGTCCCTTCCCTGCATCGGATACATCTTATTTTCCGGGCCGGGCACAAAATACATTTTACCAAAAGGGGAACCTTTATATCTTATTAACAAAATTTCGGAACCCGGATATAACTCTACGGTGCAAGCATTCTTCTCGGACAGTTTCTTTGCTATATCTTCAACGTCCGACTCGTATTGTATAAGTTCCACAAGATAGGGAGTCGAAGAAAAAATGCCGTTGTCGATCTTTTGCGGGTAAGGCTTTATCGTTATTCTGCTTCCGACTGGCAGCAATTTATAAAGCATCCAGCTGTTATACGGCGACAAATGCATGCAGCCATGGCTCTTGTAAAGATACCCGAGCATATTATTGAAAAGGATATGAAAATTATAATTATTCAGAGAGGCAGTGCAAGTAAAAATGTATTCATCGTCATCAGCGGTTACGACACGGCACAATATAAAGGAACTTACGATCAGCAACAGGGATATTGTTGCGATCATTTTTTTCATCATTATCGGTCTCCTCATTTTATTGTCTTGAACTCCAGTCTTGAGTTTATCCATTTCTCTACGATCTTTTTCCTTGACTTTTGAGGGACACCGTTCTTTTCAAAGTCGTTTATCAGCTTTTCCCTGAGACCGACCCAGAACCCCCAGTCAGCTTTCATCTTACCGTACCACCCGGCGTTCTTTTCAATCACTTTGTTATAGATCCTGAGATAATTATACAGGCTCAGAGTATCGCGCCTCACTTTTTTGTCTTGCGGCAGATCTCGCGATTTGAAAGCAAGGTATGCTTTTTCAAGCCGCGGATCAAGGACCGCCCTGTCCTTGTTGGTCAGGGGCATATCGTGGAACAATCTGTAAAAAGCCGCTTCTTCGGGGATCATTTTATTTTCCCTGCCTGATGTTGAAATGAAGTCGTATGCATTCTTGTAAGAACTAAAGTCAAGATTATTTACAGCCAGCCCTTCGATATCTAAAGGCCCGTCCATCGTAAGTATATTTGCTATGCTGCCTACCAGCTTGTATTGTTCGAAAAGGAGCTCGCCCGAGCAATAGCCGATCTCGGGATACCTTGCCCTGCCGTCCCTGGTCCAGTAGATCACATATTTCCCGAAATCATGCCCGGCCCATCTTAATGAGAGGATATTGCCGTAATTATCGCGGGAAATGTCGTAATAATTATATCTCCAGCCGCTTTCCTGCTGTAAAAGGTCTTCCTGTATGAAACGCGGGGCCGGGATATAGCCCGGGAATCTTTTAACGGTCCAGATGCCGGAATTATATTTTATTTCCGTGCCGAACGCAAGTTTTGTGATCTCAGGATAGGTCGGACTGATATAATGGTCTGTTTTGCCGAGTATCTTGTATCTGCCGGTGTCCGTCGGCGTCGCCGTCATGAAATCCCTGTCCAAAGGTTTGTTCTTTACGACGTCCTCAAGCATGGTGAAATCATACGGAGGCCCGGCTTGGACCGGGACTTTGACATACGGCCTGTTATCAAGGAAAATATATAATCTTGAAAATGAAGGAAATACCACTAAAGATGTCCTGCTGCTGCTGAACAGCGAAGCATAATAATCTATATCTTTTTCATCCATCACAACGTCGTCGAAAAATGCGATGCTTTTATCCTGGAACGGCAGGGCTTTATCGGAATAAGACCTTATTATAAGAGGCGTCCCCTTTTTTACTGTCCTGTAAAGGAGATAGATATCTGACGGAGTGAAATGCAGGCATCCGTGGCTGTCGTAAAGAAAACCGAGGTAATCGCGGAAATATGATGCGAAATTAGTCTTGTTCAGAAGGTCTTTGCTTCCATAGTCCGCGGCGGAACAAAATGTTATCAATATAGCGGTCATGATAGCCGCGCATATTAAACGTTTCATTAATGGATATTATAACGCAATAAGGCAAGGGGTGCGAATAATCAACTAGCCCCACGGGGAATCGAACCCCGACCGTCAGCTTGAAAAGCTGATGTCCTAACCGTTAGACGATGGGGCCACATTTGTAATTTTATCAAAAAACCGTAAAACTTACCATACGATCAGAAATACTGAAACTTTACGATTTTTTTATCGATTAATATTCAAGATGGGACACGCATCTGTAAACTTCACAAACAGGGGATGTTCAAGGCAATGGACTGTTCAGGATGTCGGATTCCGACTCCCTGTACAGAACAGGCTGGTTTTACAGCGGCCGAATGATCGTATCGTGATCGCGGGGCTTGCTCCGAACGCGGGAAAAGCCCTGGCAGCGGAGGGACTGAGGCCGGATGTTGCGATTGTGCCGTCAAGACAACATTTAAATGAAATGTTTTTCCCGTTATCGATTTCAAGCGCTCAGACCGGCGATCGGGTGAAAATTATAGTCCCTGACAGCGATACAGCGGAAGCGGTCAGACAATATCTTGCGCAGGCATACAGGCCCTATGCCAAGGACGAGAACCCTTTTTCAGCTTTTATTTTTGACAGGGCAAAACTTGATCACTGGGGTGTTGCGACATTATCCTCAGACGAACTTGCGCAGGAAATCCAATATTATAGCGGAAGATGCGAAAGAGATGCCGGTAGGATGGCGGACATAATCATATTAAGACGGGGAGAAGCTTTTGATATGAGGGTCAGAGAGAATCCAGTCAGGGTTATGACTCCGGACGGAAAGACATATATCTTCGACGAAGAACGGATATGTTCCGATGATTTTTCGCCGGTAGTCTTTGAAAGGGAAAATATCCCCACATTAGAAGAATGGGATCCGCGATTTGGCGTGTTCATGCTGGGTGTAAATTCCGGAGGCTATCCAAAAGGTTTTTCAGTTTCAATGCTTGTGAGGTCCCGCGGCAGAAATGTCGTCATCGATTGCGGGCCTCAGGTTCCGGCCGTGCTGAAAGAAACGGGAATAAATCTGAACACAATATCCTGGGTGCTAACCCATGTCCATCCGGACCATGACAGCGGATTATTTGACCTTCTCGCGGATCCAAATGTCAGAAGAATAGACCTATACACACATATATTCGCGGCAATATCACTGCTCAAAAAATGCAGGGCCATGGGTTTGTATGAAAAAGCGGTCCAAAAGATCTCATTTATGGGAGGTGCAAACTTTAACGACGTCAACTTCATCGCTTCATCCCGGAATCTAACCCCGTGGCCGGGGGCTCTGAGCACTTTCCGTGAAAATATGATGTTCATGGGTTCAAACCATCTTAATATCAGAACAGAATGGACCCTGCACGGGATACCCACGATCATGCTGAAAATTGATGACGGAAGGAACGCACTTCTTTATACAGGAGACGGCGCTTTTTCACAGGACAGGATAATCGAGATCACGGAGGCAGGAGCTCTGTCAGGACAAAGATTATCAAGGATGGCGACTTTTCTGCGTGATTTTAAGCATCAAAATACATTATTGGTCGAAGAGATCGGAAGAGGAATCAATCACAGCACGAAACCCATGGATATGCTTGATGCGGTTCCATGGATGAGACGGTTCGTTCACTGGGCAAAGGCAGATGATCTTCCGCAGGAGCAAGTCGCGCAAACATTTGAAGTGGTTAATCTGGAATAGAGCAATATCTATAATAAAAGGGCCGCAGGATGCGGCCCTTTATAATGAACAGGGATATCAGAAGCCGATGTGCACGTCGACCATTGTCTTATTGTTCGTCGAATTATTATTATCGCTGACGAACGCGAGGTTGACAGTATCGGCAAGCACTCCGATACCATATGTCATCATGTTCACAGGGGCCGCGCTGTTACCTCCCGATATCGAACCGATCCTGAGCGCGACCAATTTCATCAGGATAGGATATTCAAGACCAATGTGCGTGACCGAATAACCGGACGAAACGCTGTCAAGGTCGACAGCAAGCTTCGCTCCGATGAGAGGTATCTCGGTGGCGGCGCCGATGACCAGGGTCGTCGGCACGGAAACATCAGCGAGAGGAGATGGCGTAAGATTCTGCATCGGACCGCTCTGACTTCCATCCGAGTTATTAAACGTTCCTTTTGTCTTTGCCTGAGTGCCTTTCAAATTGGCGAAAAGGTCCTTATAAACGAGCGCGAAAGATATCGGCATAGTAGGGACGACATTTGTCTTTCCCTGCATTCCTATATCAAGGCCGAATCCCGAATAACTGTTGACGGTATTCGTTATGTCGGTCGTGGATACTCCCGCGGCAACACTGGCGTCGGCCGTAGCGTTATAAATATACTTCGCGTTGAAACCGATATTTATGTCACCAAGATATGGAACGCCGACCCCATATCCCATCGTGAGCGCGCTGTCCGAATTAAGATTCGCGATTGCTCCGGCGCCGAACTCGTTCTTGTTCTTGTTAAGTTCGAGATAGGTCACAGGGATCACGCTGATGCCGGTCTTTGCAACATCAAAACCGACGATCGCGTTTACGCTGCCTTTCACGTTTATCTGCTGTGAAAAATTATCCGCTAAAAACTTAGCGGGGTTTGATATATTGCCCAATACATTCATGAGCTTATCGGATCCCTGCGAAGTGTATGCCGCGCCGAGCTTGAGTGCGACTGCCTGAGCTCTCGCCATGCCTGCAGGGTTGTAATAAGCGGCTGCGATGTCATCGACAATAGCGGACCCGGCTCCGCCCATCCCTGCGATCTTGGCGCTTGCCCCGTAAGGCAGTACACCCGACGGCATAGCAATTGCAGCCGAAGCTATCAGACAGACCGACAGACAAGCTAAAACGATTTTCTTCATACCAGTCCTCCTTATAAAAAAATATTAGATAAATTGTACATATACGAGGGGGTGAATGTCAAGGACGAAAAACTCACCCCCGTCCCCTCTCTTATCAAGAGAGGGGACGGGGGTGAGTTGATTATTTCAGATATTCTCTTAACTTTCTGCTTCGCGTCGGATGCTTGAACTTGCGCAGCGCCTTTGCTTCGATCTGGCGGATGCGTTCTCTTGTGACCTTGTAGATCTGGCCCACTTCTTCAAGTGTCCGCGGCCTGCCGTCCTCAAGCCCGAAACGGAGCTTTATAACGGTCCTCTCTCTTTCAGATAGAGAGCTCATCACTTCTTCCAGGTCATCGCGCAGCATGCCGTGAAGGACCGTCTCGTCGGGATGCGCTATTGTCGAGTCTTCCACAAAATCACCGAGATGCGAGCTTTCCTCGTCCCCGATGGGTATCTCCAGAGACAGCGGGAGCTGCGAGACTTTTATGATCTCTCTGACCTTGTCGACGGACACTCTTGCTCTTCTGGCTATTTCTGTCTCGGTCGGTTTCCTTCCCAGCTTTTGAAGAAGGCCTCTTGTGACCTTCCTCATCTTGTTTATGGTCTCGACCATATGCACGGGGATCCTGATAGTGCGGGCCTGATCGGCTATGGACCTCGTGATCGCCTGCCTGATCCACCAGGTAGCGTATGTGGAAAATTTATACCCTTTGCGGTGATCGAATTTCTCGACCGCGCGGATAAGGCCAAGATTTCCTTCCTGTATCAGGTCGAGGAAAAGCATCCCGCGGCCGGTGTATTTCTTTGCTATGCTCACCACGAGGCGCAGGTTGGAATTTACCAGTTTATGCTTTGCTTTCATATCGCCCCGCTTCATTCTTTTAGCGATCGAGACCTCCTCCGCGAAAGTTAGGAGAGGGAATTTTCCGATCTCCCTGAGGTACATCTTGACCGTGTCGTCGACGCCGGGCCCCTTGAAGTCGGAAGCGTCGTGAGGGTTTACCTCATCTTCCACGACGGGGATCTTTTTCATTTTGTCCTCGGCAACATCAGCGTTCTTAAGAAGATATTCTATATCCTCTGAGCTTTTTGAATGGTCGGGAAAAACCGAGACATAGTCCTCGTGGCTGTGGAACGGCTTTTTCCCCCTTGTCCGGGGCTGTTCTTCACTTGTTTGAGTCATCACAGGCCTCCTTTTTGCCTGAGCAGTCACAGGCCAAGACTACTCATAAATATATCGCCATTAATGCGCATGAATTTCACTTAAAATGACCTTATCTCGTTATGGCACTTCTTGAACTCTTCCTGAAGCGCCGCCAAGCCGGCAAGGTCGTTCGCTTTTTCAGCCTCAGACATCCTGCGTTTAAGGCCGTCTATCCTTATCTTAAGCGCGTTGGATTTCAGCGTGTTTATGCAATCCTGAAGCGTCTTCTCCCTGTCCATGATCTCATGATCGTCAAATATAATAGCTGAAAAGGCCTTTTTAGCCTCTTCAGTTGCGAGCGCGTCAACAATGACCGGCAATCTATCTTCTCCCATGTCTGCTCCGGCAGGAGGCAGTTTTTCAAATATCTCCCTGTTCACGGAACAGGAAAAATCATCCGCGGTCAGATCTTTCATGGCATTATCACGGCCGGCGGTGTCTTCCAGGCACAGCTTTATTATCGTCTTTTCAGCCTCATCTATCTTTGAAAGCGGTTTTTTTATCGGGCCCCGCCTGCCCCTGAAGTCACCAGTGCTGTAATACCCCGAGTCTTTTATTGCGGAAAGCACGTGGTCTTCGTCAACATTCAATCTTCTGCTCAGGTTTTTGGAGTATTCACTCCGTATCACATTGTCCTTTTCTTTTGAAAGGATCGCGGCGGCTTCTTTCAGGGCTTTTGATTTTCCTTCCGGAGAAGATATATCATTTTTTTTCAGAACAGCCCCGAGCTTATAAGCTAACCACGGCACAGCTTTATTTAACAGTTCAGAAAACTTTTCCTTGCCCTCTTTTGTTATTATCTCATCCGGATCTTTTCCGCCGGACAGCACGGCGACTTTCGGGTATATCCCGATCTCTTTAAGAATGTCTATGCTTCTTTCCGTCGCCTGGGAGCCGGCTGCATCGCTGTCAAAGACGAGCGTTATATTATCGGTAAGCCTCTGCAGTGATTTCACCTGATTTATCGTGACAGAAGTGCCCGAACTTGCGACGACATTGTCAAAACCGGCGGAAAAAGCGGATATCACGTCCATATAGCCTTCCATTATAAGAGCGCAGCGCTTTTCCCTGATGTGTTCTTTGGAAAAATTGAGACCGAAAAGAACGTTCCCCTTGTTATAAACAGGGGAGTCCGGCGAATTGAGATATTTAGGATCGCCCCCGTCCATGGACCTTGCACCGAAACCGAGCGCCCTGCCTTTCGCGTCAAAGATAGGGAACATCAGCCGGTTCCTGAAACGGTCGTAATAGGAATTAGAACCTTCTTTCTTGAGGATAAGGCCGGCAAGTTCGATGTCTTTTGGAAGATAGCCTTTTGATGTCAGGAACCTGTAAGTCTTATCCCACGAGTCGGGTGAGTAACCGATCCTGAAAGTCGAAAGCGCCTGCTTGTCCAGCCCCCTTTTTTGAACATAAGCAAGAGCGGTCTCCGATATTTTAAGCTCCAGCTCATAGAATTCCAGGGCCGAAGATATTATCTCAAATATCTTTTGGTCTTTGGTACCCTGTGGATCCTGAGGCCGCGCGTCGATCTCGAGCGGTATCCCGAGCTTATCGGCGAGCAGTTTTGCCGCTTCCTTGAAAGAGATGTTCTCTATCTTCATGATGAAAGAAAAAACATTCCCGCCCTCGCTGCAGCCGAAGCAGTGAAAGAGCTGTTTTTCCTGGCTGACGGTAAATGAGGCCGTTTTTTCGCTGTGGAAAGGGCAGAGCGCGAGATAATTCTTACCCCTCTTCTTCAAGGCGACATAATCTGATACGATACTTACGATATCAGCCTTGCTCCGGATGTCTTCGATAATATTTTTATCTATCATTTGTTCCACTGCGACGGGACAAATATCGTCTCAAAAGCGGACAGGGCATACCTGTCGGTCATGCCGGCGATAAAATCCCTGACAGCTCCGGCAAGAGTTTTTTTGTTTCCGGCGCGCTTAAAGTCCGGTATGCCTGAAGGTTCAGACATGTAATGGCCAAAAAGAGCGGAGAGCACGTGATAGATCTTTTTTTCTTCATTTTTTGAGCGCGGTCCGGTATAGACGGTCCTGTACATGAAGCCGTAAAGGCCATTAAGAACGGAAAGGCCTTTTCTGCCCATGCATATTTTATCTCTTCCGCTACTGTTATTTACCACGTCTTTCACGAATACGTCTACCGGGCTTCTGCCGATGAAATCCTGGAATTTTTCCGGTATCTGCTCTCTTTTTAAAACTCCTGAACGTATCGAATCATCGATATCATGATTGATATACGCGATCCTGTCCGCGAACCTGACGATCTGGCCTTCGAGGGTCTTTGCCAAAGGAAAAGTCCACGGGTGGTTAAGTATTCCGTCCCTGACTTCCCGCGTCAGGTTCAATCTTTCTATATCGTCTATCACGTGCAGGCTCTGCTCGTTATGGAAAAATCTCAAGCCGTATTTTTTCAGGAGGCTGTCAAGGACAGCTTCTCCGGCGTGGCCGAATGGAGTATGTCCGAGATCATGTCCGAGCGCGATCGCTTCGGTCAGGTCCTCGTTAAGTCCGAGCGCTCTGGCAATGGTCCGTCCTATCTGCGAGACTTCCAGAGTGTGGGTCAGTCTAGTCCTGTAATGGTCCCCGGAGGGCGCGATGAAGACCTGCGTCTTGTGCTTGAGCCTTCTGAAAGCTTTTGAATGGATGATGCGGTCCCTGTCATGCTGGAAAGCAGTGCGGATATCGCATTCTTTTTCACCGCGCAGCCTGCCCCTGCTTTTGCAAGACAAAGCGGCTCTTTTAGAAAGAGCCTGGCTTTCTTTTTTTTCAACCGCTTCGCGGATCGTTTGCATATCTATTTTGATTTATATGCTCTGCTGGACTTTTCTTTCAACACCGCCTGTGCAGCCGCGAGTCTCGCGATAGGCACCCTGAAAGGAGAACAACTTACATAGTTAAGCCCGATATTATGGCAGAATTCAACAGATGCGGGATCTCCGCCGTGCTCTCCGCAGATGCCGATCTTCAGGTCCGCCCTTGCGGACCTGCCTTTTAAAACGCCCATCTTGACGAGCTCTCCTACGCCGCTCTGATCGAGAGTTACGAACGGGTCAACATTTATGATCTTCTTCTCGATATACTCCGGAAGGAACGAGCCGATGTCGTCCCTGCTGAAACCGAAGCTCATCTGCGTAAGGTCATTGGTCCCGAAAGAGAAGAAATGGGCCGATTTTGCGATCTTATCCGCCACAAGAGCGGCTCTCGGGATCTCTATCATCGTTCCGACAGTATAAGGGATATTCACTTTGTATTTAGCTTTTACCTCTTCATAGATCCTCTTTATCACAACGATCTGGTCATCGATCTCTCTTACCATGGCTACGACCGGCACCATAATTTCCGGATGCGCCTTTTTCCCCGTCTTAATAAGTTCCGCCGCGGATTCGAATATCGCCCTGGCTTCGATCTCCGTTATTTCCGGGTAGGTGATGCCGAGCCTGACCCCGCGGTGGCCCATCATCGGATTGCTTTCTCTGAGCACGCTTGCCCGTTTTTCAAGCTCTTCCATGCTGATGTTCAGTGCTTTTGCAAGTTCTTCGAGCTTTGCTGCTTCATGCGGGACGAATTCGTGGAGCGGCGGGTCGATCAGCCTGATCGTCACGGGCAGGCCGTTCATCGCCTCAAGAGTCGCCTTGATATCCGACTTCATGTAAGGATAAAGCTCTTTCAGGGCTTCCTTTCTTTCGCTCTCCGTCTTTGAAAGGATCATCTTTCTCAGGATGAAAAGCGGCTTTTCGGTCCCTTCACCGTAGAACATATGTTCTATCCTGAAAAGCCCGATGCCCTCGGCCCCGAACTGTCTTGCTTTTTTTGCGTCAGCAGGAGTATCGGCGTTGGTCCTTACTTTCAATCTTCTGATCCCGTCGCACAAGACAAGGAATGAATCCAAAAGACTGGATTCTTCGGTCGCATCTATCATCGGCAGTTTGCCGGCATATACATTTCCCTTGGTGCCGTTAAGAGTGATCCAGTCGCCTTCTTTCAGGGTCATTCCGCTGACCGAGATCGTTTTTTTCTGATGATCGATATCCAAAGCGCTGCAGCCGACGATACAGCATTTTCCCCAGCCTCTTGCTACCAATGCGGCGTGAGAGGTCATCCCGCCTCTTGCAGTCAGGATCGCTTCTGCCGCTCTCATTCCTTCGACGTCCTCGGGATTGGTCTCTTCTCTGACCAGGATCACCTTGCTGCCTTTCTTCGCCCATTCGACGGCATCGTTCGCGCTGAAGACGATCACTCCTGCCGCGCCGCCGGGGCCCGCGGGCAGTCCTTTTGCGACAGGTTTGTTCGTCTTTTCGGCGGCAGGATCCACTATAGGATGCAGAAGCTCGTCAAGCTGGGCCGGGGTCACCCTTAAAACAGCCTCTTCCTTTGTTATAAGTTTTTCTTTTACCATATCGACGGCCATCTTCACTGCCGCGGGGCCGTTCCTTTTTCCGATTCGGCATTGCAGCATGAAAAGGGTCCCTTTTTCTATGGTGAACTCAATATCCTGCATATCCCTATAATGTTTTTCAAGCCTTTTCTGGATATCAAACAGTTCTTTGTAGATCCCGGGCATCGCTTTTTCGAGCGTTAAAAGATCTTTGTTATGTTCGCTCTGGCTCACTGTGTTGATAGGGGCGGGGGTCCTGGTCCCCGCGACTACATCCTCTCCCTGCGCGTTGATAAGATATTCTCCGTAGAAGTGCGCGTCTCCGTTGCCGGGGTTCCTTGTAAATGCGACGCCTGTCGCGCAGTCGCTGCCCATGTTGCCGAAAACCATTGTCTGGACACTGACGGCCGTTCCCCATTCATCGGGGATATTCTCGATCTTCCTGTAGGAGATCGCTCTTTTACCGTTCCATGAAGAAAATACCGCTCCTACGCCTCCCCAGAGCTGTTCCATGTGGTCGTCAGGAAATTCTTTTCCGAGAACCTCCTTGACTTTTTTCTTGAAAGATTCGCAGAGCTTTTTCAGGTCTTCCGCGGTCAAATCGGTATCGCTCTTGTAGCCGTTCTGGTTTTTGACCTTCCCCATCATGTGGTCCAGCTGTTTCCTGATACCCATATCGTCTTTAGGCTCGATGCCCGCCGCCTTTTCCATCACTACATCGCTATACATCATTATCAGCCTTCTGTAAGCGTCGTAAACGAACCTTTCGTTCCCGCCGGTCTGTTTGATAAGTCCCGGTATCGTCTTTGAAGTAAGCCCGACGTTAAGGACCGTCTCCATCATCCCCGGCATCGAACTCCTCGCGCCGGAGCGGACGGATACGAGCAGCGGATTTTGCGGATCACCGAATTTCTTTCCCATTATCTTTTCGATCTTTTCGACCGCGGTCTTTACCTGCGCTTCCAGTTTTTTAGGATATTTTTTGCGGTTCTCGTAATAATACGTGCAGACATCGGTCGTTATCGTGAAACCGGGAGGGACAGGAAGTTTAAGTTTAGGATGCCCCGCCATTTCGGCGAGGTTCGCTCCTTTTCCTCCCAGGAGGTTCTTCATCTTTTCATGGCCGTCAGCACGCCCTCCTCCGAAGAAGTAAACGAACTTTTTGGACCCGGACTTTTTTTTAGCAGCCATTGTTTTTCCTTTCCTGTTTTTCCCGCAAAAAAACGCGCAAAGTATCCTTGACCGTTTAAATAGGGGTTTGTTTATGTGCAGTTATTGACTGCGCTTACATTATTATAGCACAAAATTTTCACGGGGCTTGACAGAACTGGACCTGAGGGGGATCGAACCCCTTACCTCTTGCATGCCATACAAGCGCTCTACCAATTGAGCTACAGGCCCATGTAACTGATAACTTATTATTTAACCGGAGATAAGTATTATTAGGAACAAGAATATTTTAACATATTATAGAAAAGTTAGAAGTTTTACTAAATGGAGGCGGATAAAAAAGCGGCTTGTTTTTCCAGGCCAGACACTAGAGTGAAACTAACGATGTCTCCTTCTTTGGTTGTGACCTTAATTTTCAGCTGCTTATTTTCCGGGTCATTTAATTCATCCTCCAACCTTTGTAAACTGACCGCCTCGCCGTTCATTTCAAGCCGTTTGATATTGGATATAGAAGCTTTCTGTGAGGCCGCGAAGATGGCTGTCGGATCGATATTATTTAGGCCTGTAATAGGTATCATTTTATCAGGTTCACCTTTTTTAAATTAACCCTGTATTTCTCATCGACTTTTCCCTGAGAAATATCCTGTATCAGGAAAAACACTTTCCTGATGTCTTCTTTTTTTTGGTCTTCCCTGATCTCGAAAGTACCGAGATTTCTTCTGAACATATTTCACTCCTTTGCCGCTATTTACTTGCAGCAAAGGTCTCTATACCATTTATCGTTTATTAGGAGCACAGACTTGCATGTGATACGATCACACGTGGTAGATTATCCCGCTTTTGCCCCAGAGGTCTTCGAGTTTGTATCTTGAGCGCTCTTCCGTCCCCATGACATGCGCGATGACGCTGATCATGTCGAGTATCATCCAGTTCGAATCCGGCCGGCCCTGCCAGCGCGGAACCCTGACAGAGTTCTTTTCCAGGACTTCATCTATGCCGCCGGCGATTGCGCCTGTCTGGGCTTTTGAAGAAGAGGAGCAGATGACAAAATAATTGCAGACGGATGAACTTTTCCTTACATCTATTATCTCGATATCCTCAGCTTTTTTGTCAACAGCGCCTTTTGCGATGAGTTGCGCGAGCTTTTGAGAGGTGATCTCTTTGGGCCTGTCCGTTCTTTTAGTTGGCTGCCGTCTCTTTCGGGATCTCATTTACCCTCCTTCCTCTAAGGTATTGGTCGACTATAGGGATCACCTTGTCCATTTCAGGCTGCAGGTAATAGATCCCATCGATCCTTGTGGATGTGCCGGGAATAGAGACCACCGCGATATTTCCTATCTCGTAGGACTGCCTTACCATGGACGCAAGTCCCAGGATCTGCGATGTGGATAAATTGGTCTCGACGCACCCCAGCATATCCATCAGCAGCTGGTAGACCTGCACGATATTCTTTGTGCCGGCCATTTCGGTTACAACTTCCTGAAGGAATTTTTGCTGGCGCTTTATGCGCCCAAAATCACCTTTTGCGTCATGCCGGAAGCGCAGGTAGCCTATCGCCTGTTTCCCGTTCAATCTCTGTACTCCGGGCTTGAGGTCTATAAAAAGTCCTCCGGCGTAATCGACATAGTACATCCTCTGGTCCACATCGACCATCACTCCGCCGAGCCTGTCGATTATATTTGCAAGGCCGTCTACTTTTATCTTGATATAGTAGTTGATGGGTACGTTCAGAAAACTTGATGTTGTCGCGCAGGCCAGTTCGGGGCCTCCGAAGGCGTACGCGTGATTTATTTTATCTATCCTGATCCCCGGGATGACGACGAGAGTATCTCTGGGGATCGATACGATGCTTACTGTCTTGCTTTCGGGATCGATATGCATGACCATGATCGTGTCGGACCTGTTGACGCCTTCGGTGGCATCAATGCCAAGAAGCAGGATGTTCATCTCGGGGAACTGTACATTTGAAGGGGACAAAGTAAAAAGCATCTCGAATACCGATATCCGGCTGAGGATAAATGAGGCTGTAAACCCCAGAAAAGCGGAAAGAACTACAAGGATGACAGTGAAGAATATCAGAAGTTTTGTCCAAGCTTTTCCCGAAGAATTTAAGCCGGAACGGGCCGCAATCTCCGGAAAAAGTTGTTTATCTGACATTTATTTTAAGTAATAATTCCTTGTAATGACTGTCCGGCAATAGACGGGCAAATTGTTTTTCAAAAGATATTGTATCATCTCTCCTGCCACAAGCGCAATCGCTTTTTCCATGTTCTTTTTCGCGGCCCCCCTTATTTTTTTTACATGGTGTTGTTTTCTGCCGGGTTCGATATGGTCCGCCAGATAAATGATCTTTTCAAGCTTTGTCATGTTTTCTTTTCCGGCGGTGTGATGGCCGATCGCGGAAAGGACCTCCCTGTCTTTTATCCCAAAATGCTTTCTGGCGATGACCGCGCTCACTTTGTCATGTAAAAGCTTCGGGTTCTGCAGGACGAAGCTGTCCAGTCTCAGTTTTTCTTTTTTTGCGGTTTTCAGCAGTTCACCGGGAGAAAGGGATTTTGCGCAATCATGGAGCAGTCCCGCTATCGTGGCTTTTTTTATGTCCGCGCCGTGGATCCTGGCCAGGCGGACAGCCGTTTTTGAAACTGACAAGCTGTGATCGAAGCGCTCGGCATCCAGAAGACAGCGCAGTTTTTCTTTTAATGATTTTTCTTCAGCCATGCTTTTCAATATAAATATTATACCTCAAGTTGACGTGGATTTACCGAGATCCTATAATTGAAACATGAAAAATATAACGGCGGTGATCCTTGCCGCCGGCAAAGGCACAAGGATGAAGTCCGACATGCCCAAAGTGCTGCACAAGCTTTGCGGAAAACCCCTGTTGAGCTATGTGCTTGGATCAGTCAAAAAACTCGGGATAGCAGCGCCTTACGTAATAGTGGGCTACCAGGCCGGCAAAGTTAAAGCGTTGTACAAAGGCCGCAGCCTCCGTTTTGTCCTGCAGAAAAAGCAGCTGGGCACGGGGCACGCGCTGATGCAGACAAAGCCTTTTTTTGCCGGAAAAAATGTGACGATACTTGTGCTGAACGGGGATATGCCCCTTATCAATGCCGATGTGCTCACAAAGCTGATCAGGCATCACCGTAAAAAAAACGCTTCCGCGACGGTTTTAACCGCCCTGATCGACGATCCATCGGGATACGGGCGAGTGATCAGGGACAAGCGCCTTGACATCGAGAAGATCGTGGAGCAGAAAGACGCGGTCCCCGGGGAGCTTGAGGTGAAAGAAATAAACACCGGGACATACTGTTTTGAAAGCGGGGAAATATTCTCTTCTCTGGACGAGATCAGGCCCGAGAACAGCCAGCACGAATACTACCTCACGGACATAATACAGATACTGAAAAAACACCGTAAAAAAATCTCGGCCTGCTGCATGGATGACCCGTCACTTGCGATAGGCGTGAACACAAAAGAGCACCTTGAAGCCGCGGAAAAGATCATAAAAAGAAAAAGGACCGTTTGATATAAAAGGGCATTATGCGGTCCGCGTGGTATAATTGATGGATAAAAATCGGGTGTCCGCTAAGATCACGGAGATCATTGATGAATAAAATTCTTATCTTTTCAAAAGACCCGTCAGTCTGCCCCGGCATCGAAAATATGCTTAGCGGCAGTTACAACGTGCACAGCGTTTCAGACCTGAACGAAGCTCTCGAGCACATGAGGAACAAGCATTCCGACATCATAGTGATCGACGGCGACTGCGAGGGGATAAACGGCCTTGAAGCCTTTAAGACCATAAAAAGCGTGGTGCCGCACCTGAAGGCAGTGATGATCTCAAAGAAAGGCAATATCAACGAAGCTGTGGCAGCCGCAAAAAAGGGAGTACTCGAACTCATACCCAAACCGCTAAGCAAGGAATCGCTGGAGGGATCGATCGAAAAGATAATTTCAAGGTCGCAGTATCCCGGAAGGATGGTCATTCCTGATGACACGGTCCCATGGCTTGAAGGGACAAGCGCTGTTGTACAGGAGATGTTCGTTAAGATCGAGGAGGCGGCTTTAAGCGAGCAGGATGTGATGCTTATCGGCACTATAGGCGCTTCAAAAAAAATGGTCGGCCGCCTGATCCATGACAATTCCCCTAACAGGAAAAAGAAATTTATTGAACTGAACCTGACGGCTTTTGAAAAGGAGTCTTCAGAATCCATGTTCTGGACGGCCGTGAACGAGCTTCTTGCCGATCATTCATCTGATACAAGGTCCGAGAAAGAGGCCAGCGGCACTATATTCCTGGACGGGTTCGACCTCCTGCCGGTGCATTTTGAGCAGAGCATCCTGGAATTCCTGAAGAACAGGAGCGCTGCCAAGATCGACAAGTCTATCAAGATAATTCTTGGTACGGCCGGCGACATTGCCGTCAGTATGGAAGGCAAGGGAAAGTTGATCGAAGATTTTATAAAGATCCGCATCCCTGAAATAGAGGAAAGAAAAGAAGATATCCCTGCGATGCTCAAAGCATATACCGATAAATTTTGCGCAAGACATGACAAGAACATCAAGGGTTTTTCATCCGACGCGCTTCAACTCATGATGGACTACAGCTGGCCGGGGAACTGCGACGAGCTGAGTTCCGTGGCCGAAGCGGCCGTGCTGAGAGCCAAGGGCGATTACATAGATATTTCCGACCTGCCGGTGGACTCTTCAATGATACTGGGCGCGTCGCTTAAAAAGGCCATGGTCAAAGGGGATTGGGACCTTTCATCCTCAAAAGATATATTCCATAAAAGATTGATAAATACAGTGCTAAAGAGCAGCGGGAACGACACTGATGCCGCCTCAAGGATCCTGGACGTTCCGAAAACTACCATCCTGGACAGCGTCAAAAAGCTCGGGATACGTATCTAGACCAGATCTTTCACCTCATCGACAAGGCGTCTTGTGCTTTCAATATCTTTTCCTTCGGCGATCACGCGCACGACCGGCTCGGTATTCGAGGCCCTGACGTGTATCCAGCCGTCCGGCAGGTCTATCCTTATTCCGTCTGACATATCCATCTTGCATCCTTTGAATTTTTCCCTGACCTTTTCAAGCAATGCTTTTGTGAGGCCGCTGTCGTCAAGAGCGATCTTTTCCTTGATCATATAATACGCCGGTATCTCTTTGATAATAGAAGACAGTTTTTTGCCTCTGGCGGCAAGGCAGTTCAGTATCAGGCCCATCCCCGTGATGCTGTCGCGGCCGTAACCGACCTTGGGATATATTATCCCGCCGTTGCCTTCACCACCGGCAGATGCGTTCGTCTGCTTCATCTTTTCGGAGACATTGACTTCGCCGACCTTTGTCCTTTCGAGCGTTGCCCCGTATCTTTTTGCGGCATCTTCCGTCATCCTGCTTGTCGAAAGATTCGTCACGACGGTCTTTTTCTTGCCGTTCTTTTCCCTTGAAAGGATGAAATCGACAGCAAGCACGAGGGAATACTCTTCTCCAATGGCTTTTCCTTCGTCAGAAACGATCGAGAGCCGGTCCGCGTCGGGATCCTGCGCGAAACCGATATCAGCACCGAATTTTTTTACCATGTCGCACAGCGCTTTGAGATTACCCGGAACGGGCTCGAGGCCTCTTAAAGGATCTTTACCCGGCTGCGTGTTTATCGCGATGATCTCGCAGCCGAGTTTATTTAGAAGCTTTTTTGTAATGACCGATCCGGCGCCGTTGCAGCAGTCGATCGCGACCTTGAAGTTTTTATTCTTGATCAGCTCGACATCGATGCATTTGAGCACAAGCCCGACGTGGCGGTCAAGAGCGCCGACATCTTTATGAAAACAACTGGCCGCGAGATCTCCGGAGCTTACACGCGGGCCTTTTTTCAGGCCTTCATAGATGCCGATAAGTCTTTTTGCCTGCTCTTCGTTCAAAAAGATCCCGTCATCCCTTACGAATTTGAGGCCGTTCCATTCAAGCGGATTGTGGCTCGCGGTTATTATCATCGCGCCACCGGCTTTCTTGTCCCTGACAGTCACCTGCACGGTGGGTGTCGGCGCGATGCCGATATCGATGACCTCTATCCCGTTCCTGCAGAGCTCATTTATCACGATGTCCCTGATAAAACCCTCGGAACTTCTTCCGTCGCTCCCAAGTATCACCGTGCCGCCGCCGATATATGAAGAAAAAGCTTTCGTAAAACCAAGGATCACGTCTTCGGTCAATGATCCTCCTATGGTCCCGCGGACTCCGGATATGCTTACTTTCAGTGTCATGAAGGAATTATAGCAAAAAACCGAGTCCGACTCCAAAAATATCCTTGCAGTTTCCGGAATAGTTTGTATAATATTAAACATAAATGGGAAAAATAGTTTACGGGATGATATCCCCGCATCCCCCGATACTCGTCCCCCAGATAGGAGGACAAAGGATAAAGGATGCGGAAAAGACGAAAAAGGCGCTGGAAGCCGCTTCGAAAAAGCTGAAGACGTTAAATCCTGACACCGTGATCATCATCACTCCTCACGGGGAAATATCACAGACCACGGTGCACGTCTATTCAAGCCATATATTTGAAGGCGACTTCGGCCAGTTCGGGGCATCGCAGGTCAAGGTTTCATGCAAGGGCGACACGGAGCTTGGCCGCCGTATCGTTAAAGAAGCGTCCGCGACAAAGATCTTTTGCGCGGAGATAGCAGAATCATATCTTGACCACGGGATAATGGTCCCGCTCCATTATATTCAATCGGCGGGATTCAAGGGGCGCCTGCTGCCCGTGGCGATATCGTTTTCCTCTCTCAAAGAGCTTTTTGAGTTCGGCAGGATAATGCAGTCGGCGGTAAAAGCTTCCGGAGAAAACGTCGCGATCGTCGCTTCCGCCGACATGTCGCACAGACTTAAGAAAGACTCTCCGAACGGTTACAGCGAAAAAGGTGCGGTGTTCGATAATAAACTTGTCGAGCTCGTAAAAAACAACGATGTAAACGGCATACTTAATTTTGACCCTGTCCTTGCGGAACAGGCCGGCCAGGACGCTCTCTGGTCGATCGCCATTTTGCTCGGTGCTCTTGACGGATTGAGGTGCAGGCATGAACTGCTTTCATACGAAGGGCCGTACGGCGTAGGTTATATGGTCGCGAAATATGAGGTAGATCAGTAATGTTGCATCCTCTGGTTGTCCTTGCAAAAAATGCGATCGCTTCCTATGTCAAAGAAAAGAAGATCATCGATGTTCCCGACACTTTGATCCCCGAGATGAAAGGCCGTGCGGGGACATTCGTATCGGTGCACACTTTAAACGGAGCTCTGCGCGGCTGCATCGGCACGTTCGCTCCCACACGGGAAAATATTGCAAGGGAGATCATCTACAATGCGATATCGGCGGCGACGCAGGACCCGAGATTCCCTCCGATAGAGGCCGATGAACTTGACGGCCTTGATATCTCGGTCGATGTGCTGAGCGAGGCTGTGCCGGTCGGCAGCATTAAAGAGCTTGATGCAAAAAAATACGGCGTGATCGTGAAAGCGGGCAACAGGAAAGGCCTTTTGCTTCCCGATCTCGACGGCGTGGACACTCCCGAGCATCAGATCTCAATATGCAGGAGAAAAGGCGGTATCGGAGAGAGAGAACCGGCCGAGCTGTTCAAATTTACCGTAAAAAGATATCATTGACATAAGAACAGCATCGCGATACTCTCATATATATAAACAGAAAGGACATATATGAACAAAAAGATCAAAGCGGGTCTTATGGGGGCGGCAGGGTATGCCGGCATCGGGATAATCCAGATACTTAATGATCATCCGGAAGCGGAGATATCATGGTTGTCCAGCGAGGAAGCGCACTCGGGCAGGAAAATATCGGATATCCGGCCTTCGCTTGACGGGCTTTGCGACATGACCTGCAATCCTCCGGATATTTCAGGACTAATAGATAAAGCGGATGTCATTTTTTTGGCCGTGCCGAACGGGCTTGCGATGAAATGGGCGCCGAAGATCCTTGAAAAAGGCAGGAAAGTTATCGACATAAGCGCGGATTTCAGGATAAAGGACCTGAAGGAATATTCGAAATGGTACAAGATCGACCATGCAAGCCCCGGCCTTGTCGCTGAAGCGGTCTACGGCCTTCCGGAACTGTTCAAGGACAAGATAAAGACTGCCCGCCTTATCGCGAACCCGGGCTGCTACCCGACAGCTTCAATACTCGGCATAGCGCCGCTTGTGAAGAACAGGCTGGTAAAAACAGAGTCGATAATAATCGATGCGAAAAGCGGGATCTCGGGAGCAGGAGCGGCATTGACGGATATTACGCATTTTCCGGAGTGCAACGAAAATATCAGGGCATACGCGGTCGCTTCGCACCGCCACAATCCCGAGATAGACCGGATCGTCAGCGAAATAGCCGGCAAGAATATCATTACGACATTCACTCCGCACCTGGTGCCGATGAACAGGGGCATCCTTGCGACGATCTACGCGGACCTTGTATCTCCGATGTCCGTCGACGAGGTCATGGCGGCTTTCAGGGACCTGTACAAAGGCGCGGCATTCGTCAGGATACTTGAAAAAGGAAAGCTCCCGGCGACAAAGTATGTGAGCTGTTCAAATTACTGCGATATCAATGCGGTCGTCGACGAAAGGACGAACAGGGTCATTGTGATGAGCGCGATCGATAATCTTGTAAAAGGCGCCGCGGGACAGGCGGTGCAGAACATGAACATAATGTTCGGCTTGGATGAAAGATCCGGGTTAAGGAGGATGCCGGTATACCCGTAATGAAAAAAGGCAAAAGCACTAAAGTCAGGATCAACGAAAAATTTAAGTTGATTGAGGGAGGCATTTGCGCTCCGAAGATGTTCCTTTCCGCAGGAACGGCTTGCGGTATAAAAAAGTCAAATAAAAAAGACATTGCGCTTATCTATACCCCGCACATTGCTTCGGCCGCGGCGGTGTTCACGACAAATAAAGTCAAAGCAGCTCCGATACTTGTTTCTCAAAAAAATATCAAAGGGGGAAAAGCACATGCGGTAATAGTGAACTCCGGCAACGCGAACGCGTGCACGGGCAGGCAGGGAATGAAAGATGCCTGGGAGATGATAAATCAGACCGCCGCGGCGATGAAGATACTACCTTCCCATGTCCTGGTAGCGTCTACCGGAATAATAGGCGTTCCTCTTCCGACGAAGAACATCTCATCCGGTATCTGGACTGTATCAAGGATGATAAAAAGGCATGATCCTGGTGACGCGGCCGAGGCGATCATGACGACAGATACCAGGAAAAAAAGCGTGGCCGTAGAGCTCGTATTCGGAAAGAACAGGAGAGTAAGGATAGGAGGGATCGCGAAAGGCTCCGGAATGATATGCCCTGACATGGCGACGATGATAGCGGTACTGACAACGGACGCGCTCATCGGTCCAAAACCGCTTCAAAAAGCGCTGAAAGAAGCGGTCAGCGATTCTTTCAACATGCTGACCGTTGACAATGATATGAGCACCAACGACTGCGTATTCATTTTAGCCAACGGGCAGAGCGAGAAAGTGACCACGGGTAAAAAGTTCGAGCAATTTGTCAGCGCGTTGAAATATGTCTGCTGCTGCCTTGCAAAAGAGATCGCGCGGGACGGGGAAGGCGCGACAAAACTCATCACGATCAATGTCACGGGAGCACGATCAAAGGAGGACGCGAGAAAGACGGCAAAATCCATTGCGGGTTCCAGCCTTTTTAAATGTGCTGTGTTCGGCACGGACCCGAATTTCGGCAGGATCCTTGCGGCTGCAGGATACTCGGGTGCCGGAATTGATCCCGACAGGATAGAAGTGGACATTGAAGGCGTAAAACTTGTGAAAAATGGCGTGCCGCTCAGGTTTGACGCGCAAAAAGCTGTCGGATGCCTGAAAAAAGATAAAGTCATAATAAATGTGGACCTTAATCAGGGAAAATACAGCGCGACGGCATGGGGCTGCGACATGACGGAAGGTTATATAAAAATAAACGCGCACTATCATACATAGGGAGAGGATCATGTTTGAAAAGCTGATCAAAAGGGCCGAGGTCGTAATAGAAGCGCTTCCGTACCTTCGAAAGTTCTACGGGAAGACGATCGTGATAAAATACGGCGGCAACGCGATGCTTGAAAAGGAACTGAAGGCAAAAGTGGTGCAGGACGTCATCCTGCTCAGGTATGTCGGGATGAACCCTGTCCTGATACATGGCGGCGGTCCGGAAATAAGCAAAGAACTGAAGAAAAAAAAGATCGAGACAAAATTCCTCGAAGGGCTGCGCATCACTGACGAAAAGACCATGGAAGTGGTCGAAAAAGTACTCACGAGGGTGAATTCAAAGATCGTCGCTTTACTAAACAAGGGCGGCCGTATAGCAAGAGGCATCTCCGGGAAAAAAGGGAAAATAATCAGGGCAAGAAAGCATGTCTTTTTCAGGAACAAGCAGAAGATAGACATCGGGTTCGTGGGCGACGTCACGAAAATTGACGCAAAGGCCCTGCGGCAGATGATCACAAAAGGGGCGATCCCCGTCATCTCATCGATCGGATTTGACGGAAAAGGCAGGGTCTACAACATAAACGCGGATTCAGTCGCGGCGGAGATAGCCGCGGCTCTCGGAGCCTCAAAGCTTATACTTCTTACGAATGTTATGGGGGTACTTGATAAGAACGGCAGGCTGATATCACAGATAAACGCTTCAAGGACGAGAAGGCTGATAAAAAAGGGTGTCATCTCCGGCGGCATGATACCAAAGGTCAAGTGCGGGCTGTTCGCGCTTAAAAAAGGCGTCGAAAAAGTCCATATCCTTGACGGGCGCGTCCCGCATGCCATTCTTCTGGAACTCTTTACCGATTTCGGTATCGGGACCATGGTGGAAAGATAAATACGGCCACTGCCTACATTAATATACAAGTTATGTCGGCAATACCTCGATATATATAAATGAGTATATAAAATTATGGAAATATCACGCATAGGAGCAGTGGGCGCGAGCCCTGTATCGTCTGCCCTTCCGTTCAAGGTGGGAATGCCGGGAGAACATATACCCGTCCATACACCCGCGGGGATGGAGATCAGGCAGAGGATATTTCGTGGTTTCGGTATAGAGGTCCTTGACAGCGATGTCAGGTTCTCAAAAGCAGAACTCATTATGATCGAAAAGATCCTTTTGGACCTCAGAAAAAAGAAAAAAAACCATCTTCTTGGCGTCAAAGAGATCGTGAAGAACAAAGAAATGAGAGTAAGGCTTTTGAATAACGCTCTGATACATGCCGGCGGGGCTTATGTGGCCGAACAAAAGCGCATATATCTTTTTGACGAGCTTCCTCAGGAAGAGATCCAGGAAGTCCTTGTCCACGAGATCGGGCACGCGGTAAACCATTTCAATCTTTCTTTCGAAAGGTTCATGGACTTTGTAAGGCAGAGCGGCTGGAACATGACCGAGATGAGAAGGGTGTTCTTCAACAGCAACCGGATGTACCAGTTCGGCGTGAAACCCCTGGAGATACCGAAGGACAAATGGGGGAACGTCTGGAACCGCTTCAGCCTGAACTCTCTCTCGAAGGACCAGGATACTTTCGGAGAGATATTTTTGCAGCTGCCGAGGAACACCGGCGCTCCGTGGGACAAGAACCCCCTTGAAAAGTTCGCGTGGGCTTACGAGTGGTTCTACGATAAAAAGGACAGGTTCAAGCTGATCGCCGAAAAAGCAAAAGAAGAAGGAGACCCCACTTTGAGCGAAGCTTTCAAATTCATGGAAAAAGAAGTCTTTTCGGACGAAGAACAAAAAAATTAAGATCCATGCCGAATATCCTATCTCCAAAATCGGAAATGCTACAATATCCTCATGATAATCAAGACCGATCAGGACACGATAAGACCATTCCTCGAGGATGCTTCAGGCCTGACCGGAGCGCACACGGATAAAGTATTCCTTGCAGAAAATACCGGAGAAGTTTCCGAATTGTTAAAAGAATGCTCTTCAAAAAATATTACCGTTACTGTCTCCGGCGGGGGCACGGGCGTGACAGGAGGCAGGCTTCCGTTTGAAGGAGTCGTTCTCGCGACGGACAGATTGAACAGAATACTTGACCTTAAGCCTGGCTCGATAGTTGTCCAGTCCGGCGTGCCGATAACGGAAATTCATAAAGCAGCCGGTTCTATCGGATATTTTTACCCTCCGGACGCTACGGAATGGACGGCTTTTATCGGGGGGAATATTGCCACAAACGCTTCGGGAGCGAGGACGTTTAAATACGGGGCGACGAGAAAATATATAAAGAGGATAAAAGTTGTCCTGAGTAATGGAGATATTATCGATGTCGAAAGAGGCAGACTATTAGCAAAGAGTAATATTCTCGAAATCCGAAATACGAAATCCGAAATTCGAAACAAATTCGAAATCCCAAATTATAAAATCCCAAATATAAAAAATGCGGCGGGGTATTATTCCAGGAAGAACATGGACCTGATCGATCTGTTCATCGGAAGCGAAGGCACTCTCGGAGTGATCGCTGAAGCGGAATTAAGTTTGCTGAAAAAAGAGGGGTTTGTTTTCGCCTGTTTTTCATTCTTCAACAGATTGAACGACGCGCTCAACTTTGTGGCCGAAGCGAAAAAATGCGATGCGCTCGCGATAGAATTCTTTGATGCCAGGGCTCTGGACCTCTTGCGGACAAAATATCTTAACATGCCGAAAGCCGCTGCCTGCGTGTTCTTTGAGGAAGAGATCACTACGGAAAAAGAAAAAGATTATCTTGAAAGATGGGGAAACCTGCTGGAAAAACACAATGTATCTTTGGACGACGTCTGGACATCGGAGACTCCCGAAAAAGCGCAGGAGTTCAAGGATATGAGACATTCTGTCCCCGAGCTTGTGAACGAGATCGTAAAGAAAAGAGGCTTTCCGAAACTGGGGACGGATATTGCCGTGCCGGACAGGGCTTTTGCCGAAATGTTCGGTCTTTACGAAAAGACTTTGTTGTCCTCGAATATCGACAGCCTGATATTCGGGCATATCGGGGATAACCACCTTCACGTGAATATGCTTCCTAAAGACAGCGATGAGGCCGAAAAGGTCAAGGACATCTATATTTCTTTTGTGAGGAGAGCAATAAGCCTGGGAGGGACCGTTTCGGCCGAGCACGGGATAGGGAAGATCAAGCACAGGTTCCTGAAAGAGATGTATGGCGACAGAGGGATACTGGAAATGACAAGGGTCAAGAAAAGTCTGGACCCGGATCTTATCTTAGGTTTGGGGAATATCTTTCCGAAGGAACTGCTTTAAGCCTTGCCGAGCCTCTTGCGTTTCTTGAGGTTTTCTTTCCTGCGTTTTCTTCTGCGCTTGAGCTCTTTTTGTCTTTCTCTCATATATTACCATTATACATAATGCTTAGGTTATTGTAAAATATGCTTGTCGGGGCGCCCCGATCCGATCGGGGTGCCCGCCATAAAACTTATGCGTGAATATATCGTCCCGAAAGAATACGAACATTTAAGGCTTGATCTTTTTCTCGCGAAAAAGCTCCCGTCGATGAGCAGGTCGTTCGTTCAGAAACTTATAAAAAGCGGTCAGGTGAAGGTCAGGGGGAAGATCGACAGGAAGGCCTCCCGCGAACTTATCCATAACGACACAGTTGAAGTAGATATCCCTCCCATGAAAAGGAATGAATCTGTTCCGGAAGACATCCCTCTGGATATAGTCTATGAGGACGACCAGCTAATCGTGATAAACAAACCTTCCGGGATGGTGGTCCATCCCGCGCACGGCAATAGGACGGGGACCCTTGTTAACGCTTTGCTCCACCACTGCAAAGATCTATCGGGTATAGGTGGCGTAGAACGGCCGGGGATCGTTCACCGACTGGATAAAGACACATCAGGGGTCATGGTCATCGCAAAAACGGATCAAACTCACAGGTATCTTGCGAACCTTTTCAAAAACCGGCAGATCACAAAAAAATATCTCGCGCTGGTACACGGAAATGTTAAAGATGATTCGGGGACTATCATCGCTTCGATAGGCAGAAGCCCGTCCGACAGGAAAAAGATGGCGGTTATCGAGATAAGAAATGAAAAAGACAAGGCATTGAACGCTAATAAACCAAGAAAATGCAAGACAAGGCAGGCGATCACTCATTATCAGGTTCTTAAAAGGAATAAAAGCACTACTTTGCTCGAATTAAAACTTGAGACCGGAAGGACGCACCAGATAAGGGTCCATCTAGCGCACATTCATCATCCGATAGTTGGGGACAAGGTTTATGGTCTTAAGAAGGACAAGGCGGCGGAGATGGCACTTCACAGTTATTATCTAAGCTTTGTGCATCCGGTCACTGGGGAGCTTGTTGAGTTCAAGAGAGAGAAAGAGCTGAAGTAAAAAAACAACCTTGTTCCATCTCCCTGTAACTTCACATGTTCCCATGCTTTTCTAAACAAAACCGAAAATCCCTGAAATTTCGCAAAAGATATGACGATAGATATATAGACGGGAATTAACAAAAAAAAGGAGAAATGAAAAATGGCAATAGGAACGGTCATTGGCAGAATGAGAGTATCGAGTTTAACAGCAGGAAGGATGACATTAACGCCGATAGGAAGAAAGACGCATGTAAACCTTCCCGAAATGGTAAGGGTCGCCGGCGGGAAGTTCTCAATGGGCAGCACAAGATTTACTGATGCCCAGCCCCTAAGGCAGGTCACATTAAGGGATTTTGCGATAGGCAAATATCCTGTGACGAACGGTGAATACCTTGGTTTTCTTCAGGCAATGAATAGAGAAATACCTCAACTTGTAGCTAGCACAAAATTTGCGTTACATCCTGTAGTAGATGTTTCATGGAACAACGCAACCGAATACTGCAAATTTCTAATGGAAACAACGGGCAGGAAGTTTGGTTTGCTTACAGAAGCACAGTGGGAATATGCGGCAGGAGGGACAGGAGGAAGAACATATCCGTGGGGAAATGAATGGGACGCGAGCAAAGCCGTATTCAATACATCTGGAACGCAACCTGTTAGCACGCATCCTGAAGGAGCAAGCTGGTGCGGTGCTATGCACATGTCAGGGAATGTATGGGAATGGGTACAGGATTGGTATGCAAATGGATATGACGCAAAAGCTTTAACGAATCCTACAGGGCCGGACAGTGGTACTTATAAGGTGTTGCGCGGCGGTTCCTGGTATAACAGCGATTCTAATAGGCTGGATGCTGCGTACCGGATCTGCAACTTACCGGAGTTTCAGTACTACAATATCGGTTTCCGCCTCGCCGAGGACTTAAAATAATTAGTCCTTATGCCTTTGTCCCTTTACGCCTTTTCCGGCGTAAAAAAATTTGGGTGTGCAGAATAAATGATTGAATCGGCTAATTCGATCACAAAAACATATGACTTGATCAGATGGCTGATGCCTGTAGTTTCAAAATTCCCGAAATGCAAAAGGAAAAAAATGACACTACTTTGTATTCTATAGCCACATAGTTTATTCCAAAATCAAGTGAAATTCACTAATAAAAATGACGACAAATATATGAAGTCAAAAAGACCTAATACACTAATGACCTTTAATAAGATGAAAGGGAGAAAAAGAAATGAACGCTACTAATCCAAGTCTATTAGCAAAGATCGTTCCATGTAGAGCCGCGGCGATATCAAGGGCGATGAATTTCGCGGCCCAGGGAAAAATTCCAAATTTAGAACTGTCCGGGATAACAAGACTTAGACAAAGTGGATATCAATACCTTCATTTCACAAGTTTTTCACGTGTTGCTCAAGGAAATCCTCGTCCAGCTGTGTCGGTCTGCGCAAGAACTTTGGATCAAGGTAAAGACATCACTATTAATCAAATATCGTTCCAGCACGCATTGGCGGCCCTTGATGTTCTTGGGTTACTAGCATGGAGCCCGAGACGTGCTAAAGCCATTTCAGAAAGACTTTCTGCTTTTCCAGATCCTAATTATGTAATGTCACGAAGTGTCCCGAATATGTGGCTGGAAGATAATCATGATATCAAGATCATGCTTTTGGGCGGACAAGTTTCATTTAAGGCGACTTATCATCAGTGGGATTCAGGACATTATGATAAAAGATTTACACATACAAATCTTTTTAATGCAATAATAATAGCGGCCGGCCGGCAGCTCGTTCTAAATCTAGATAAGAACGAACTTTTCACTCCGGCGTAGCTACTCGCAGTTCTTTTCAACAGATTCTTTTTGGAGCGGTATAGCTGCTATTTGGACACAGGACTTATGCTTAATTACCACAGATAGCGTGTTATAATCTCTCCATGCGGACACTCGGAATAGACCCGGGAACGGCCACGACGGGATTCGGGGTCATCGATGAGAACGATAATAAACTTTCACTGGTAGATTATGGCTGTATAAAAACATCCCCTAAAAACACAGCTTCTGACAGGCTGAAATCAATTTCCTCCGAGTTAAAAAAGATCATCGATAAATTTAAACCCGAAAATGTGGCTGTGGAGCAGTTGTTCTTCGCGGCTAATTCCAAAACCGCGATAAAAGTAGGAGAGGCGAGGGGGGTCATTTTGCTGACTGCGGCTCAAGCCGGCGTGAAAATATCGGAGTATACGCCGCTTCAAGTCAAACAAGCCCTAACAGGGTACGGAAGGGCTGACAAAAAACAGATACAATATATGGTCAAAAATTTGCTAAAATGCAAGGAAATACCGAAGCCGGACGATGCGGCGGATGCTCTGGCAATAGCGATCTGCCACATTAATTCCAGAAAGCTGAAGGAGCTGAGATGATAGGACATATCGAGGGGATATTTGAAGGAGCTGAGAACGATAAGATCACTGTCGATGTCAACGGTATCGGTTATGAAATAACCGTCACAAATTCTGTGCTCCGTAAGCTCCCGAAGAAAGGCGAAAAGATAAAAGTCATTACATATCTTAACGTCAGAGAAGACCTGATGCAGCTTTTCGGATTCTCTTCCAAGGAGGAAAAAGGCCTGTTCGGCCATCTGCTTTCCGTATCCGGCATAGGGCCGAAGGGGGCGATGAACATGGTTTCTTCTTTCGACATCAACAGGCTCGTCGTCGCAATAACAAAAGGCGATGTCGGGCTTCTTACCTCCGCGCAGGGGGTTGGCAAGAAAACGGCCGAAAGGGTCATTGTCGAATTAAGGGAAAAGCTCGGAAAGATCTATATGCTTGAGACCGAGAGCGGTTCGTCCACGCAGGCCCTTGAAAACCCGGTCATAAAAGATGCCGCGTCAGCGCTGATGGTTCTGGGCTATTCCGCGAAAGAAGCAAAGCAGGCGATAATGGAAAGCGGAGCCGACCTTTCGGGGAACATGCAGATCGAAGAGATAATCAAGCGGTCGCTCAAGGCCTTGGCCTGAGCTTAAGAAGTCTTATCAAAAAATTATCCAGCAGCCTCATCGGCATCCTGAACAATGAAGTCTCTTCGGAAAGAGGGTTTACCAGTATCGTATACATCCCGAGGATATTGCCTCCCAGCATGTCGGTGATCAACTGGTCGCCGATCACGGCTGTATCGCCGGCTGACACATCCAGCACCTTCATAGCGTTATAGAACGCGAAAGGAAGTGGCTTAAATGACAGGGCGTTGCCATCGATCTGCAGGGTCTTTATTATGTATTTCACCCTGGGCAGCCTGCTCCCGTTCGAAGCAAGATATATTTTGAAACCTTTTTCTTTTGCCTTTTCCACCCAGGCGTATATTGTCATAGGGACACTGTAATCCCTGCGCGGGATCAGCGTGTCGTCAAGATCGATTATCAAAGCCCTTATGCCGCGCCTGTAAAGCCGGTCAAGGTCGATCCTGTATACCGAATCCACGTATTCTTTGGGACGGAAATAATCCGCCAGCCCCTTTTTTTCTTCCATTTCAGTTCTCAAGTCCCGGTATTTTCTTTATATAGAACAGATTAACAGTCAGGGAAAGTTCTTGCAAGTATTTGTTCAGGGACCTGAGGCGTTTTGTGATCTCTTTAGCCTCTGCCGTCGGCAGTGAGTCGATAGCATCGAGAGAAGAATCGACCTTCCCGTCCCTGAGAAAGAAAAAGTTCGCTTCCCCGGCTGAGCCGAACAGGTCAAACAGCAGTCTTTTTGACGAAACAGCTTCGGCTGTCGGCATGTCCGGTTTTGGGAGGAGTTTATATCCTATCAAGAACATGTGGTATTTTCCGGAAGACAGATAATCCTCCCACTTCTCGCCTTCGCTGTACTTTATCTGCTTGAGTTCGATCCTGACCCCGATCTTTTTAAGGTCGTTTTGAATGGAGTTTGCTATCTCTATTGTCTTTACCCCGTCGGTGTGGGCAAGCATAAGACCGGAAAGCCTTTTGTCTTTCTTTAAGTATCCCGCTTTTTTGAGCAGTGATGCCGATGCATTGAGGTTAAGAGGATATCCTTTTAAGACACCGTCATATCCGTCCATGCCTTTCGGGATCACGCCGGTCGGAACGTTGTCGTCCCTGATGATCTCTTTGCAAATATATTTACGGTCGACGGCGTATTGGAAAGCCTTCCTGACGGAGCTGCCATTCCTGTCGCCGAAAACATCTTTGTTCGTGTTAAATCCCAAGAACCAGACACCGTCATAGCCGGCAGCCAGGCAGCTGGAGCACATCAAGACAAATGTTAATGCTGTTAATATCTTTCTCATCGGTAAAATATTAACATATTATTGGAACAACTTTTGCCCGGTCCTTGCGGACCTCGGTAGAATCTCAAAAAAGGCCGGACGGGCGGCCAAGGTAAAAATAATGATAGAATAATATGGATTTGAAAGTAAGGGGAAATAAAATGAAGAACACCCGTTTTATTACAGTCATGACGATCTGCGGTCTCGCTTTTTTCAGCGCTGCGGCGTTTTCTCTTGAGAGCGCTGACGGGCTTATGGCCCTCAAGAGGATAGAATATAAACCACAGCAGTTAAAACAAGTGAGTTACGCGAAAGCAGCCGACAGCAGCGTAAAAATTGACGGTGAGATCTTTTTCTATTTCCAGAAATATCTGACACAGACGAGCACCGTTTCATATAATAAATTTGATATCTCCCGCGCGTACATCAATTTCAAAAAAGACCTTTCAGAAGGTGCGGCAGTCAGACTGACACTGGATGCCAGCCGGCTGAACCAGGCGACGGACCCGCAGTCTAAAGGCCAATCCCTGCTCGATTTTCTTAAATATGCTTACTTTGATCTCCCTCTGCTCAATAACCAGAACCTGACAATATCGACAAAGATGGGTCTTCAGCAGACCGCGTGGATACAGTGGGTGGAAAAAGCGTGGAACAACAGATACATCGCGAAAGTATTTACCGACGACGAGGAACTCATGCCTTCTGCCGATTTCGGAATAGGATTTCAGGGTGTGTTAAAGGCGGTCAATACTGAATACTGCATGACACTGACAAACGGTTCCGGCTACAAGGATCAGGAGACAACTGCCGGCAAAGATGTGTCCCTGAGGCTTAATAAAGATGTGTTCTCAGACCAGCAGAGAGGCAGCGTTTCGCTCGGAGGCTACGTCGTGCTGTCCGACAGGTTCTCTGCCTACTCGGATGAGATCAGGTATGGCGGCCTGCTCGGGTACAGGAGCGCTTCCAAGACAAATATCTACGCGGAATATGCCGGCGGTAAAAAGAGCGGGAAAGACATCTCGGGATGTTCCGTAGCGGGCTCCGTTTATTTTGTTCCCGAAGTCTCACTGATCGGCAGGTATGATTATTTCAAGCCTGATATCTCCGCGGCAAACAACGAGGTCCAAAAGACGATAGCAGGCCTCTCTTTTGAACTGATCAAAGAGATCAGGCTCGCCATTGACGTCCAGTCAACACAAACAGGAGCTTCAGCTCCTGAAAGGGCGATATATCTTAACAGCGAGATCAAATATTAGGTAACTCAGGTGAGAGAGTCTGATAGTCTCGCGAATTCCGCGATAGACAGCGTCTCGCCCCTTCTTTTGCCGTCGATGCCGGCTTGAGAGAGAGCCCTGTCGACTTTCTGAGGTTCAAATTTAGTAAGCAGACAATTTCTCAGTGTCTTTCGTCTTTGTGAAAATGAGGTCCTGACCACTTCAAAGAACGATCTCTCATCCTTTACATCAACAAAAGGTTTTTCTCTGATAGTTAAAAGTATTATCGCCGACCCTACTTCCGGTTGCGGCAGGAAAGAGGACTTTGGGATATACGAAACGATCTTCGGCTCGGTATGATAATTCACAAAAACGGTGAAACTTCCGTATTCCTTTGTCCCGGGTTTAGCCGTCATCCTTTGCGCAAATTCTCTTTGGACGGTCAGTATCGCGAGCGAGATCTGTTCTTTGTTCTCAAGTATTTTCTCGATCACGGGAGTTGTGATGTAATAAGGGACGTTGGCGACGATTTTAGTATTGGAAAAGGAAGACAGCAATGTTCCAAGGTCAGCTTTTAAGAAATCATCATTAATCAACTCCACATTTTCATGACCGGCAAGATATTCTTTCGCGGCTTCAATAATAGTTCTGTCAATTTCGAAGGTAATCACTTTCTTTGCGGTTTTTGCCAGCTCTTTTGTCAGAATGCCGGTGCCTGTTCCGATCTCGATCACCGTGTCAGACGATCGGATGTCGCCCGCTTTTACTATCCTGTCCAGAGCGGCTTTATCGACAAGAAGGTTCTGGCCAAGCGAACGTTTTAAACGGATGTCGTATTTATTAAGGAGATGCTTAGTTTGTCCGGAAAAAGATTGTTCCATGCATTTTGAATTTCGCGCTTCGAATTTCGAATTTTTACTCTTTCTTCTTCAACACCATCATTGTAGCGACTTTTATGGCCTGGACCATGCTCCCTGGATTTGCCCAGCCTTTGCCGGCGATGTCAAAACCGGTCCCGTGGTCCACGGAGGTCCTTATTATCGGAAGTCCTATGGTGACATTGACAGATCTGTTGAATGACAGGAGCTTTAAAGGTATCAGTCCCTGATCATGGTACATTGCAACAACTATATCGAACATTCCTATGTTTGCGAGATAAAATATAGCATCTGCGGATATCGGACCTTTTACGTCTATGCCAAGCTTCTTTGCTTCTTCCACCGCGGGCCGTATTATCTTTTCTTCTTCCTGGCCGAATATCCCGCCTTCACCTGCATGAGGGTTGAGTCCGGCAACTCCTATCTTGGGTGATTTACCCAGCAGCCTGTGAAGCTCTTTATCGACAAGCTTAATGAGGTTCAGTATCTTTTTCTTGTCCAGCTCTTTCGGGACCTGGGACAGGGGAATGTGCGTCGTCACAAGCGCGACCCGGATGGAATCCGAAAGGAACATCATGGCATAATTTGTCGTGCCGGTCTTTTTTGCCAGGAGTTCGGTGTGCCCGTCGAATTTATAGCCCGCTTTGTGCACTGCTTCTTTATTTATCGGGGCTGTCGCTATAGCGTGGACTTTTCCTTCAAGCGCAAGATCGACGGCTCTTTCCACATATTTTATAGCCGCTCTGCCGGCTTCCGCGGAGATCTTCCCGATCTTAAGCTTTGAGACCTCCACGTTGTCCATGTCGAGGATATTGATCATTCCGGCCTGGAAGTTCCCGTTGTCTATCCTTTTTATCTCGTTAAGCACGAGAGGTGATACCTTTGCAACTTTCATCGCGTTCTTCATCACCGACGCGTCCCCGATGACGACAGGCCTGCAGAGCCTGTTTATCTCTGCCGTCGAAAGGGCTTTGATGATTATCTCAGGGCCTATGCCCGCGGGGTCTCCCATCGTGACCGCGATTATCGGCCGTTTGTCCAGATCGGCTTTGTTCTTATTTGTCATATTTTATACCTGCCTTTTCCATTCTGTTTATTGCTTCGGTGATCCGTTCTTTTGTGTCGATAAGAGCGATCCTGACATAACCTTCTCCGAGATCGCCAAAACCTATCCCCGGAGACACCACCACACCGGCTTTTTTAAGAAGTTCCATAAAAAAACTTGTGGAATTATAACCTTTAGGCACTTCGATCCATACATACATAGAGCCCTTCGGGCTTTCGATCTTCCAGCCGAGTTTCTGAAGCCCTGCTATCAGGACATCTCTTCTTTCCTGGTATTTCTGTCTTGTCTCGTCAAGATAGGATTTTGGAAGCTGCATCGCGGCAATACCGGCTTTTTGGGTCGCGGCAAAAAGACCGTAATCAAGATTGGTCTTCATCTTCCGCAGACTCGCAATAAGTTCGCGATTGCCAACGACAAACCCGATCCTCCAGCCCGCCATGCTGAAAGTCTTTGAAAGAGTGTGGAACTCTATGGCGATGTCTTTTGCCCCGTGGACCTCAAGCAGACTATGCGGTTTGTTCCCGTTAAAATATATTTCGGCATACGCGAAGTCGTGGATCAAAATGATGCTGTGTTTTTTACAGAAAGCGACCGCTTTTTCAAAGAACTCAAGCGGAGCCACGGCGCCGGTCGGGTTTGTGGGATAACTCAGGAACATCATCCTTGCTTTGTTCGCGATGGCTTCGTCTATTACGGTCAGGTCCGGGACATAACCCGTCTTTTCGCTTGTCGGCATCACTATAAGTGTTCCGCCGGCAAGGAGCGTCCCCCTGAAATGCGCCGGATATGCCGGAAGAGGGACCAGTGTCGTATCGCCCTGTTCTATGAACGCGAAAGCAAGATGGACTAAACCTTCCTTTGAACCGATGAGAGGTATTATTTCCTTGTCAGCATCGATATCGATCTTGTATTGTTCGCGGCACCACTTTACAGACGCATGCCTGAACTCAGGAAGGCCGTCAAAACTTGGATACCTGTGATTTATTGGTTCATCGAGAGCATTTTTCATTGCCTCAACGACAGCCGGAGGTGTGGGGAAGTCCGGGCTTGCCATGCTGAGGTCTATGAGGTCTTTTCCCTTAGCGCGCTCTTCCTGTTTCAATTTATCGGTCGTGTCGAACACGTAAGTGGGGAGATCCCTTAATCTTTTTGCTTCTTCAAACATGTGCTTCGCTCGCTTTGTATGAACTTCTGACAAAAGGTCCGGAAAAAACTTTTTTGAAACCCATGCGTTCCCCTATATCTTTATAATCATCGAAATCAGATGGTTTTATATATTCCAAGACTTCGACCTGTTCTTTTGAAGGCTGAAGGTACTGACCTATGGTCAAAATATCACAATCAACTTCGCGCAAATCTTCCATCAGCGCGATAACTTCTTCCTTCGTTTCTCCTAATCCTAACATAATCCCGCTCTTTGTGTAAAGCGAGGGATCCCTGTCTTTTACAGCCCTCAGGAGTGAAAGCGACCTTCCGTAATCCGCCTGGGATCTTACAGCAGGGTAAAGTCTTTTAACAGTTTCGAGGTTATGGTTGATGATATTTGGCTTAATATCGATGATCTTGCCGATGCACCCTTCATTTCCTTTAAAATCAGGGACCAATACTTCTATTTTGGTCCCGGGGAGCAGGCTTCTGATCTCACGGATAGTTCTGACAAATTGATCCGCTCCTCCGTCTTCAAGATCGTCACGGGTGACAGAAGTTATTACTACATATTTTAGTCCGAGCCTTTTTGCCGCATCAGCAACCTTTTTAGGTTCATCTTCATCGGGCGGTGAAGCATGCCCGTGACTGACCGCGCAAAATCCGCAATTCCTTGTGCAGATATTTCCAAGGATCATAAAAGTGACCGTTCTGTTCAGATAACATTCCCCGATGTTCGGACACTTCGCGCTTTCACATACCGTATGTACGGAGTCATCGTCCAGAAGACTGTGGATCTCTCTGATGTTCTGTGATTTTGGAGTACGTTTAATGAGCCACTGCGGCAAGGTTTCCATACTGATATTATACCCAAAATGGATGCAAGTTTTGTTATATGCCTGCCGATATATTATAAAGTCGTTTGATATTAATTAATACCGAAAGTTTGCCTGTTGGGTTCGGCATTATTATTTATGGAGGGTATATGGACGGAGCAAAGCCTGCAGATCTGAATGTTAAACCGGAGTTGGCTCAATCACTCATTGGCAAGCCGCAGTTTACAAGAGAACCAATTACTGCACCTGTCCCCATAGAAAGACCGGACATGAAAGTGGTCGAACAGCCAGTGGTCCCCGAGTTCCGGTGGGCTCAGTATGTTCCGAGTATTCCAAAGGACAAGATAGATGAAATAGACAGTGTAGTAGCGGCAGAAGAAAAGAAAATGAAAGGTGCCGGGATAGATACAGAAAAACTTAAAAAGGAAATGGGGCTCGGCCCCCTTCAATGGAAAATGTTCTGTGAAAGCCTGGCGAGTCCGAAGTTACTTGCACAGGACAAAGAATTATTTCAGAAATACCTGAAAGCCCTGACAGGTGACGGTTCGGGACTAAGTGTTTTGACGGAAAAAATATCCGGGCGTATTGCAGACGTGTTTTTCGATGCTTTGGAGAAATATTCCGGCAAAGAGGACCCGGGAAAAAGGCTAAAGAATTTTGATGCCATGTTTGAACTGGTCACATATTTCACAAGCAGGGAACAGGCCCAGATGCTGAGCGGTTTAGACGAAAGGATATCAAAACTGCTTACTGAACAGAATAAGTCCTTGTTTAATTTTATTAATAACCGTGACCTGAAAAGAAAAGAAAAAGTCCGCGAGATTTTGGAAGCTTATAAAAACGCTTTTAACGGCGGAATATTCGGGACACGGGAAAGAGCCGACAATTTCAGGGCAATGTCGATGCTTAATATGTTCGCATTGCTTAAAGATGTTGATCAGACAGCTATGTCGTTTGATAAAGAATTCGGCAAGTATGAGGATATCAAAGAAATTGCGACAAGGATATTATCTCTTTCAAACGAAGCGAATTCTGCTTCAAAGTTAGACGACTATGCCGTGCGGGGTAAGTTCCTGGAAGATTACCAGGAGCTGATAGGGAAATATTATGCCGAACTATGCAAGGAAAAGCCGGATCATGAAAGGGTACGCAAGTTGGGGATGATAGCCGCGCAAAGCGACGAGTTGTTTTTTAATCTCAGCATACTGTTTAAAGAAAGAGACAAAATAATCAGTATAGTCGCGAAAAATTTCCCTTCTGTAAAATCCGATCAGAAACACTCCGTCTTTGTATGCGCGACTTCAGCACTTCCTGACAAGGTCATCGGGATCGATATCAAGGGGACCCTTGAAGGCATCAAGTTAGAAGACGGGACCACTCTCCTGGATTACGTAAAGAGCAACAGCAGGTTCATTGTCTTTTCGGATGATTACAAAGATGATGAAAGCCGTCTTGCTTTTATCGGCGGCGGCAGCGCAGGATGCTACGCCGGGGCAGGCGTGATAATGATCAACGCAAAAGCATTAAAAGCGTTGAAAGACACGGGGAAAATAAAAACAGAGCTTGTCATGATCTTAAGCCATGAAACCAGGCACGCGGCAGACGACAGGCGTTTAAGCGTAGATTCTGATGCGAGATTTTCAACGATCACGGAACTGAACGCATACAAATTCGAGCTCAAAATAATGCAGCAATTGATGACGGCAGACGAGAGGGAACATGTTGAAGCTTTGGTAAAAGGGGCCGGAGAAATAGTGGCGCTATTCAAACAGGGGCACGATATCGACCTGAACGTTTATCCGACGAAGACCCCTGCATTCATAGCATTCGAAATGACATCCCGGCTTTCCCTTGCAGGTATAATATCAAAGAAAGAAAGGAATGGTTTTCAGGCGATATTCGATGATGCCCTTCTGGGAAAGGTAAAGCTTGAGGATGTGGCGGATAAAAGATTTCAAGATGTAACGCTGAAAATCATCTATTTTCTAAGACCGGTACTCGCGGGGAAGGATTACAAGAGCGCAATAATCGCGTTAAAAACCCCCCCGGTCGACAGTAAAGCAGAACAAGGTAAAAATCAGATAGACGATAATGATGTCTTAAACTTTCTCGTCAAGGAAACGAATAAAATTATCGGTAATTGCGCTTCTTTGTGCTTAAGTGCCGGAGTCTTGACGGAAGCAGAGGCGGAAAAGACAATTGCTCCTATTTATGACGTGATCTTTAACGGTGCAAAACTGGAAAATATAAATAATGAGGGATTTTGCCGGATGTTCATGATGTTTTTGCCAATGTCTTATTCGGAGATCAAGACAAAAAATTATAAGGAAGCTATTGCAGGATTGATAAAAAACGGGAAAACCGACAAGTCGATAATGATAGACATAGTTAAACAGGCGGTGAAGAGAAATAATCTCACCAATGAGGTAATAGAGTTTCTCTCAAAAAGAGCGACCGGCGGAGAAAAGATCAATGAAGAAACGATAAAAATAATTTTGGGATTGAACCTGGGCTTGATAGACCTCTTTCAGATCAAAGATGAGAATTTCCGATCGTTGACATTGAGGCTGTTCAAGAGTTCAAGGATAAAAGGGGAAATAAAAAATTATAATGAAGCGGTAGAATTTTTACATGAAAAATATCCGAAAATTAAGGATGACTCAGAATTATTTATTGCTTTTTTAAGAGAAGTATATAAGTCGCATCAATAAGGCCATGCCGGAATTGTTGTCATTCTCTCGATTATATAATAGAATTAATCATCAGATGGCAACACTTCTCTGGATAATCGGGGCGACGGTCGTAGACAGCCTGATGGGGCTTGCGGGAATCGTAAGCCTCTGGATGCGGCCGGACACTCTGAACAGGTTCATTAAATTCTTCATAGCTTTTTCTGCGGGAGTGCTTATCGGCGGGGCATTTTTCCATCTTCTTGTGGAATCTCTTTCCCTGCTTTCACCAAATCTAACTTTTCTAACAACTGTCATCGGTTTTCTCCTATTCTTCGTCTTTGAAGAATATCTGCACTGGCACCTTTGCGAAGAATGCGAGATACACCCCTACAGTTATCTGATGATAGTGGGGGATAGCATACATAATATAATTGACGGTCTTGTCATAGCGGGAGCTTTCATCGTTAGCGTCCCTCTCGGAGTGGTGACGACAATAATGATCCTTGGTCATGAGATCCCGCAGGAGCTCGGAGTGTTCGCGATACTGGTTTCCGGTGGCATTAAGAACACAAAAGCAATAGCTTACAGCTTCTTCGCGCAGTGTTCATGCGTGCTGGGCGGTATCATCGGGTTCATGTTCATGCAGAGGATCACGGTCCTTTCTTCATTCCTTCTACCGTTCGCTGCAGGAGGATTTATTTACATTGCCGCTTCCGACCTTATTCCGGGTATGCACAAGACCGAAGGTTTTGGTAAAGTCACCTCGTTCATCTGGCTTTGTCTCGGCATTGCGTTCATGATCGCGGCAAAAGCCCTGTTCGGGGCATGATCTCCTCTAAGTTGAACTGAATATTCATATCTGATAAAATATATCAAATAAGCAAGGAAACTACTATGGAACTCACGGGCGCGCAGGCGCTGCTTGAATCGTTAAAGAAAGAGGGGGTCGAGGTCATCTTCGGACTTCCCGGAGGACAGGTACTGCCTCTTTATGACGCGCTGTACAGTGAAAAAGGTATCAGGCATATCCTTGTCAGGCACGAACAGGGTGCGGGGCATGCTGCGGACGGCTACGCCAGGGCAAGCGGAAAAGTCGGGGTCTGCCTGGCTACTTCAGGTCCCGGCGCGACGAATCTTGTCACGGCGATCGCGAATGCGCACATGGATTCTATCCCGATGGTCGCTATCACAGGGCAGGTCGGTACCGCTTTCCTCGGAAAAGATTCTTTCCAGGAAGCGGATATCACGGGAATAACGCTTCCCATTACAAAACATAGTTACCTTGTGAAGGATGCTTCTCAAATTCCTTATATCGTCAAGGAAGCGTTCCATATCGCATCTACAGGAAGACCGGGCCCGGTCCTGATAGATATACCCAAAGATATTCAGATAAAAAAGATAGAATTCAATTATCCGGAGAAATTAGATCTGGATTCATATAAGCCGACATATCACGGCCATCCGAAGCAGATATCCATCGCTTCAAAACTGATCGACTCGGCGCAAAAGCCGATGATATATGCGGGAGGCGGTGTCATCATGGCGGGAGCTGAAAAAGAACTGCTTGAGCTCGCGACAAAAATATCGGCGCCTGTCACGACAACTTTGATGGGAAAAGGCGCTTTCCCGGAGACTCATCCGCTCTCTCTCGGAATGCTTGGGATGCACGGGACGGTCTATGCCAACTACGCGGTCACGGAATGCGATGTTCTCATCGCGATCGGCGCGAGGTTCGATGACAGGGTCACCGGCCACATAGACCATTTTGCGCCGAATGCCAAGATCATCCATATCGATATCGATCCCGCTGAAATAGGGAAAAATGTTTCCGTTGACATCCCCATAGTCGGCGATGTCAAGAATGTCCTTACGGCTCTAAACAAGCACGTCAAGCAAAAAGAAGCGCATTCGCCATGGATCGCGCAGGTCATGGGATGGAAAGAAAAGCATCCGCTCTGCTATAAAGACGACGGAACGCTGAAGCCGCAGGCAGTCATAGAGAAAATATACGAAGTCACAAAGGGCGAAGCGATAATCTGCACTGAAGTCGGGCAGAACCAGATGTGGGCGGCGCAATATTATAAATATACCAAGCCGAGGACATTTATTTCTTCCGGCGGTCTTGGTACGATGGGATTTGGGTTCCCTGCTGCTATAGGAGCGCAGGTCGCGTGTCCTGACAAGATAGTCATCGATATAGCGGGCGACGGAAGCATACAGATGAACATACAGGAGTTAAATACAGCGGTAAATAATAAATTGCCGGTCATTATCGCTATTTTGAATAACCGTTATCTGGGGATGGTCCGCCAGTGGCAGGAACTTTTGCACGGCAGAAGATATTCGCACACGGATCTGGAAGACAATCCCGATTTTGTCAAGATCGCGCAGGCTTACGGAGCGAACGCGATAAGGGTCGAAAAGCTCGAAGACGTCGGGCCGGCCCTGAAAAAAGCCATTGCTTCAAGAGACAAGCCGACCGTCATCGAGTTTGTTGTTACCAGGGAAGAGAATGTTTTTCCGTTCGTTCCCGCGGGACAGCCGATAAATGAAATGATAGTCGATTAACACGGAAGAAAATGATGAAAAAACATACAATAGCGGTGATCGTCAACAATAGAGCCGGGGTCCTGTCAAGGGTTTCCGGGCTTTTCAGCAGGCGCGGATACAACATCCACAGTCTTGCGGTGGGAACTACGGAGGATGAGGACCTTTCAAGGATGACGATCGTTGTCGAGGGCGACGATGAAGTCCTGGAACAGATCACAAAACAGCTTTATAAGATAATAGAAGTGGTAAGGGTTTACGAGCTTTCAAACATAAATGCCGTCGACAGGGAACTTGTCATGATAAAAGTCGCGGCCAGTGATATCACGAGACCGGAGATCCAGCAGATAGTCGATATCTTCAGGGCAAAGGTAGTCGATCTAGGGGAGACCGCGCTTATCATAGAGGCGACCGGAGATTCGAAGAAGATCGACGCGCTCGAAGAGCTGCTTAAAAAGTTTGGTATAAGGGAGATGGTAAGGACAGGGAAGATCTCGCTGGCGAGAAGCGAAGAAACAAAATAAAGAAAGGGGAAAGAAATGGCGAAAGTTTATTATGATAAGGATGCGGACCTCAAGTTGTTGAAGGGAAAGACAGTTGCGATAATCGGTTACGGCAGCCAGGGCGGGGCACAGGGGAGCAATCTTAGGGACAGCGGCGTGGATGTTATCGTGGCCGAGCTTCCCGGGACACCTAACTACGAGCGTGCAAAAAAAGACAAGATGAAGATCATGACTGCAGATGAAGCGGCGAAACAGGCAGATATCATACAGATCCTTGTGCCTGATGAACTTCAGTCAAGGGTCTATAAGGAATCCATAGAGAAGCACCTGAAAAAAGGGAAAGTGCTTGTATTCTCACATGGGTTCAACATCCATTTTCACCAGATAATCCCGCCCAAGGATGTCGATGTCATAATGATCGCGCCCAAAGGGCCGGGACCTCTTGTCAGAAAATTGTATGTTGATGGCGGCGGAGTGCCGGCTTTGATAGCGGTGTTCCAGGATGCTTCAGGGAAAGCAAAAAAGATAGCTCTCGCGCATGCCAAGGGCATCGGAGCGACACGCGCCGGAGTGCTTGAGACGACATTCAAGGAAGAAACGGAGACCGACCTTTTCGGGGAGCAGGCGGTCCTTTGTGGCGGATGCACGGCGCTTGTGATCGCGGGGTTCGAGACGCTGGTCAACGCGGGCTACCAGCCCGAGATAGCTTATTTTGAATGCATGCACGAACTGAAGCTGATAGTCGACCTGATGTATGAAAAAGGTATGTCCGGGATGAGGGCGGCGATCAGCAACACGGCCGAGTACGGTGATTTCACAGTCGGGCCGTTCGTCATCGATGAGTCGGTCAGACAGAGGATGCAGTACGTGCTTTCAAGGATCCAGACTGGAGCTTTCGCCAAAGAATGGATACTTGAGAACCAGGCGGGAAGGCCGGTATTCCTGGCGCACAGAAGAAGAGGCATCGAACATCTGATAGAAAAAGTCGGCAAAGAGCTCCGCAAGATGATGAGCTGGATACCGAAGACGAACGCTTAAGAGATCGTACTGCAGTGAAAAAACGCATCGCAGTACTGGGTTCAACAGGATCTATCGGAAAGCAGGTACTGGAAGCAGTATCTGCCTTTCCTTCTTTATTTACCATAAACGGGCTTGCCACTAAAGGTTATCTCGATATTTTCAAAAAGCAGATAAAAGAATTTAAACCAAAGCATGCTATTGTCAACGATGAGAAAGGATTGATAAAAATTGCTACAGATCCCGGCACGGATATCGTAGTGATGTCGATCGTCGGGACAGCGGGACTTCCGGCAACCATAGCCGCAATAAAAAAAGGAAAGACGATCCTTCTTGCAAGCAAAGAAATACTTGTTGCTGCCGGGGATATTGTGATGCCTCTGGCAAAGAAGTACAGAGCTAAGATTCTTCCTCTGGATAGCGAGCACAGCGCGGTATTTCAGTGTCTTGGAGGAAAATCCGAAATCCGAAGCACGAAATCCCCCTCGACTTCGCTCGGGGCAAGCGAAAAAAATTCAAAATTCAAAATTCAAAACAACAGAATAAAAAAAATAATCCTCACTGCATCAGGCGGGCCGTTCAGGGCATATTCAAAAGCCCAACTGAAAAAAGTGACCGCAAAACAGGCCCTGGCGCATCCTACATGGAAGATGGGGCCGAAAATAACGATAGATTCTGCTACGCTGATGAACAAAGGACTTGAGGTCATTGAAGCGCATCATCTTTTCGGGGTTCCTTATGACAAGATCGAGGTCGTCGTTCATCCGCAGAGCATAATCCATTCGATGGTGGAATTCACCGACGGCTCTATTCTTGCTCAGATGGGAGCCCCTGATATGAGGACTCCGATACAGTATGCGCTTCATTATCCTGACAGGGCACCGAAGAGCTTTGAGACCATCGATATTTCAAAAGCCGGCCAATTAACATTTGAAAAACCGGACGCGGATAGGTTTCCGTGTCTAAAGATTGCATATCAAGCGGGAAAAACAGGCGGGACCATGCCGGCCGTGATGTCCGCGGCGAACGATACTGCGGTCGAGATGTTCCTTAAAGGCAAGATCAGGTTCACGGATATTCCGAAGATAGTTTTATCGGTAATGAAAAAGCATGAGTTTATCAGAAAACCTTCACTTGCTCAGATACTCAAAGCGGAGAAATGGGCGAGAACTGAAGCGGGTGTATAATATACCTATGGACAAAGGACAATTAGAAGTATTGCGCCATTCCACCTCCCACATAATGGCGATGGCGGTAAAGGAACTTTTTCCGGAAGCAAAGCTGGCTATAGGCCCCGCGATAGAAGAAGGTTTTTATTATGATTTTGAGATCCCCAGCGTACTTACACCGGAAGACCTCAAGAAGATCGAAGACAAGATGAAAGAAATAATCAAAAGGGACATTAAATTCGAGCGGATCGAGATGGACAAGGGAAAAGCGATAAAAGAGATGGAAAAACTCGGGGAAAAATATAAAGTAGAGCTTTTAAAAGAAATTGAAGGTGACAAGGTTACTTTTTATAGGAATGCGGGCTTTACAGATCTTTGCAGAGGGCCGCATATCGAATCTACGGGAAAAGCAAAAGCTTTCAAGCTGCTCAAACTTGCAGGAGCATACTGGAGAGGAAGCGAAAAGAATAAAATGCTCCAGAGGATTTACGGGACATCTTTTGACACGGAAAAAGAACTTGAAGATCATATTAAAAGGATGGAAGAAGCCGAGAAAAGAGACCACAGGCGTCTCGGAAAAGAGCTTGATCTTTTTAATATCTACCATGAAGAAGCGGGAGCCGGACTTGTGTTTTATCATCCGAAAGGCGCAGTCTTAAGGGGGGTGATAGAGGATTACCTGAAAGCAGAGCACAGAAAACGCGGCTACCAGACGGTCATCATCCCTCATATTGCGAAAATGGATCTCTGGCAGACATCAGGCCACGCGGATTATTACAAAGACAACATGTATTTCATGGATATCGACGAACAAAAGTATGTGCTGAAACCGATGAACTGCCCGGGACATATTTTGATATACAAAAGGAAACTGAACAGCTACCGTGACCTGCCGGTAAGGTTTTTCGAACTTGGGACAGTATACAGGCATGAAAGGTCCGGCGTGCTCCACGGACTTCTAAGGGTCCGCGGTTTCACGCAGGATGACGCGCATATCTTCTGCAGGCCGGACCAGCTGCAGGATGAGATCAAAAAAGTGATCGACTTTGCTTTTGACATGCTTAGGAAGTTCGGTTTCGAGGAGTTCGAAGTCTATCTTTCCACAAGGCCGGAAGGATCGGTCGGTTCCGACGACAACTGGAACCACGCGACTGCCGCCCTTGAAGAAGCGTTGAAAAGCAAAAAAATAAAGTATGAGGTCGATCCCGGTGCTGGAGTTTTTTACGGACCGAAGATCGATGTTAAGCTGAAAGACGCGATAGGCCGCGCGTGGCAGGGGCCGACCATCCAGGTGGACTTCAACCTTCCCGAAAGGTTCGACCTTTCATATATAGGCGAGGACGGGGCAAAACACCGGCCGGTCATGATCCATAGAGTAGTGTTAGGTAGCATGGAACGCTTTATCGGGGCTTTGACCGAACATTATGCCGGAGCATTCCCGTTCTGGCTAGCTCCGGTCCAAGTCATCATTCTCCCGATATCGGACAGGCATATCAATTATGCTGAAGAGGTTATCAGGAAATTAGGCGATCAGGATATCAGGGCTGAACTTGACGCTAGAAGAGAGAAGATAGGACTAAAAATCAGAGAAGCCCAGCTACAGAAGGTCCCGTACATGCTCGTGATAGGCGACAAGGAAGTCGAAGCAAAGACTGTTGCTGTCCGCTCCAGGGAAAAAGGCGACCTGGGCGCAAAACCCCTGGAAGAGTTCATCCGCTCGATATAATTTACTGCCGGAACAATTCATTTTCAGTTATTTTCAAAATAAGTGAAATTTATCCATGAAATCTACGATACTCTAATAGAACGACTTAAGGAGAAAAAATGACACAACAAATGAGGATCGAACGCAGTTTAATACTTCGCCCGATCGCGATGACGCTGACAAGGATGATAATGGGACAGCCCAAAACGCTCGGTAGGAAATGGTTCGAAGGTGTCGGTGAGGGTCATGTGGCGACAGGCACCACAGGCGGCCGCACTACTTTTGATCTTCCGTTGCTGTTCAAGCCCGATACACCCTTAAAAGATGTAAAACCGGCAGTCTCAGGACTGTGCTTTGACCAGGCATCAAAACTTCTGAACAGAGGAAGAGCTGTTTTTACCGCGAGAGGAAATTACACGCAGGCAGCAATGGATACATACAGGGCGGAGTTCCTTGCACTTCCGCATGAGGGATCTGACGAAAGGCTTTTTGCGCTGTTCATGATGATGGCCGCATTCCCGTTCACACTAGATAATATGATTGCAGAAACAGGTTCTAATGTCATGATCGGAACGATAAGACCACTGGAAGGCCCGAGGGTAGTTCTTGATTTTGAAAGGCACAAAGGGAAAGTCGATGTGCAATCCGTTGCAAACATGTTCCTTGCGCACTTGAATATCATCTCAGGCATCGAGCCTAAACTCGTAGAAAGAACGGATGGCGATCCTTTGCTTAGACTTGTTTTTCCGAAAGAATAGGGCAGAGCTACTGTTTTATTACGATATTAATTAATCTTCTGTTTGCAAAGATTATCTTTACGATCTCTTTGTTTTCAATGTTCTGTTTGATTTTTTCCGACATGAGGGCTTTTTTTACTGAAATTCTCCATTATTTTAACGATATATAAATAGAGGGCAAAAAATGGGCGAGATCAACAGAACAGAGACTAAACAAAACGTTGCAGCGCAGGCAGGAAAAACAAACGAAAGAACAATTAACCTGCCCGATGAAAAAAGCAGGAGTTCGATGTCCGGGCCGGTCATCGATGACGGACTGGACAGGTTCGACCGCGACATCTGGAGTAAGGCCCACGGCTGGGCAAACGGAGCCCCGTTCAATAACGGGTGGAGATCGGACCATGTGGCGTTCGAGAACGGCAGGATGGTTCTGACGCTCGACAACACCGCGAGTTCAGGAAAACCGTACACTTCCGGTGAATACAGGACAAAAGACTTTTACGGATACGGCACGCTTGAGGCAAGCATCAAAGCGGCTGCGGGCGAAGGCATAATGGGGGGGTCATTGTTCTTCTGCACCGGCCCTTACGACAATAACCCGTGGGACGAGATAGACATCGAGATCATCAAAGGGAAAATGCAGGTCAATTATATTACTAACGGTAACGGGAACAACGAAAGAACGATCGAGCTTGGATTTGATCCTTCAAAAGCTTTTCACACGTATAAAATAGAATGGCGGCCTGACATGATCATCTGGTCGGTCGACGAAAAAGAGGTGCACAGAGAGAACGGTTCCCGCAGTCCTCTTCCGAAGACCCCCGGAAGGATCATCGCTAATTTGTGGACAGGTAAAGATGTTGACGGTTGGCTGGGGAAGTTTGAATACAGATCCCCGTTGAGAGCCGAATATGACTGGATAAAATACACGCCTTTTAAAGACAAGACGTCCGGCTGCAATAAATAGTTTATTTTACGACTATATTTATCAGTCTTCTGTTTGCGAAGATTATCTTCACGATCTCTTTATCCCCGATATTCTGTTTGATCTTTTCCAGTGCTAAGGCTTTTTCTCTTGCTTCTTTTTCGCTTATATCAGCCGGAACGGTCATCTTGTCGCGCAGCTTGCCGTTCACCTGAATCGGGATCTCGATCTCTGTATCTTTGGCAAGAGTACTGTCAAAAGACGGCCATGCCTGATCAGATATGCTGCCTTTTCCCCCTGCAACACTCCAGAGCTCTTCGGCGATATGAGGAGCGAAAGGGGAAAGAAGAAGGATCAGTTTCTGTGCAGCCTCCGGGCTAAGTTCCTGTCCCTGTAAAGTATTTGACAGCTCCATTATCTTTGCGATCGCGGTGTTGAACGAGAATTTCTCTATGTCTTCGGTCACGCATTTGATGGTTTTATGGAGTTTTTGGACAGCTTCTTTGTCTGCTGCCGGCAGGACATTTCCTGCATTCTTGTTTTGCACAAGTTTCCAGATCCTGTTAAGGAACCTGTAGCAGCCTTCCACCCCGGCGTCGCTCCATTCAAGTTCCCTTTCAGGCGGTGAAGCAAATAATATGAATAGTCTTGCCGTGTCGGCCCCGTATCTTTCGATTATATAGTCAGGGTCTATTACGTTGCCTTTTGACTTGCTCATCTTTGCTCCGTCTTTTACGACCATGCCTTGAGTCAGAAGATTTTTGAACGGTTCATCTACCGGTACGAGTTTCAGGTCAAACAGGACTTTAGTAAAGAACCGTGAATAGAGAAGATGCAGTATCGCGTGTTCTATTCCACCGATATATTGATCGACAGGGAACCAGTATTTCAGGTCATCAGAGTTGAAAGGCTTGCCGGTCTCTTTCGGGTTCACGTACCTGAAGAAATACCATGAGGAGCAGTTGAAAGTGTCCAGAGTGTCCGTTTCTCTTTTTCCCGGTCCGCCGCACTTCGGGCATTTTGTGTTGACAAAATCTTTGACTTTAGAAAGAGGGGATCCTCCTTCACCTGTGAATTTAACTTCGTACGGAAGTTTAACCGGCAAGTCTTTCTCGGGAACAGGGACTGCTCCGCATTTTTTGCAATATACAATTGGTATCGGGGCTCCCCAATACCTCTGCCGTGAAATCAGCCAGTCCCGCATCTTGAAGTTGACTTCCCTTTTTCCGCTGCCATTATCTATAAGCCAGTCGGTTATTGCTTTTATCGCATCGTTGCTTTTTAGCCCGTTGAACCGGTCGGAATTTACCATGATGCCTTCATCAACAAAAGCGCATTCCATATCGTTAAAGGGCGCACGACCGTGCGCCCCTACAGGGGCAATTACTTCTTTAATTGGCAGGTTGAATGTTTTTGCGAACTCAAAATCTCTCTGATCATGTGCGGGCACCGCCATCACTGCTCCTGTCCCGTACTCCATCAGAACATAATCTGATGTCCATACGGGGATCTTTTCCCCTGTCGCCGGATTGACCGCGTATGCACCGGTGAACTCCCCTGTCTTTTCCGTGGCTTTTTCGCGTGACGAAGCGGACTCTTTCTTAACGCTATCTATATATGTAAGGACGGCTTTTTCCTGCTTTGTCCCTTTTGAAAGCTCTTTTGTGTATGGATGTTCGGGAGCAAGAGTCATATATGTCACCCCGAACAGAGTGTCGGGCCTTGTGGTGAACACCTCCAACTCTTTGTCCGAGCCGTCGATCTTGAATTTGATGCTCATTCCTTCTGACCTGCCGATCCAGTTGCGCTGCATGATCTTGACGCTGTCAGGCCAGCCAGCAAGTTTTTCGATGTCATCGAGAAGCCTTTGAGCGTATGCTGTTATTTTGAAGAACCATTGCTCCAGGTCCTTTTCGCCGACAACGGACTCACACCTCCAGCATTTGCCGTCCTTGACCTGCTCGTTGGCCAGTACGGTCTCGCATTTAGGGCACCAGTTGACGAGAGATTTCTTCTTGTAGGCGAGCCCCGCTTCGTAGAACTTGATGAATATCCACTGCGTCCATTTATAATAATCTTCTTTGCTGGTAGTGACCTCCCTGCTCCAGTCATAAGAAAGCCCGAGCCGCTTGAGCTGGGACTTCATCTGAATTATGCACTTTTCCGTCCAGTCCTTTGGATGCGAATTGTTCTTTATCGCGGCGTTCTCAGCGGGCATGCCGAAAGCATCCCAGCCGATCGGGTGAAGCACGTTGAACCCTTTCATCTTTTTATAGCGCGCGATGATGTCGCCGATGGCATAATTGCGCACGTGGCCCATGTGGATCGCGCCGGAAGGATAGGGGAACATAACAAGGTCGTAAAATTTAGGTTTCCCTGACTTGTTCGGCACCTCGAATGATCTGTTCTTTTCCCAGAAGGACTGCCATCTGGATTCGATATCTTTGTGGTTATAATCGGGCATATAAATAAGTATAATCCATCATGATATAATAATCAAAATATGTATAACTTGCCAGATAAAAACGGATATTTCGGGAAATACGGAGGGACATTTGTACCTGAAACACTGATGCCGTGCGTCGAAGAACTCAAAGAAGCATATTACTCGTTAAAACATGACCAAAGCCTTAAAAAAGAAATAGGTCATTATCTCAGGGATTTTGCAGGCAGACCGACCCCTCTTTATCTTGCACAAAACCTTTCAAGAAAACACGGTTTCAAGATCTATCTGAAAAGGGAAGACCTATGCCACACCGGAGCGCACAAGATAAATAATTGCATCGGGCAGATCCTTCTCGCAAGAAAAATGGGAAAGAAAAGGATAATAGCAGAGACCGGGGCCGGCCAGCACGGCGTCGCGACAGCGACTGTTGCGGCTTTGTTCGGTCTGAAATGCATCGTCTATATGGGCTCTGAGGATATCAGGCGGCAGGCTTTGAACGTTTACAGGATGGAGCTTCTCGGCGCGGAGGTAAGGCCGGTAAAGACGGGCAGCAGGACTTTAAAAGAGGCGATAAACGAAGCGCTCCGCGACTGGATGGCGAACGTGAAAGACACTTATTATCTCATCGGTTCATGCGTCGGCCCGCATCCATATCCGATGATGGTCAGGGATTTCCAGAAAGTGATAGGGGAGGAAACAAAAAAACAGGTCAAAGCCGCGGAGGACAGACTACCTGATATCGCAGCCGCGTGCGTCGGCGGCGGCAGCAATTCCATCGGGATGTTCTATCCGTTCATCGACGACGCTTCAGTCAGGCTGGTCGGACTTGAGGCCGGCGGCAGGAGCATGAAGATCGGCGAAAACGGGGCGGCACTCGCAAAAGGAAAGACCGGGATACTCCACGGGTCAAAAAGCTATGTCCTGCAGACGGCAGACGGTCAGATCGCGGGTACGCATTCTATCTCAGCGGGGCTGGACTATCCGGGCGTCGGGCCCGAGCACGCGTATTTGAAAGACTGCGGAAGAGTGAAATATGAAAGTATCAGTGATAAAGAAGCCGCGGCCGCTTTTGAATATCTGGCAAAAGAAGAGGGAATAATCCCCGCGCTTGAATCCGCCCACGCGGTAGCTTACCTGAAAAAATTGTCCGGGAAACTATCAAAAGATAAGATAGTCGTGATATGCCTGTCGGGACGCGGCGATAAAGATATCGATATGACAAGGAAAAGATGAATGCCGTCCTCTAAACGGTCCTTCTAAACTTATCCAGCCCCTGGATCTTAAGCAAATTGTTGACCATTCCCACGGCATCCTTTTTCAGGTCCGATACGGAAGATGCCAATTCGATGTAATCTTTTTTGTAGATCAGATCAGAGCCGGGGATGGAGGCAAAAACATTATAATAATCCTTGGTGACGGGGTTGTTCTTTACCGTTTCGGCGAAGTGTCTTATTGAAGCCGCGGAATCGCCCGCTTCATGGTACACTTCGCTGATCGCATACCTCGGCTCCTTGATCTCCATATTTATCATCACGCGCATACCGGGCACACAAACGCGGACAGCCGGGATGTCCAATTTGAGATGGGTCTTGTCGATGACAACGGTCTTGTATCCGGATTTTTCCAGTATCCCCATAATATAGAGTATCTCTTCCTTTATATCAGGCTTGCACGCGCTGGGGACCTCATCCATCGTGACGCTTTTTTTACTTTTCAGGAGCATCTCCGTGTTATATAAAGGAAGGAAACCCGTATGTTTTTTAGGCAGCGCGGACATGACCTCTTTCCAGTTGACATTCAGCTCTTCCTGAGAAACGCACATAAGGGAAAAACCCTCAAAATATTCTGCCAGGGCCCTGATCAGCGCTTTTTGCGGGTCCGTGCTAGCCCCCTGGCCGACCCCCTGATAAGTAAGTTTGTCTTTGTCCTGTTCGCGGATGCCGTAAGCTATGAAGGTCGGCACTTTGAAATCAAAAGAGATGTCCTTTATTGTGAATTTGATCCCGTTCTTCTGAGAATTTTCCAGAACTCTTGTCACAAGAAGATTATTGATGCTTTCAAGCTTCAGGTCATTTCCCGGTTCCATGTCCATGAAAAGACGGCAGATGTTCTCCCTTTCTATGACCTCGCAAAGGGCCTGCAGTATAGCCTCTTCCATCGTGTTGCCGGCTGCGAGCCCGTTGGACCCGACCACCATGTTATGCCAGTTCACCGGATAATAGAACGGTTTCCGGTCGTTAAGGCACGTGCCCAGGACCCATTTAAGAGGTATGTCCTTTATTTCCCTGAGCAGTTCATCGCGGTCTTTCAGGTCGATGAAATTGCAGAGGAAATATGATTCGTCAACTGTCTGGATATCCCCCTTTTTGATCTCGTTAAAGCTTTTCAGGCAATATCCCTCATAATGTTCATAATCAAAATGCAGCCACGAATACCGTTCCGCGAATTCCATGACCGCGCTGGCCTTTGATTGTTCCGGAGTGAGGCCCTTGCCGCTGGTCTTAAGTTTGTCGCTTATGCTTGAAAAAGAATAAGCGCCTTCAATGGCGTCTTTCCTGGGTTCGATCCTGAAACTTGACAGGTCAAGCATTGTTTCCAGATGTTTTAAGGCGTTTTCTATTGTCGAGGAAGGGTCCGTGACCTTGTCCTGGTCAAGCGTGTATTTTTTCGGGCAACTTTTAAGTTCGATCACCATAGGTCATTTCAATTATATATGTTCGCTGTCTTTATTCAAGAGGATCAAACGGTCCCGGATAGATAAGCTTTCCTTGTCTTTTCAGGGAACTTTTCTATCGCGTACCTCAGCATGGTTCGAGGCATCTTCTTGTAATGCCCCTTTAAAAAATCCTCTTCTGTCTTTTGTGAGCATCTTTTTCCCGTCTCACGAAGCATCCAGCCGACGGCTTTGTGTATGAGGTCGTGCCCGTCATTTAAAAGGACCTTTGCGACCTTCAGGGTTTCTTTCGGATCGCCTCTTTTAATATAGTTAAAGGTCGATAATATCGAGATCCTTCTTTCCCAGAGAGAGCTTGATCGCGCAAATTTATACAGGAGGCTTTTATCCTTGTCAGAAAGATATTCACCTACTATCTGTTCCGCAGTAAGGTCTATCAGGTCCCAGTTGTTGATGAACCTCGTGTTATTAATGTATATATTAAATATCTTCTGCTTTTCGGCCTTGTCTGCCTTGCTATACTTCAAAACCAATATCAAAAGAGTGGTTAACCTTTCCTCATGATATTTGGAATGAAGAAGCTTTATGCAGTCGGGCAACGTGATATCTCTGAACTTTTTTACAATGTTTCTGACATCCGGCACAACGATACCAAGGAAAACGTCTCCTTCCCCGTACTGCCCGGGCCCGGTCTTGAAGAACCCTGCCAGTATCTTTGCCTTTTGCGGGGAAGCGCAGTCGCGAAGGTCTTTTTTCAGTTTTGAAAGCATGATGAAATTATTGTTAAAATCGGAAGGAGCAGGATTTGAACCTGCGGTGCGCTTGCACGCACAGTAGTTTTCAAGACTACCGCCATAAACCACTCGGCCATCCTTCCATGTCCCGCTCGCTTGCCCCGAGCCTGTCGAGGGGGCCACCTCTCCGTAAAATATTGTATCACGGCTGTAGGTGCGTAGGATATCAGCACGACCTCCGGCAAATGACCAAATAATCCCGTTCCCGCGACATTTTTTGGAAAAATCAAAATTGAGTGAAATTTCAAAAAATACCTGTCGAGAAGAATATGGCAAGAAATAACAGGCATGTAAAAAATACATCGCCGGTGAACAAAGAAAAAACTGAAAGGAGGACTGGAAATACAAAAAAATTGAAGTTTCATAAATGTCCGGGGGCGAAAATATTTAAAGTAAGGAGATAACAGATGATAGCAGTAAAAGGTTCCACAACAGTCCCGAAATTAGGATTACTGACCGTTCCCCTGCATTTTAAAGAATGCAAGCCAAGGCTCACCGGTATTCAAGATGCGGCAAGATTTGCAAAGAGCGCGGGATACGATACCCTTCAGGTAGCGATGTTCCCGACAGTAAGCAAAGACGGTACCATAAGGGATTTTTCCGCTATGACAGCTGATCCCAAGTTCCTTTTGGACAAAGCGAATGCTGCCGAGATCACGGAAGGATTAGCTGCAATAAAGGCTGAAACAGGAGTAGGCATCGATTCTGTATGCTTCTGCGCCAACCCGCTTGGCAACCTTGAAGACAGAGAACATTTAAAGGCGGTTATCGATGCAGGTGCAGTTCTGGGAGCAAGGTCCGTGGTTACTTTCATAGGTAATCCGTTCCCATTAGCCGGCAAACCTCTTTCCGGTGCAGATCTGAGAAAGTTCTTTGTTGATAAGCTGGCGACCGACTATGCGCCGCTGGTCAATCAGACAACGCAACTCGGTCTCGAGTTCGACGTTGAAGACTGCCCGATGTACTTCACGATGTCACCCAACGGATCGACACCGATCACGAACATGTTCTTCACTCCCGCACTGAAAAGATTAGTTCTAAGTGTATTGCCGGACATAAAGATCCACTTTGATGGGTCGCACACAAGGAATTACCGCGGTGCGAGGGAAGAGAACCCGGCTGCTTCAAGGACAATAGCCGAGATCATTGCAGAATTCGGCGATGCTTTCGGGCAATCGATCCACCTGAAGGACGGAGTTGATGATCCTAAGGGAATGGCTGATCATCTGGGAGCCGGCGACATGTTCGAGCCGAACACTCACACACAGGGATTATGGATCGCAAGAGCACCGGGCAGGGGAGCAATCGACTGGCTGCACTTTGAAATGGCAATGAAAGCATTTGCCCCACGGTCAACGGCAAGGATAGTAGAGCTGGAAGATACAAGCGCGTCTTCAAGGGCGGACAACGAACAGTTGTTCATCGGTGTCGCACAGTTCTACAGAAATATATTTGAACAGGTTTACGGGTCCAAAGGCTGATCTGACAATCAGGGCGGTCGCCTCGGCGACCGCCCAGGTTCCGGAATAAGAAGAAAGGAGAAAAGAAGATGCCAATAAGTACGACCGAAGTAGCAAACAGCAATTACAGAGTTAGAGTCGGGATAGTCGGCGGAGGAAGGGGTTTTATCGGTGGAGCTCATAAGGTTGCGATAGGCATGGGCAATAGAGAACTTGTCGCAGGAGCATTGCACCAGAACCCCACAATAGCCGAATCAGAAGCTAAGGTTTGGGGTCTTAAGCGCGGATATCCTAATTATGAACAGATGATCAGGGAAGAAGCTTTGCTTCCCGCGGAGCAAAAGATCCAATATCTTACGATAGTTACCCCTAACGTCACACACTTTGGAATAGCAAAAATGGCCCTTGAGAACGGGATCCCGGTGTTCTGCGAGAAGCCGCTGACGTTCGACCTCGCGCAGGCAATCGCACTTCAAAGGCTCGCGAAAGAAAAGAACCTTCCTTTTGGCGTGGCATACACGTACACGGGTTTCTGGGCGACAATGAAGGCAAGGGACCTGGTTATGAGCGGAGCTCTCGGTAACATAACAAGTGCCGACAGCTGGTACAATCAGGGCTGGCTGGACAAGGCGCTTGAATCAGCAGAGATGGCCAATGTCGGCGGTCATCAGCAGGCTGAATGGCGCACTGACCCGGCAAGAGCAGGCATTTCATGCTGCGGCGGTGATATCGGCACCCATGCGTTTCAGAATATCCGTTTCATAACAGGGCTTGAAGCTCTGAGCGTATACGGATTCCTGAGAAAAGTCGTTCCGGGCCGAAAGCTGGACGATGAATTCCTGGCAGTAGCAAATCTCAGTAACGGCGTACAGGCGACAGTCAGAGCATCGCAGATAAGGAGCGGAAAACAGAACGATGTGGGTTTTATGATCAGCGGCACAAAAGGCACGCTCACTTGGGACATGCAGAGTTTCACGGAGCTCAGCCTTGAGGGCCAGGGGCCTAAACAGATATTCAGACAGGGGGATGAAGTGTCTGCAGCGCAGGCGCCTTTTGTCGGTCTTCCCGGTGCACACTGGCATGCACACTATGATGCGTTCGCGGCTCTCCATACAACAATGGAAGCACGCGTAAGGGCTCTCAATGGAGAGGCAGCGTCGATCTATCCGCACCCAACGGTCGCGGACGGAGTGGCAGGGATGGCGTTCATCAAGGCAACGGTCGAAAGCAACGAGAGAGGTCATATAGTTGCACCTGTTGAACAGAACCCGACGAATTGATCGATAGTCCGATAATATTAGGCGGGCCGCAAGCGGCCCGCCTTTTCTTTTTCATAGGTCCGCCTTGCTTGATTTGACCTGCCTTTTGCAATACAATAGAAATAAAGAAGCATTAATTATTCCGGAGGGGGTGAGTTTGATGAAGAAAATGATAGCGATGATCGCCGTTTTGATGTTCGTTGCGGTTGTTTATACCGGGTGCGCACCGTCAACAGAAAAAAAGACCGAGACAACAACAACGACAACAATGTCAACAACAGAAACTACAGTGGTAACAAAGGAAGCAGCAGCCAAACCGGCAGCAAAAACAGGAAAACATTTAAGGCACAAGAAACACAGCAAACACAGAATGAAATAATAATTTTTTACCAGACTTAAAACAAGAAGCCGCTGGCAGAAACGTCAGCGGTTTTTTTGTTTTGTTAGATAAGTTATTCACTAGACCAAAAAACTGAACTATGTATATGTTCGATACTTGCTATTTCACATAAATAGATTAATATAGAAATATATGAACATATTACCCTTTTTAAAGAAACCCTCGACGGGTTCGGCATATGAAGACGAACGAAATATCTATGTCGGCAACCTGAGCCTGGATGACCGGCCGGCAAGCGATCTGAAAGACCTGAGCGGCTTTTTCAAGAGAATACTTCACAAGAGGATAGACAGGTTCTGTCCCGACAAAAGAAAGGTCATCACCAGATTTCTCGAAATAAGTGACGCGGCCCATCTGGGATCCATCATTAAAAGGGCTCTCGATCTTGATAAGGGCCGGATATCGGCAAAACTCCGCGAGGTCATGGCCGAATTTTCCAAAAGGCATAGATCCATCGAGAATATATTTATGCGGAATTACCTGAAAGTCGCGGCTGCCGCCGAGTCCATATCACCCTCCCCGTCAAAAGAAAAAAAGCTTCTCATAGGATCCCTTTTCACTATGGAATATTCTTATGAATCAACAAGCCTGTTCAATCCTTCTGTTGTGCTGTATCCAAAGCAGAACGGCCTTAAAAAGGGGCAGGTCAGGGTCGTTTTCTGTTTCAGGGCCACAGGGGAGGGGCATATCTCATCGATCATCTTCAGGAGCGCGGTGATAGATAAGAACAATGACATCTATCTTGAGCCGATAAGCCGCTTTGCCTCGACCCCCGCAGTTAACATGGACCCTACATACGAGAAGAAGATCTTCGCTGAAAAATTAAAAGACATAGGTTCGCTGGACGAAACAGCGGCGGCGATACTCGGCCGTCTCCCGGATAATTTTTCGTATAACGAACTTATGAACGAGATAAAAGACTTTCTCCCTTCAGGATCAAATGACGTCGGCATGGCATCTAAGCTTTCTCCGGTCAAGATGAAGTGGCTTGCCGACTGTAATTATGAGGTCTCATTTCCGCCTGATCAGCTGATATCCGAGAGAGTTTTATTCCCTGTCTCACCTACCGAAAGCAACGGAATGGAGGATGCCAGGTTCGTGCGTTTTACGCGGGACAGCGGAGATTTTATTTATTACGCGACGTATACGGCATATAACGGCATCTCTATTCTGCCGCAGATACTTGAGACAAAAGATTTTCATCATTTCAAGATGTCAACACTGAACGGGCCTTTTGCAAAAGACAAAGGCATGGCGCTTTTTCCCAGAAAAATAAACGGCAGATACGCGATGATATCAAGGTCCGACGGTGAAAATCTTTTTCTGATGTATTCCGATAATCTGAATTTCTGGTACGAAGCAGTAAAGATGCAGGAACCGAGCCGGACATGGGAGATGGTCAAGATAGGCAACTGCGGCTCTCCGATAGAGACAAAGGAAGGCTGGCTGCTTTTGACGCATGGCATCGGTCCGATGAGAAAATACTGCATAGGGATAGAACTTCTTGACCTGAACGACCCGTCAAAGGTGATCGCGAAGATGGAAGAGCCCCTTTTAAGCCCCACGGAAGAAGAGCGGGACGGTTACGTGCCGAATGTCGTATATAGCTGCGGTTCTATCCTTATCCGCGATAAGCTGATCATCCCGTATGCCGAATCCGATTCGGTCTCAAGCATAGCGGTGATAAGGCTTAATGAACTTCTTGATAAACTCTTGAAAAAGCGCTGACTGCTATTAACTTCCACGTTTCGCTATTGAACACCTTACTGGTGTTGAAAAAATCAACAGTATTGATGGGATAAGTTGTCACGAATTGTCTCACGAATGAGTTTATCGCGAATAACGCCAATAAGAATTTTGCTAATTGTCGCGAATTATCACTAATCACACGAATCGGGCGGGGAAATTGCTGGTAGGTCCATCATAGGAGGAAATTAATTATGGGCGCAAAACTTATCCATGCCGAATTGAGCTATAAGTTGGTCGGGGTTCTTTACAAAGTATATAACGAGCTTGGCGGCGGGTATCAGGAAAAAATATATCAATCTGCGGTCAGAAAAGAGTTGAAAAAAAGCGGGATAAATTTTACCGAACAATTGGGAATAGATCTGTTATATGACGACAAAAAAATAGGCAGATATTTTCTTGATTTTGTCATTGAGAACAAAATCGTGCTGGAGCTCAAGGTTGTCCCAAGATTTTCACCCCGCGACATAATGCAGGTGCTCGGTTATCTTAAACAGACCGGACTGGAGCTCGGCATTCTTGCCAGCATGAACAGAAATGGCATTATTATGAAACGTATACTGAAAGGAAATTAGCGTTATTCGTGTAAATTCGAGTTAATAAGTGAGATCTCTATTCGTGTGATTCGTGATACAGACAATTCGTGAAAGATTCGTGATAAATAGGCCTACACACAATTCTCATAATCTGCACTTAACTCATCCTCCATTGCGAAAGTGAGAAGAACTTTACTCCAAGTTCTCCAGCTCGTATTCTTCCATCATCGCAAGTAGTGCAAGAAGGAAAGATACCGTGCTCTCGGCTCCCTGGTTCATGCTGGCGCCGCCCTGCATAAGGCCGTCGGAGCATCCTTTTGAGGCCATATCATACATGGGAACTCCCAGATCGTTCTCTCCAAGGAACCAGTCGAACGCCTGTTTCATCTTCTTCAGGTATCCGGTGTCATGCGTCACCCTGTAGGCCGATTGCAGCGCCATTACCATCGAAGCGGCATCTATGGACTGCTGGTCAAACTGGGCTTTTTTGCCGCCTTTGGTGAACCAGCCGTTACTTCCCACGACTGAAAGGATGCCGTCCTTAAAAACGATCTTTTCCAAAAAGGCCAGAGATTCTTTCGCGGTCTTCAGCAGTTTTTCGTCTTTAAGGATACTATAAGCATTAAACAGCGACATGGGCATGATCGCGTTATCATAGCAAAGGATATCCTCGAACCATTTCCACTGATCGCCCGCATGCTTCTGATATGCACCCTCCAGGTCATTTATTATTTTTTTCAACAGCTCATATGCCTGTTCGTCCGAATTAAATATCCTCAGGTAGCACACTATCCCCAGGGCAGCAAAGGCTTTGCCTCTAAGATTAAGCTTAGGGATAATATTGAACGATTTCTTGATCATTTCCGCGGCAAAAGACCTGTAGGCCTCGTTCTTTGTCCTCCAGATAAGAAACCCAAGCGACCAGATCGCCCTGCCGTTACTGTCGTCCGAGCCCTTTTCCTCCAGATGGTTCCTTTTATAATCTATAAAATTGGCAAAGCCGCCGTCTTCTTTCTGCATGTACTTGACAAAACTGCAATAGATGGAAAGCAGGTCCTCGGCTTCTTTGTCCTCCAGAAGAGATGCCGCCCACGCGGCAAGCATTATCGCTCTTGCGTTATCGTCAAGGCAGTAGCCGGTGCTCCTGTCAGGCACGAGATATTTTGCGTGCTGGATCATCCCCGTATCATCGGTCAGCCTTTTTATGTGGGTCAGGTCAAAGGCCGGCAATCCCATCACCGACGTTGACTTGGGGTAATGCGAAAAGACCGGTTTCTTTTCGGAGGAGACTTTTGAAAGGAGCTCCGCGTATTTTGCTGATATCTTCTTCCATGTCATCTGCCTTCCGGACTCATAAGCTTTTTTTTGCAGGGCCTTGAGTTTTTTTTCGTTCATTAAGAGGTCCCTGAGTATCTCCGAGAGTTTTTCTGAGTCGTTAAAATCAAACAAATATCCCCTGCCGCCTGACAGCATCTCTTCGGCGTACCAGTAGGGGGTGGAGATTATCGCATTGCCGGCGCCGATCGCGTACGAAAGAGTGCCGCTGACGACCTGAGCTTTGTTCATATAAGGAGTGATATAGATGTCAGATGCCGAAAGCCAAGCGTAAAGCTCTTCTATTGTCACGAACCTGTCATCGAAAATGACATAAGGCCTGAGGTTCAGCTTGCCGACAAGCTTGATAAGGCTTTCCCTGTATCTCTCTCCCTGTTCTTTTTGGACATGAGGATGGGTCTTTCCCAGTATCACGTAAGTGAGGTCGGGAAAATCTTTTATCACGGAAGGCAGTGACTTTATGACCGTCTCTATCCCCTTGTTGGGGGCTAAAAGGCCGAACGTCAGTATCATCTTTTTGCCTTCAAGCTTGAAGCGTTTTTTATAATGTGAGGAGTCAAGAGAAGTGAAATCCGGCGTCCCGTGAAGTATCAGCTCTATTTTTTCGCCCGGCGCGTTATAGACATCTTTCAGCAGTTCAATGCTTTTTCTGCTCATGACGACGATATTGTTGGAGCGCTGGATGATCTCCGACATTATCCTCTTCTGGTTGGCGTTGGGATTTTGAAGCACGGTATGAAGTGTCGTGATAAGCGGCACGTTAAGCCTTGACAGAAGAGAAAGTATATATATTCCATCCCATCCGCCGAATATGCCGAATTCATGCTGCAGGCAGACAACCTGGGCGTTGCTGGTGTTTATTATGTTGGCGGCATCAAGATAATCCTTCTGCCTGTTCTGGTTGATAGAAAAGATCACTTCTTTGGGATAATCGTAGATCCGGCCCTCGTCATTTAAAGCGATGGCAAAGATGCTTGACTTATCGGACAGCCTTTCGGTGACGGCGTTGCACAGGTCGCTGGTGAAGGTGGCGATGCCGCATATGCGCGGAAGATAGTTCCCGATGAACGCGACATTAAGTTTTTTCTTGCAGTGGAACATGATCTTGGCCTTTTGTATCCTTGAATCCAATTATATACTAATAATGGGAGGATAAACTCAAAACTCCGGTTTTGGCTATGTTATAATTATTTTTGTATACCTGAGCCACTAGCTCATCTGGTAGAGCACTTGCCTTTTAAGCAAGTGGTGCCGCGTTCGAGTCGCGGGTGGCTCAAATTATGGGCCCGTGGTGTAGCCTGGTCTAACACGCATGCCTGTCACGCATGAGATCGAGGGTTCAAATCCCTTCGGGCCCGTTTGTTGGCGGGTTAGCTCAGTTGGTAGAGCAGTAGCCTGAAAAGCTATGTGTCCTCAGTTCAATTCTGAGACCCGCCAAATTATCTTTTTTGCTGTGGGCTTGCGCCGAGCGAGTGAAGCGAGTCGAGGCGCCGACGTAGCTCAGCTGGTAGAGCAGCTGTTTCGTAAACAGCAGGTCGTCAGTTCAATCCTGACCGTCGGCTTTAATAAGTTTTATGTTAGAATATGCTATCTGAAAGGAAGAAATATGTCAAAAAAAATACTTGTGATCGATGATGAAAATGATGTGGTGGAGATACTCAAGACGATCCTTGAGCATGAAAAATATGAAGTGATAAGCAGTTACGGCGGTGAAGACGGGCTTAAAAAAGCGATAGCATCTAAGCCCGACCTCATAATCACGGACATAATGATGCCGGGGATGGACGGTTTCGAGTTCGTGCAAAAGCTTAAAGAGAACATGGAGACGTTCAATATCCCCGTGATCATGCTGACCGCAAAGGACCAGGGAGTTGACAGGGAAAAAGGCCTGGCGCTCGGCGTGATAGCTTACATAGTAAAACTGTTCGATCTTGAAGAGCTTATATCCACGGTAAAAGACGCAGTCGAAAAGAAAAAATGAATGAGCCGAAGCGCTGGCGTAGCTCAGCTGGTAGAGCAGCGGTTTTGTAAACCGCAGGTCGTCAGTTCAATCCTGACCGCCAGCTTTTTTAAAGTCCAAGCTTAATCCTTACAGTTAAGAATATGAAAATCCATACCATTATTGTCGGCCCGATACAAACGAACTGCTCTATCATATTTGATGAAGGTTCAAAAGAGGGCATCATAATAGATCCCGGAGAAGAAGCCGAAAAAATACTGTCTTTTGTCAACGGCAATTCACTGAAGATCACATCGATAATCGCGACCCACGGCCATTTCGACCATGTGACAGCCGTGTCGGAACTGAAAGAAAAGCTAAAGGCACCTTTCTCTGTACATAAAAAAGATGCGTTTTTATTGTCGGAAGCGGTTGCTCCTTTCGCGGCGATGCTGGGTTTTAAGGCCGGACGGGCAAAGATCGACAGGCTTTTGAAGGACCATGACTTGATAGAGTTCAAAAATAACCAGTTCGAGGTCATACACACTCCGGGCCATACGCAGGGTTCGGTCTGTTTCTATAATAGAAAGGGAAACGTCCTTTTTTCAGGCGACACGCTTTTCAAGGGAGATGTCGGAAGGACGGACCTTCCCGGAGGGTCTACCCGCCAGATAACGCAGTCCGTAAAGAAAAGGCTTTTCGTGTTGCCTGATGAAACGTTTGTAATACCGGGGCACGGTCAGACAACAAATATCTTGAGCGAGAAGAACGATCCTTATTTAAAAGGGCTGATATACGGAGAGAACAGTGGGCAGTAAGAACATCTTCTTCTTTTACGGTGACGAAGATTATTTGATGGAAGAAGAGATCGACAGGCTGAAAAGCATGATGACAACAGAAACCGTCAACATAGCAGTGGAGCGCTTCACGCCGGACGACTGTGATCCCATGAACCTTTTACAGGTCATATTTACTCCTTCGCTCTTTCAAAACGAACGTTTGATCGTGGTGTCGGGATACGGCGAAGAAGATTACCTGGAAATATTAAACGGCGCGGAAAACATCCCTTCGGGCATCATATTGGTCATCACAGAGAAAAAAACCGATAAAAGGACAAAGTTCTTCAAGGAAGTCCAGAAAAGAGCTGTAGTGAAAGAGTTCAAGGCTTTTGCGCAGTGGGAGACGGCAAAGATTATCTCCCGGATCATCTCAAGATCATCGGCTTCTAGCAAAAAGATGGATGAAAAAACAGCTGCTTTGCTGAACGAGGTGTCAGGGCCTTCGCTCAGGCAGCTCGCTTCCGAGATCGAGAAACTCTCCACTTACGCCGGAGGAAGAGACAGTATAACTTCAGAGGACGTGAGGCGCCTCGCGGTATCGGGAGAGCTCGGGGCTTTTGCCGTAGAGAACGCGCTGGCTTCAAGAGATATCAAAGGCGCGTTAAGTGCTTTGACGGTCCTGATGAGGTCAAAAGAACGGGCCGAAGCGATACTGGGAAGGATCGCTTCAAGGATCAGGACCTATCTGATGATAAAAAGCCTGCAAAGCGCGGGAAGATCAAGGGACGAGATCATAAAGAGGATGGGGATGAACCCTTATTATTTTGAAAGATGCGAAGACGGCGCGTCGTCTTACTGCTTGGACGAACTTTGCGCGGCGGTCAACAAGCTGTCAAAAGCCGATCTCGACCTTAAGACCACAATGAAGCCCGCGGATGTCGTCATGCAGCTGCTGATCACGGATATACTGGCAAAAGGGGACTGAACACATGGAAAACAAAAGGGCCGTATATCTATTAATGGCATTTATCTTCTTTTTTCTCTGCATCGCGGCAAAACTGTCGTACCTGCAGTTGTTCAGGCACGCCGATTTTGAAGAAATGTCGCTTGATCAGCACATGAGGATAATCGAACTGTCACCGGACAGGGGGGATATCTGCGACAGGAACGGAAATATCCTGGCCACATCGGTCGACAGGTGGTCGGTCTATGTAAGGCCGAAAGCGATAAAGGACAAGGGCGCCATAATAAGGCAATTGTCGGAGATATTTCCCGAAGAAAAAGCTTTGATATCGGCAAAGATGAACGGGACGGCCAATTTCTGGCTTAAAAGAAAAGCCGATAAAATATTTTCAGATAAAGTCCGGGCTTTAGGATGCACGGGGATAGACATAACGATGGAAAAGAAAAGGATCTATCCCAAAGGGAAGCTTGCCTCGCAGCTTATAGGGTTTGCCGGGCTCGACAATCAGGGATTATCCGGGATAGAGATAGGATTTGAAGACAGTCTGAAGGGAAAAGCGGGCAGGCTGCTTTTTGAAAAAGATATGGCGGGAAGGCAGATCGCTACCGGTAGTTTCAGACAGCTTGAGATGCCGGAAGAAGGCATGAACGTCTATCTCACGATCGATGAAGCGATCCAGCACATCGCGCAGGTGTCATTGAAAGAAGCCGTAACGGGCAGCGGGGCTGTTTCCGGTTCGATCATTGTTGTCGATGTCAGGACCGGGGAAATACTGGCGATAGCCGGTTATCCGGATTTTGACCCGAACGATTATTCAAAATATCCGGACGAGAGCAGAAAACTGCCTCCCGTGACGAATATCTATGAACCGGGCTCTACTTTCAAGATAATAACGGCCTGCGCCGGAATAGAAGAAAATGTCGTAAGTCCGGATTCTGTCATCCCGACGCCGGCGCAGATAAAAGTCGAGGGAATAAAAGTGAACAATTCCCATCCCGTAAGATATTACGGAAAAAAATCCAAGACTTTTGCTGACGTGATCGCCGAATCCATCAACACCGGTACTTCATATGTCGGACTAAAGCTGGGGTTTGGCAGGTTCTATAAATACATAACCGCTTTTGGCTTCGGTACAAAGACCGGGATAGATTATCCCGGTGAAGTGAGAGGTTTTGTCAGATCACCGGAAAACCGGGAAAGCGGGGATGTCGTCACATACACTTTCGGGCAATCGATCGCCGTCACGCCTATCCAGCTCGTCTATGCTATCGCCGCGATAGCCAATGATGGTATCAGGGTAAAGCCAAAGATAATAAAGAGGATCGAAAGTCCCGATAAGAACGTGATCCGCTCGGACGTCCCGGAGGAATTAGGCAGGGTCATCTCAAAAGAGACCGTAAAAAAAGTAAATGAACTTATGAAAGGCGTCGTTTACATGGACCACGGGACAGGGCACAAGGCAAAGATGGCGCAGTTTACGGTCGCCGCAAAGAGCGGCACCGCACAAATATCCGTCCCCGGGAAAGGATATCTCAAGGGCCGGTTCGTAGCTTCTTTCGTGGGATTCATCCCTGCGGACAGACCGAGGATCGCGATGCTGATAATAATAAACAAGCCGAGCACGTCGAACTGGGGGGCGGTCGTCGCGGCGCCGGTATTTAAAGAAGTCGGAGAATTTGCCCTGAGATATTTGAACGTAGCTCCTGACCTGTGATATACTTTATTTGAAAAATGTCCAGAATTTTATCGGGAATACAGCCTTCCGGAAAGCTCCATCTCGGGAACCTGATAGGAGCGCTTTCAAACTGGGTCAAACTTCAGCATGAGCACGAATCTTTTTTTGAGATAGCCGATCTCCACGCTCTGACGACCGGATATCTCGATATCTCGGAACTGAAGGACAATATAAAAGAGCTTGCGATCGACATGGTTTCTGCTGGACTTGACCCCAATGTCTGTTCAATATTCATCCAGTCAGAGATCCCGGAGCACAGCGAGCTCCATCTGCTCTTCTCGATGATAACTCCTATTTCCTGGCTTGAAAGGGTCCCGACGTATAAGAGCAAGATAGAGGAATTAAAAGGTGTTGACCTCGGAACGTACGGATTTTTGGGATATCCCGTGCTTCAGGCGGCGGACATCCTAATATATAAAGCCGACCTTGTACCTGTCGGCCAGGACCAGCTTCCTCATCTCGAGCTGACAAGGGAGATCGCAAGAAGGTTCAACAATCTTTACGGGAATGTTTTCCCTGAGCCGAAGGAACAGATGACGAATGTTCCTGTTATGCCCGGACTTGACGGACTGAAAATGAGCAAAAGTTACGGGAACACGATAGCTATCTCCGACCCTCCTGAAACGATAAGGCGGAAAGTCAGCACGATGATAACAGATCCCGCCAGGATCAAAAAGGACGATCCGGGGCACCCGGAAGTCTGCGCGGTTTTTTCTTATCACAAGATCTATTCTCTGCCTGATGCGGCGTCGATCGCTTCATCGTGCAAAAAAGGTTCGATAGGCTGCGTAGAATGCAAAAAGGCGCTCGCGGAGAAGATAATCAGCTCGCTGTCGCAGATACATAAAAAAAGAAAAGAACTTGAATCCGACCCGAAAAAAATAGATGCTATCCTTGAAAAAGGACGCTTAAAAGCTTCAAAGGTCGCCAAGGCGACACTGGACGAGGCAAAACACGCGATGGGGCTTAAGTGATGGAAAACATAGATATCCAAAATATCCCTCCGGGGTTACAGACGGTCAAAATGCCGGATATCACAACGATACCGTCAGATATGCTTGAAGCGCATGAAGGCACCGGCGCTTTTACCGTGACGCTTCCGATCTTTGAAGGGCATTTTGACGCCCTTCTTGACATGTTAGAAAAAAAGAAGATGGATATCTGCGATATCAGCCTGACCGATATCACGCGCCAGTACCTGGAATACCTTTCCCTGGCGCAGTCCCTCAACCTGTCTTTTGCTTCGGAGTTCCTGGTCATTGCCGCATATCTGTTGGAACAAAAATCGAGGGCCGTGCTGCCGAAAGAGGAAGAAGAGCAGGAAGAAGAGGAAAAGATCGGGACATCTCTGGTGGACCATCTGATGCAGTACAGGGTGTTCAAGAGCATCTCGCAATCGTTGAAAGAGAAAAAAGAACTGTTCTCCAGGATATTCCACCGTTCCAAGGGAGAGCAGGGTCCTTCGGGCGAGAGGAATTACGTTTTGAGGGACCTCGGAGTGGAAGACCTGGTCAGCGCTTTCAGGAAGATCTGGCTTGAAGTCAGGGAACGCGGCGAAGAATTCGAAATAGCGGATGATGTGATGACCGTCGGTGACAAGATAAAGGAGATAACCGGACTTCTTTCGGCTGCGACAGAAGGGGTTGTCTTTGAAGCGCTGTTCAGGACAAAGACAAGGCTTGAAGTGATAATAACGTTCCTGGCGCTGCTTGAGATGATAAGATCAAAGGCCGTTATCATAAAGCAGGAAAAGATGTTCGGGCAGATAATGATAATACCGGCGGGAGTGGAGTCTTTATGAGCGGCGTAAACAGCCGGACAAAGGATATAATCGAATCCCTTCTGTTCATATCCAAAAGACCGCTTTCCGCCGATGAGATGGACGAGATCTGCGGTCTCGGCAAAGAAGAGATAGAAAAAAACCTGGGCGAATTGACGGAGGAATACGCCTCAAGGGGCCTGCAGATAATAAAACTGGCGCACGGATATGTGCTTGCGACAAGACCAGAGTACAGCAGCTTCATCGAAAAATATCTTAACAGCCCTCTTTCGATAAGCCTGTCCCCCCAGGCGATCGAGGCGCTTTCGATAATCGCCTACAAGCAGCCGGTCACAAAGCTCGAGGTGGAAAATATCAGGGGTGTCATGTGTGACGCGGTGATAAACACCCTGCTTGAAAAACGCCTGATAAAAGAAGCGGGAAGATCTGACCAGGTCGGGAGACCCATCCTTTACGTGACGACGATAGAGTTCCTGAAGCATTTCGGGCTTCACGACCTCGGCGAGCTCCCGAAGGTCGATCTTGAAGAGATCGCGGCACAGACGCATATCATGTCCGACGCGCAGCCCGGACTTTAAGCAGGACGGTAACGTAAATGAAAGAAGAAAAAAACCGTATCGGCAGGGTATTAAAGAGCGCAAGGCTTGAAAAAGGCATCACGCTGGAAAAAGCCTCAAAGGACACCAAGATAACCCAGAAATATCTGAAGTCGATCGAAGATGAACAGTTCTTGAATATTCCCGGAGAGGTGGTGCTGAAAGGTTTCCTGAGGATCTATGCGGATTACCTTAAGATAGATCCGGGCCCGTTGATAAGCGAGCTTTCGAAAAAGATCAAGAAAGAACCGAAGGCTGAGATAAAAGATCAGCCCGTACAAAAAAAAGCCGATATTATTCCTCTTCTGAAAAACGCCATGATAGTGCTGTCGGCGGTTGCCGCGGCAGTGGTCATTATAATGGTGCTGAGGTCTCTTATACTGGTATCGGTAAGAACAGCGGATATCCGGCCTGCAGATAAAACGGGGACTTCGGATATTTCAAAAAAGATCTCCGGTTCCGTGGAGATCGAAGCCCGGATAATCGAAAAAACATGGATAATGGTCCTGTCAGACGGGAAAATGGTATTCAAGGATGTCGTCTTAAAAGGGCAGTCATTTTCGTGGAAAGCCAAGGATAGACTGCTGATAAAAATAGGCAATGCCGCAGGTGTTCACTTGTCGTCAAAAGGGAAAGTCGTCTTAGCGCCCGGGCCGAGGGGAAGCGTCATCACAAAAGAGTTCTCAAGATGAGTATTTCAAGCGGTTATATTTCTTCGATATTCCAGAGCATACAGGGAGAAGGCGTCTATATCGGTGAAAGGCAGGTCTTTGTAAGGTTCTTAGGATGCAATCTATCATGCGCGTATTGCGATGAACAGGAAGCCCGGATCATAAATGACAAGGACGGCCGGCCGCGGAAATGCCAGATCAAAGCGGATAAAAAAACGGAACAAGCCGATAATCCCGTAACAGCGGACGCAGCGCTGCAGTTCATTGAAAATTTTCTTTCAAAAAAAAATCTCTTCCATTCGGTATGTCTTACCGGAGGAGAACCCCTGCTGCAGGTTGATTTTCTAAAAGATCTTCTGCCTAAAATAAAGCACAAAAAATATCTTGAGACGAACGGCGTCCTTTTTGAGAACCTCAGAGAGATGATCGGTCTTACGGACATTATAGCGATGGATTTCAAGCTGCCTTCCGCAACCAGGGCGGGGTCATATTTCGAGGACCACAGGCGGTTCATCAGAGTAGCCAGGGCAAAGGAACTGTTCATCAAGGCGGTTTTTTCAAAAGAGACCACGGCCAAGGAGATCGACGATATCTCGCGCGTGATCTCAGAAGAAGGCAGTGATATTCCTCTCGTGCTGCAGCCTGTAACACCGAGCAGGGATTACAGGTCCCCGGCCTCAGCTGAACAGTGCCTGGCGTTCCAGGCCATAGCAAAAAGGAATTTGGACAAAGTACTCGTCATCCCGCAGACGCACAAGATCCTTGGACTTGATTAGCGGGCAGTCCTTCTGCTCAGAGACGCGGTTATCGCCGAAAGGTGCTGAATGTCACGGTTCCTGTTGGGATCAAAGCTGATCTTCTGGAGAGATCTCAGCAGTTCAAGCTTGTATATCGCGGTATCAAGAGCCAGTTTCTCAAGCCCCGTCTCGATCCATTTTATCCCTTCTTTAGGTATATCGTAGCCCAGCGTGTTGGATTTTTTAGTTAGTCTTGATATTTCTTTTGAGGCGACATCGAATTCGCGGGACGAGGTCGTAAGGATCCTGTTAAGATGGGACTGTTTGAGCATCGATATTATCTTAAGCCAGGCTATGCGGCGCGACTGCGTCCTGATGTTGTCGATATTTTCTTTTTCCATTCCCCTGTCCTTCAGGGTGTTTTCGAGCCTCCGGACCGTTACTCTTTCAGGAACCGCTTTAAAAATGTTGTCTTCGAGGAAAAGTTTTGTATGAGAAGTGCGGAGGTCGCCGACAACTACTGAGATGTCTTTCATCTGCGGCAGGTCGAAAAGATGAAAATACATATCGGCATTTTCCAGCCGGTTGATATGCACATTATCGCCCAGGAACATTTTCATCATCGAATCGATGTCAAGATTGAGATGTTCCGCGAGCTGGGCGAGGTCCGAGATATCAAGATTGTTCAGGATGACGGCCCTTTCGCTGAGCGAGATCGACTCTTTTTCGAGCGCGTTCAGGATATCGATGATAGATCTCGGATTTTTGGCATTGATTATCCAGTCTGACATGTGCAGGGTGCCGCTTGCGGAGCTGAAAAATTTATCTTTGATCAGTTTAAGGAATCTTTCTTTGATCATATCGAGGGTCTTTTGGTCGAGGTATTCCAGGTCGATCCCGATCAATCCGCCTTTCATAAGCGCTTCTTTCACGGCTGCCAGGCGGATCGTAACATTGTCCAGCTCGTCCTTAGGCCGCTGCATTACCATCTTTGCGGTAAGCGCCACATAATCTTTAAGAAGGGTCTCCTCGATGATCTTCGCTTTTTCCGTAAAGCTGATGTATTCCGCCGCGGCGGAAAGGCCTCCCGTTTCTCCGGGTGCTTTCGTTTCGCTCTCCTCCTCTTTTTTCTCCCCTTCCTTTTTCGGCCTTTTTTTCTCGGCCTTCTTGACCACGGAATCAAGCCTGCGCTCCGAGATCTTTGCTAATTCCTGTTGGTAAAACATTTCTTCTTCATGGGGTTTTCTCTGGCGTTTTGAGTTCACCTCGGAGACGCCGTCCGAAGAGATCATCTCTATCAGCAGGTCTTTGAATTTGGCCTTCGGATCGTTGTCCGGAGGCACCGCGTTCGGTTCGGTCCTCGCTTTCCTGTCAAATCCCGTGGAAAGTATACCGCCTGTCCCCGCGGCCGCGGCCTGCTGGTTGGAAGAAGGAAGCCCCTCTATTGGCATAAAAGATCCCCGTTTCGAAAATTATACACCATCAGGTGGAAATAGGGTATAGGGCGAAGAAATGACTAATTAATGGATTATATAAGCAGCAAGCAGTCAGCCCGCCTGCAACGCTTTGCGTAGCAATGCGGGCAGGCAGAACGCGGTACGTGCCGAGAGCATGTCAAGCATCCAAACATTATACCCCCCCCTCCCCACATAATAAAATTCAGTGAAATTCCCAATATTTCCATTCGATACATATATAGATGAAAATACCGAAAGGAGAAAAGTGATGAATAATATTAGAGGGATCATGCGTGGATGGACAAACGAAGGAAGACCGGCAACATGGGCGAATGTAAGAAATGCAATAGCGAATCAGACCGCGTGTTCTGTGGTTGTATCATCAGGATTGGGGCCGATCTTATCGCTTACAAGGCGGAGGGTGGAAGAAGGCCCCGTACAAAAACTTGCGCGGACTGCAACCCCTGCTTTTGATGTGGCAAAGTTCATGGAAGCCCACAATTTTATCGATGTTCCCGAAAGACCTTTTAGAATAATGGCAGACGAGCTTTCGGTAGGGCTATTCAACCGATTTGTTAAAAGCACACAATACGAAATTATAGGCCATAATGCGGATTCTTTAAAAGGAGTTCTTGCCGGAACAGATCGACGCAGTATAGCAACATATTTAAGCTGGAATGACGGCACGGCTTATGCTAAATGGCTGAGCGCAGTAACTGGCAAAAGCATTATGCTTCCAACAGAGAAGAAATGGTTAGACGCCGTTGACAAAGTCCGAGATCAACTATCTGGGAACAATTGGGAATGGACGAAAACCCCATATTCCAGCAACGCCTTTGTTCTCCATCACCTGAACAATTCGCTCCGTTTCAACTGCATCCCTGGGAATCGTTTTAACTTCAATGCGGTCCGTCTTGTTGAGGACAAATAAATTATCCTTTGCTCTTTTATTCTTTTACTCTTTGAGTGGGATGGGGTGGCCAGGAGTTTGAGGGAAATAAATGGAAGGTCCAAAAGTTATAACCTTGGCCTATGATTTCATAAAATGGGCCATTCCTCATATTGTGAAGTTTCCAAGAAATCAAAGATACACGCTTGGGGAACGGGTTGAAAACAAACTATTCTTCCTTCTGGAACTTCTCATTGAAGCTCAGTATTCTAAAGACAAAGCTAATGTGCTTAAGAAAGCGAACATGGAAATTGAGCAGACACGATATTTATTCCGTTTATGCCATGACTTGCGGCTGATCAATTTAAAAACCTACGAATTGTCTTCAAGGCAGTTGATGGGAATTGGGGCGCAGGTCGGGGGATGGATCAAGCAGCAAAATACCAAATGAAGCGCCACGGTTATTTATTCGATAAGATCACTTCTTTTGAAAATCTCTTAAAAGCCTCACGAAAAGCTCAGAGGGGTAAACGCTTCAAGAATTCCACGGCCGAATTTAACTTAAAAATAGAGTCCGAACTGCTGGAACTGCAAAGAGAACTGCAAGAGGCAACTTATCGAATAGGCAGCTATAAACAATTCTACATTTATGACCCAAAGAAACGGTTAATCAACGCCTTGTCTTACAGAGACAGGGTTGCTCAGCATGCTTTATGCAATGTTATCGAGCCGATATTCGATAACGGATTAATTTATGATAGTTACGCCTGCAGGAAAGATAAAGGCAGCCATAGGGCTGTCAGCCGGTTTGCGATGTATTGCCGCAAGAATAAATATGCCTTGAAGTGCGACATTAAAAGCTATTTTGCCTCAATAGATCACGGCCTCTTGTTTGACATGATCATGAAAAAAATTAAAGACCCGGATGTAATACAGCTGATTAACTTGATCCTTGATTCAACCCCTTCTCCCGGAATTCCAATCGGGAATTTGGCCAGCCAAATATTCGCCAATCTTTATCTTAACGGACTTGACCATTATTTAAAGCAACCTTCGAGATTGAAATCGACCCCCGCTTAGCAGTCCGCAGCAAGCAGTCTGCAAGCTGCGGTCCAACTCCCTCAAACAAACCCAAACTTCCCCTTCGGTTTGCTTTCGTCTTTCAATATCTTGTTGATCGCGCTGAAGAGACTGATGATGTCCTGGTCGTGCCGCCCGATCTTGTGCTCTATCTCTGACAGCTTCTGGATCAACTCTTTGTTGAATGTAAGCAACTGCCTAATTTTTACGAATGCTCTCATTATGGCTATATTGACCTGGATGGCCCGTTTGCTTGTAAGTACAGAGGAAAGCATGGCTATTCCTTGTCCTGTAAATGCGTATGGAAGGTATTTGATATGTCGTCCGCGCATGGAATTTGGGTCATGCTTGTGGTCGAATTTCTTTAAGGTTGCAAAATGCAACCTTAAACAATCCAATTCTTCCCATGTGAGTTGGAACATAAAATCTTTGGGAAATCTTGAAATATTTCTATTTACTTGCTGTTTTAATCTTTTGATGCTTTCCTCATATAATGGAGCCAGGTCGGCATCCAACATGACTTTCTGGCCTCTTAAAAGGAAGATACTGGACTCTATTGATTCGGCGGAAATAATCATACTGTTGGATTTTTCAACATCTTGGTCTACGGATGCCTTTTTGTTACGCACACTTTTTGGCATAAATATCCTCTCTTTCCCGGATCAAGGCTTAAAGCCAGCAGCTTACAAATGGTCAATGAGCAATTTATCCGCCACGACAAAGGCTCTATCGCTAGGGTTCTATTAGCAGCAAGCAGTCCGCAGACTGCGGAACTTGTTTCATCATAATTATTTTTTTCACCGTGATATAATTAGTTGAAATGCCGAAAAGAAACGACATAAAAAAAATAATGCTCATCGGTTCCGGGCCGATCGTCATCGGCCAGGCGTGCGAGTTCGATTATTCGGGAACGCAGGCGTGCAAGGCCTTAAAAGAAGAAGGATACAAGATCATCCTTGTGAACAGCAACCCGGCGACAATAATGACGGACCCGGAGTTCGCTGACAGGACCTATATCGAACCGATAACACCGGAGATAGTTGAAAAAATAATAGCGATAGAAAGACCGGATGCTCTGCTTCCGACGATCGGGGGACAGACGGCCTTGAACACGACCGTGGCTTTAGGTGATTCAGGCGTCTTTAAAAAGTACGGAGTCGAACTTATAGGCGCCAGCCTCGACTCTATAAAAAAAGCGGAGGACAGGCATCTTTTCAAGGAGGCCATGAAAAACATCGGCCTTAACATGCCGAAAAGCTATTCTGTCTACAGTTCCGAAGAAGCGGTCAAGATTATCGGTGACATAGGGTTCCCGGCGATAATCAGGCCGGCTTTCACCCTGGGAGGCACGGGCGGGGGGATCGCGTACAATATCGAAGAATTGAAAGAAAAAGTAGCTCAGGGTGTATTTCTGAGCAGGATCGGACAGGTCCTGATCGAGGAATCGGTCATAGGATGGAAGGAATACGAGCTTGAGGTGATGCGCGACCTGAAGGATAATGTAGTCATAATCTGCTCGATAGAGAACTTCGATCCTATGGGCATCCACACGGGAGACAGCATCACGGTCGCGCCCGCCCAGACGCTGACCGACAAGGAGTACCAAAGATTAAGGAATTATTCCATAGCCGTGATGAGGGAGATCGGAGTTGATACCGGCGGTTCTAACATCCAGTTCGCCGTAAATCCGGAGAACGGCAGGGTAGTAATAATAGAGATGAACCCGCGCGTCTCCAGAAGTTCGGCGCTCGCTTCAAAAGCGACAGGATTCCCGATAGCAAAGATCGCCGCCAAGCTTGCCGTGGGGTACACTTTGGACGAGATCCCTAACGACATCACAAAAAAGACCCCAGCCTCGTTCGAACCGACGATAGATTATGTAGTCACCAAGATCCCGCGGTTCGCTTTCGAGAAATTTCCCGGAGCCGACCAGACGCTCAATATACAGATGAAATCAGTCGGAGAGGCAATGGCGATCGGAAGGACTTTTAAGGAATCGCTCCAGAAAGCTCTCAGATCGATCGAGACAGGCGCCTGCGGGCTTGATGATATCAAAGATGAAAAAGAAAAAAGCGTAAGCGGACACAGCGAAGATGAACAGTCGCTGCAATTATCGATCTATGACAGGCCTAAGACAGAGACCGGAGATATACCGCTTGAAAAAATAAAAGAAAAGATCAGTATCCCCAATCCGGAAAGGCTGTTCTATATCAAAAAAGCATTTCAATCCGGCATTTCACTGGAAGACGTCTGCAAATTATCAAAGATCGACAAATGGTTCCTGGACAATATTTTGCAGATCGTCTCGATGGAGGAAAAGATCAAGAACGGGAAGTCCTCTGTAAAGATGACCGGAGACAGGTACGATATTGATGCAAAATTATTACTGGAAGCGAAAAGATGCGGATTTTCTGACAAACAGATAGCAAGGATGTGGGATATGACCGAGCATGAGGTGGCAAGTGCCCGAAAGAATGCCGGCATCATTCCGGCGTATAAGACGGTCGATACTTGCGCGGCGGAGTTCGAGGCGTATACACCATATTACTATTCTACTTACGAAAAAGAGGACGAGGTCGCGCCGTGCAAAAAACCGAAGATCATGATCCTCGGGGGAGGGCCCAACCGGATCGGACAGGGCATCGAGTTCGATTATTGCTGCTGCCATGCCTCGTTCGCCCTGAAAGAGGACGGCTACGAGACTATAATGGTCAACTGCAATCCCGAAACTGTCTCGACAGATTACGATACTTCCGACAGGCTGTATTTTGAGCCTATGACTTTTGAGGACATAATGCACATAGCGGAGCGCGAAAAACCCATCGGCGCGATAGTCCAGTTCGGCGGCCAGACGCCCCTTAAACTGGCGGTCCCGCTTGAGAAAGCCGGGCTGAAGCTTCTGGGGACATCGTCCGAATCAATAGATATAGCAGAGGACAGGAAAAGGTTTGAACAGATGCTTGAAAAACTGGAAATACCCCGTCCCAACAACGGGATGGCCATGTCTTACGAAGAAGCAAATGTTGTCGCAAAAAGAATCGGTTATCCAGTGCTGGTGAGGCCGTCATATGTCCTTGGAGGAAGAGCGATGCAGATAGTATATGATGACGGGATGCTGCGCGATTATATGAAGAACGCGGTGAACGTGTCTCCCGACCATCCTGTCCTGATCGACCAGTTCCTGGAGGATGCGATCGAGATCGACGTGGATTGTGTTTCGGACGGCAGGGATGTCATCATCGCAGGGATAATGGAGCACATTGAAGAAGCGGGGATACACAGCGGTGACAGCGCATGCGTGCTTCCTCCGTTCTCCATCGGAGAAGAAATAATAAAAAAAATAAAAGAATACACCTATGCCATGGCTAAAAAGCTGAAGGTCTCGGGGCTCATGAACGTCCAGTACGCTATCAAAAGCGATAAAGTATATGTGCTTGAAGTGAACCCGCGCGCGTCGCGCACTGTCCCGTTCGTAAGCAAAGCGACCGGTGTCTCATGGGCGAAGATCGCGGCAAGGGTCATGGCAGGCAAGACTTTAAAAGAACTGAAAGTGAAGGAGGCAGTGCCTGATCATTTGTCTGTCAAAGAAGTGGTCCTCCCGTTCATAAAGTTTTCCAAACAGGATACCGTTCTTGGCCCGGAGATGAAATCCACCGGCGAGGTCATGGGGATCTCGAACAACCTCGGTGAAGCGTTCGCAAAAGCCCAGATCGGTGCCGGAGAAAATATCCCGGTCAAAGGCACCGTTTTTATTTCTGTCAGGGACAGGGACAAACGTCCGATCGTCCCGATCGCAAAGATGCTGTCCACCCTGGGCTTTGATATCATCGCGACCGAAGGGACGGCAAATGCCCTCGGCAGGTCGGGTATAGATGTGAGAAAAATAAAAAAAGTCAGCGAAGGCAGGCCGAACATAGCGGATGAGATAAAATCCGGGAAGATCGATCTTGTTATCAACACACCTCAGGGCAAAGGCCCGAGATCCGACGAATATTCGATCAGAAGAGAGGCGCTGCTCGGCAAAATACTGGTGGTAACGACCATCCCCGGCGCGCAGGCGATCACCGGGGCGATCGAATATTTGACAAAGTCACAGTTGACAGTGAAGGCGCTTCAGGAGTATTTTAGTAAATAACCTTGGTGAAGACGCCACGGAAATATTTTTTGAGGGAGGTGAAAAGATGGAAGCATACTGCGTGAAATGCAAAAGCAAGAAAGAGATGAAAGATGCAAAGGAAGTCAAGCTTAAAAACGGGAGACCGGCTACGACAGGGACCTGCGGGACCTGCGGAACTAAAATGTTCAGAATAGGAGCGTCAAAGTAAAATGTCCGGGGCCTCCGATTTTATCCACCTTCATGTCCACAGCGAATTCAGCCTTCTGGACGGAGCGTGCAGGATACGGGATATCATCAAGAAGGCCGGTAATCTGGGTATGGATGCGGTCGCGGTCACCGACCACGGTAACATGTATGCCGCGATCAGGTTCTACTTTGAAGCCAAAGCGGCCGGCATCCATCCCATAATCGGCTGCGAAGCGTATCTTGCGCCCAGGACGAGGTTTGATAAAGAGACAAAAGAAGACCGCTCGCCTTACCATATCACCTTGATAGCAAAGGATCTGATCGGTTACCACAATCTTTTGTCTCTTGTCACGCTGTCAAATACCGAAGGATTTTACTCAAAGCCCCGTATAGACAAGGACCTTTTGGCAAAATACGGCAAAGGACTTGTCGTGCTTTCGGGGTGTCTGGGGGGAGAGATACCTTCCCTTATTCTTTCGGGGAACCGGGACGAAGCGGAAAAGACCGCGTCCGATATGAAAGATATGTTCGGCGGCGATTTTTACCTCGAGGTCATGGACAACGACCTGCCGGAACAAAGACCGGTAAACAATGTTCTTTTTGAGATATCAAAAAAACTGGCCATCCCTTGTGTCGCCACCAATGACTGCCATTATATCGATAAAGACGATTCCCCCGCCCAGGACACGCTGCTGTGCATAGGCACGGGAAGATTTGTCGACGAAGAATCCCGGATGAGGTTCGGAAGCAGCGAGTTCTACATGAAATCCGGGGAGGAAATGGCGGCGTTGTTCACGGATATGCCGGAAGCCATCAGCAATACCCGAGAAATAAGAGAAAAATGCGGTTTCAAGATCGAGACAGGGAAGCTCCATTTTCCTGATTTTCCGGTACCAAAAGGAGAGACTTCTTTTTCATTCCTTCGCGATCTTGCAGGAGAAGGGATAAAAAAGAGATACGGCAGTTCTCCGCGCAAAGAGGTCACGGACAGGCTGGAGTATGAACTTTCCGTGATCGACAAGATGGGATACGCGCCATTCTTTCTGGTTGTCCAGGATTTTATCAATTACGCTAAAGATAAAGGAATTGAAGTAGGCCCCGGAAGAGGTTCGGCTGCCGGAAGCATAGTCTCCTACGCTGTCGGGATAACAGAGGTCGATCCCCTGAAATACAATCTGATCTTTGAAAGGTTCCTGAACATCGAGAGAGTCACCATGCCTGATATCGATACCGATTTCTGCTTCCAGCGGCGCCAGGAAGTCATCGATTATGTGATAAAAAAATACGGGGAGGACCATGTCGCGCAAATAATCACGTTCGGCACAATAAAAGCGCGCGCATCGATCAGGGATGTCGGCAGAGTCCAGAGAATGCCGCTTTCCGATGTGGACAGGATAGCAAAGCTTATCCCTGATTCTGTCGACGCGACCATAGATAAAGCCCTTTCATCGGTAAAGGAATTCAAGGACTTGTACGAAAGCGATACTGCGACAAAGGACCTGATAGATACCGCGAGGACGCTCGAGGGACTGACAAGGCACGCGTCGGTCCATGCGGCCGGAGTGGTTATCTCGCAGAGGCCGCTTGTGGAATATGTCCCGTTGCAGCTCATGAACGAGACTCAGATGGTGACGCAATACTCTATGAAGGACCTGGAAAAAATAGGCCTACTGAAGATGGATTTTCTCGGCCTCAGGAACCTGACGATGATTGCTGAAGCAGTAAAACTTATAGAAAAAAAGACGGGGGCCAGGCCCGACATAAAAAATATCCCGTTTGATGACCAGCAGACATTTGACCTGCTCTCCAAAGGCGAGACGATGGGGATATTTCAGCTTGAAAGCCGGGGGATGAGGGCCTTGATCAAAGAACTGAAACCTGACAGGTTCGAGGATATCATTGCGTTGAACGCCCTCTACCGGCCGGGCCCTCTTGAAAGCGGTATGGCTAAGGATTTTACGGACAGGAAAAAAGGGCTGACAAAAACAAAATATGAACTTGCCGAACTTGAGCCGATACTAAAGGAGACATACGGCGTCATACTTTATCAGGAGCAGGTAATGGAGATCGCCAGTTCGATCGCCGGATTTACGATGGGTGAAGCTGACGTTCTGCGTTATGCCATGGGCAAAAAAAATACCCGCGAAATGGCAAAACAAAGGGAAAAGTTCATCAAAGGCACATTAGAAAAAGGGTTTTCTCAGAAGAAAGCTAAAGAGCTTTTTGATCTTTGTGAGCATTTCTCGGGATATGGCTTCAATAAATCACATAGCACAGCGTACTCGATAATCTCTTACCAGACAGCATATCTCAAAGCTCATTATCCGAAAGAATTCATGGCGGCGCTGCTGACCTCGGTCATCGGGGACACCGACAAGATAACCTCCTATATCGTGGAATGCTTGAGGATGGGCATCAGCGTCCTTCCGCCGGACATAAATGAGAGCGGGAGGGATTTTTCCGTGAGCGAAAAGGGTGTCCGTTTCGCGCTTGCGGCTGTGAAGAACATAGGGTTCAATGCGATAGACGCTATCGTCGCACAAAGGGCAGAATCGGGGAGTTTCGTTTCTTTTGAGAAATTTTGCGAGAGGATGGACCAGAGAGCGGTAAATAAAAAAGTCATCGAAAGCCTGATAAAATGCGGAGCTTTTGATTCTACCGGAGAGGACAGGGGCGTGCTGTTGTCACGATATGAAAAAGTATTATCCCGGGTCAACAAAGTTTCCTCTGTGCATCACAAGCGACAGACCAACCTGTTCGGCGAGAGCGTCAACCTGTCCGCTGTCCAGGAAGAACCTGAAGCGGAAAATGCCGCGGTATTTTCAAAAGAGCAGATACTAAGGATGGAGAAAGAAATGCTAGGGGTGTATCTTTCCGGGCATCCCATGCAGGGCGTGAGCGAGCAGATGGAATTACTGTCAAATACCAAGATCTCCGACATAGCGCATGAAAAAGAGGGTGCAAATGTCAGGGTCGGAGGGGTATTCAGCGGGGTGCGAAAGGTCACCACGCGCAAAAAAGAAACGATGGCGGTAGCGCGTTTTGAAGACCTTACGGGATCGATACAGGTCGTTATTTTTCCAAGGACCTATGAAAGGTATTCTTCCATGATAGTCGAGGATGTCCCTGTTATACTGAAAGGGAGAGCTGATTTTAAGAACGATGAACTGCAGGTGATCTGCGAGGAGATAGAGATCCTTGACAGGGTGAAGACAAAAAGGGGTATGCATATAGAGATACCTCAAAGGCTTCTGCAGGAAGATATCTCAAGGCTCAAGACCGTATTTGCGGTATTCCCGGGAGCGGAGGCTACATTCCTGCATATCGGCGGCAAGGTGATATCGGCTTCAGAGAACTACAGGATATCGATCTCTCCGGCCCTCATCGACCAGGTGGAAAAGATCACGGGTAAAGGATCTACATGGATAACGTTCCACGAGACTTAATCTCTTCAAGGAGGTGTAAAGATGGAATTAAGATTTAACAAAGACGGGCTTGTCCCGGCCATCGCCCAGGATCATAAGACAGGGGATGTCCTGATGCTCGCCTACATGAACGCCGAGTCGCTTGAAAAGACCCTGAAAGACAAGAAGGCGTGGTACTGGAGCAGGAGCAGGAACAAACTATGGATGAAAGGGGAAACTTCCGGAAATGTCCAGCGGGTCAAGGAGGTCTTATATGACTGCGATGAGGACGCGATACTATTAAAGGTAGAGCAGACCGGACCTGCCTGCCATACCGGCAACCGCAGTTGTTTTTACAGGAAATTTGAATTATAATTAATATATGGACAAAGTCGAACTGGAAGTAAAATTAAGAAAAGACAAACCTAACCGCGTCAGAAACAGCGGGGCAGTGCCTGCGGTAATCTACGGTAAGGATTTTGAGACCCTTTCCGTGGAAGTGGACGCTAAAAAGATGTCGACGCTTTTCGGCGCGGGATCAAATAAAAACGTCCTGATAACACTGAAAGTCCATGACGGGAAAAAATTGTCGGACTTTCCGGTCCTGGCGCACGAAATACAAACTAATGCCTTGAACGACAATATCTCCCACATAGACTTCTTGAGAATAAACATGAAAGAAGAAATAAAGACAAAAGTATCCGTAATATCGATCGGTGAAGCCACAGGCGTGAAACTTGACGGCGGAATACTGGTACAGGCGCTCAGGCAGATAGAAGTAAAATGTCTGCCGGCAGACATACCCGGCAAGATCGAAATAGATGTAACGGCTTTGAAGATCGGCGATTCGATCCATGTCGGAGATATCACTCCTCCAAAAGGCGTGACGATCACGTCTACCAGGGACGATGTGGTCATCACGGTCACGATGCCGACCAAGGAAGAGGAAGTGGCCCCTGTTGCGGCCGCTGTCGTTGAAGGTGTGGTAACGGAGGAAGGCGCAGTGCCGGCAGAAGGTGCAGCGGCGGTTGAAGGCGCCGAACCGCAAAAAGACAAAGATAAAGACAAGGAAAAAGTTCCTGCAGAAGCAGCGGCAAAAGCAAAAGCTCCTCAAAAACCATCTAAATAAAACAGAAAAATCACCCGCAAGTTTAAGACCTTAGAAAGCGATATATTATATAGACAGCGGTGTTTTTGTCAGCCGCATTAGTTTCGTTGACTTTATTGCGGCGAGAAGGTATCATTTTGAAAAAGGAGGAGTAAGTCATGGGCGAGATGGCCACAAGCGGAGGAGGCATCCATCCGGGTGCGCCTATAATATGGCCCACATTAAAACCCACTTCTTCTTCGCAGTCTCAAAGCCAGCAAACGCAGACGACCCAGACAACGGAGCAATCTTCGACGACATCTACGGCGCAGAGCAGCAGCCAGGCTGCCGCAACATCGCAGTCATCTGCTGTCTCTCAGTCGGCGACCTCATCGGTCACAGTGACGAGCTCAGCTTCACCTCAGGTCAGGGAACTCACCGTAAATGACATAAAAACCCATCTATTGTCTTTGCAGCTCGTAGATTCCGAAACAAACGTAAAACTGGCCTCACTGATGCTCAGGTTCGGCATCGAACTAAGCAGGGAAAATTTTGTAAAAGCCCTGGGGATGCTGGAGGGGACCGATAAATCGCTGAGTACCCAGGAATCAGCCCTTGTCCTATTGTCAAAGGGCATCACTGGGTCAAAAGAGGCTTTGACGATGCTCTCATCGCACCTGGCAGAGACTCCTGCGATCAGCAGCCAGCTTTCCTCTATCAAGAGCGCGATGAACCAGCTTTCCGGAGTCCTGGCATCCAACCAGGCGCTTCTTTCACCGGTGATGGTATCCCAGCTGGCCGCCTTGCTGGCTCAATTCTCCGATGTGATCGAAGGGCTGCCAAAAAAATATAAATTCGGCAGTGAGAGCACGAATTCCATCGGAAGGGATGACCTGATAAATGATGTAAGAGCGTTAAAATCCCTGCTCGACGGTGTCCAGGAGAAAAACCTGTCGCAGGAAAACAAGACGACATCCGAAAACGAGGTTTTAAGATCAACAATGATGACGACTGCAAAAAAACTTGAAGGCCTTTTGGACAACCTTCTTTCGCAGGTCATTCTGAGCAAGAAATCCGCTGACGGTCAGCTGGGCAAGCAGGATTACCTTTATTATCAGATACCCAACAGCCTTGCGGACCCGGTAAAGACGATAGACCTTATCATCAAGCGCGATCCAAACAGCAAAAACGCGGTGAACCCGGAAGATACGCAGATGGTGATAGGTCTTGAGACAGAGAACCTGGGCAAGATGGTGATAGCTGTGACCCTGAAGGATAAATCAGTTAAGTTCCTTTTTAATACGGAGGTCGAAGCGACCAAAAAACTTGTCGATGAACAAAATATATTGATAAAAGAGACTCTCTCAGACAAAGGATATCATGTCGAGAATGTCTCTTCCCGCGTCAATACATCGATGTGCATAATCAAGCCTTACCTGATCCCGCTTCTGGGGCTTGACCATCTGTTCAGGATAGACAGTACTATTTAGATCGGAAACGGAAAATGGCCGAAAAAAAAGAAGCAGGGCCGGAACAAAAACCCGACATCGAATTGATCCCGGCGGAAAAAAAACGCACAGCCGTCGCATTGAGATATGATATCGAAAAAGACGCGGCCCCTCTTGTCCTGGCTTCGGGAAGAGGTCTCGTCGCCGATGAGATCCTCAGGATCGCTGAAGAGAACGAGATCCCCCTTTACGAAAATCCGCGGCTTGCAGATATACTTTCAAAGCTTGAGCTTGATACACAGATACCTCAGGAGATGTACATACTTGTGGCCGAGGTCCTCTACTTTGTCTATCAACTGGACAGGATGGCGGAGAAAAGACAAAATCTGGTAAAAAAGATAAAAGATGAGACAAAAAAGTAGAGGACAGACTTACTGATCAGCCGTTTTGACACCCCTCGCCCCCCCTAAAAATAACGCCCTTTAAAAACAAACAAAAAAGTTCTTGAAATTTTGCAACGCTTGTGTATAATATATAACAAATGATAGATACAGAAATGAGGGCGGAATAATTAATGCCTGACCGGATATTATCAATAGGGCAAAGTGCTCTCGAGAGCTCTGACGCAAAAGTCAAAGCGATGATGAATAATATCGTCAATGCCCAGACGCCGGGCTATAAAAAGTCAGATGTTTCTATAAAATCTTTCCCGCTGATGCTGGAGAACGAGACGCAGTCGCTTGAATCAGGCGGCCGTTCCGGAGCGATGATGCCCAAGGTGACCGGAGTATTCCGCGATCAGGCTCACGGTCCGATATTCAAGACCGGCGGAGCAACGGATGCGGCAATAGGAGGCGACGGATATTTTGTCCTCCAGGGAAACGAAGGCGAGGTCTTTACAAGGGACGGAAGGTTCACTCTTGACCAGGACGGGAAGCTTATCAGTATTTCCGGAAAATATCCGGTCCTCGGAAAGAGCGGCCCTATCGTGGTGATCCCGGGATCAAGTATCGCGATCTCACAGAACGGAAGTGTTCTTGTAGATGATGTACAGGTCGACATGCTCAGGGTCGTGGTATTTAACGACCCTAAAAAGCTCGAACCGATAAATAATTCGCTTTTTAAAGCATCTTCTATTGATGAAGCGACATACGAGGAAGATGATAACCCGCGGGTCATACAGGGCTATATCGAATCTTCGAACGTGAGCATCATGGACGAATACATGGAAATGATATTGTTAAGCAGGATGTATGATGGAAATACAAAGATCATTCAGTCTAGAGATGCAGCGTTGGCTAAGGCCATCGAGCTTGGAAAACCGGCACAATGATAAATAGCAGGATAACAAAGGGAGGATAATAAATATGTTCCAGCCATTATACGTGGCCGCGACCGGGCTTAACACTTTCGAGGATGAAATAACCGACATCACAAACAATCTCGCAAATTCCAAGACAGTCGGTTTCAAAAAGGGGCGGACTGAAAAAGAAAGCCTTTTTGTCATGGAAAAGAATTTCTCGTCGCATTTAAATGAAGCGATAAGAAGGCAGCAGGAGGAAGGGGTAGGGACAAGCGCGGTCGAGTTCGGTACCGGAGTCAGGGTCGTTTCCACCCCGAAGGACTTTACCCAGGGCACTATTGAGACGACGAACAATCCTACAGATATTGCCATATCGGGGGAAGGTTTTTTCCAGATAAGTATGCCTGACGGCAAGATAGCCTATAGCAGAGCAGGAGGCTTCCATGTTGACAGCGATGGTAACTTCGTAGACCCGAACGGCCATTTGTTGGACCCGCCGGTGATATTGCCGCAGAATACGACAAGCATTCTTATAAAGGAAAACGGCATGGTGTTTGTTTCGATAAACAACTCGATAGACCTCACGGAAGTAGGGCAGATAAATCTTGCAAAGTTCACAAGTCCCGCCGGACTGAAAAGCCTCGGACAAAACCTTTATGAAGAGACGACAGCGTCGGGGTCTCCGATGATCGGACTGCCTACTCAGGAAGGATACGGATCGTTGCAGCAGTCGGCGCTGGAACAGTCAAATGTGGACGTCATTTCGGAAATGATGAGAATGATAATGGTCCAAAGGGTTTTTGATACAGTTACAAAAGCCGTGCAAACCTATGATGCGATGCTAACATCCGTAGAAAGGATGAAGGCGTAGAAAGATGAAGGGCTAATCAACGGGATGCTTTTAAAAAAGTCATCAACGCTATTGGTTTTTGGTATACTTTTATTAGTATTGCCTTGTTTTGCTGCTATGTCCGTAGAAGAAAATATTTCGGAAGCGGTAAAAAATGAGATTGTCAGAAGAAACCAGGCGTTGGAAGACAGCAGGATCGATGTCGGGTTCAAAGATCCTGATGCGATCTTTGAGGGCCTGACAAGTAAAAAAGAAAAATTGACTTACAAAATAGGTATTCCGGAAAATAGAAGGCTTTCGGGAAATTTAGTGATACCTGTAAATGTCTATGCCGGCAGAAACTTTATTGAACAAGTAAACGTCAATTGTTCAATAAAAATATTCAAAAAGATATTGGTCAGTTCGGCGAAGATAAACAAAGGAGCAATATTGACTGGGAAAGAGATGTCTTTGATCGAGAAGGATATTTCTGTCCTGCCCTCGACAGTCATATTTGAGCAGGACAGCATACTGGGCAAAGAGGCTATGACTTTTATTCCTAAAGGGACAGTCCTTCTCGACTGGATGTTCAAGGAGGTCCCTGTCGTGAGGAAAGGCGATATCGTAGAACTTTATAAAGCGGTTTCGGGTGTCAATGTAAGCGTGAAAGCGGTCGTGCTTGAAGACAGCTATCTGGGTAAAAACGTCAGAGTGAGGAACCTGTCTTCGCAAAAGACGGTGGAGGGCATTGTCAGAAGTTCAAAAGAAGTAGAGGCATTATGATATTCAGGCAGATGTTAAAAGCAAAGATCCACCGCTTGACGGTCACGGAGTCAAGGCTTGATTATGAGGGAAGCATAACGATAGACAAAACCCTGCTGGAAACTTCAGGGATAGTCGAATCGGAAAAAGTACATGTCGTGAATGTCTCGACCGGAGACAGGTTTGAGACATATGTAATGACCGGAAAAAAGAATTCGGGGATCGTATGCCTGAACGGAGGAGCCGCAAGGATGGGAAGTCCGGGAGATCTCATCATCGTCATCTCGTATGCCGCAGTAGATGAAGATTCCCTTTTGAAGTATTGTTCCAGGAAAGTTCTGGTGGACGGTAAAAACAGGGTCAAAAGGATCATACAGGAGAAAAAATGAAAAGGATACTGTCTTTCATTTTGATCGCCGCAGTTTTTTCTCAGTTGGCCGTGCCGGCATTGTCGGATTCTTTGTGGAACGAAAACAGTTCTTCTTTATACGCGACGCAGAAACCGTTCAAACCGGGCGATATCATAATGGTTATTGTCGTGGAAAATACTTCTGCTGCCCAGAAAGCGGGCACGGATACGTCAAATCAGGACAATCTGAGTCTCAGCTTTACACACACGATCAACAAACTGACGCAGTATTTAGGTCCGCTGGGTACGCCTCAATCACTATCGGGTCAGGCGTCCTCAGCTTATAAAGGATCAGGCGACACTTCCAGGTCAAACAATGTTCTTGCCGTCGTGACCGCAACAGTCCAAAATGTTCTGCCGAACGGGAATGTTGTTATTTTTGGCACACACAAGGTGACTGTAAATGAAGAAATTCAGGAGGTATTGATCAAAGGAATCGTGAGGCCGGCGGATGTAACGAGCTGGAATACGGTATATTCATTTCAAGTTGCGGATTCGACCGTTTCAGTTAAAGGTACCGGTACTGTCGATGAAGCCTCGTCGCCGGGGGTTGTCAGGAGAGTGCTTAATTGGATATTCTAAGCAAAATGACAAGAAAAATATCTGTGGCAGTCCTTTTTACGGTGCTAGTCGTGACAGTCTCCTCATTTGCCGCGTCTCCGTCCGTAAGGATAAAAGACATCGCAACAATAGACCAGGCGCGCGAGAACCAACTTATAGGATTCGGGCTTGTAGCGGGGCTCCGGCAGTCAGGGGACAGCCAGCAGACCGAGTTTACAAAACAGGCGATAGCAAATCTTCTATCCCGCATGGGGATGTCTCCCCCGTCGCCCATAACAAGCTCAACGTCACGATCACTTACAAATCTATATAATTTTTCAACGATCCCTAAATCGCAGGAATACAGGTCAAAGAACGTCGCCGCAGTGATGGTGACTGCTACGCTCCCTCCGTTCATGAAACCGGGGCAGAAAATAGATGTAACCGTGGCAAGTATAGGGGACGCCGCTAGCCTTAAAGGCGGCAACCTTCTGGCAACGCAGCTGCTGGGGATGGACGGTCAGACATATGCGGTGGCGCAGGGGCCTGTCTCTCTGGGCGGGGTCAGCGATTCGAACTTTTTACCTTTCAGAACGGATATAGCTACAACGGGAAGAGTTCCCGGGGGAGGGCTGGTCGAAAAGGAGATCCCCGTCAGTATTGAAGAAGAGCTGGCTCAGACAGACACGGCTGAAGCCTCCAGTTCGATCACGGGGTTCAAAATACTTTTGAACGAACCTGATTTTACGACAGCTTCAAGAGTTGCATACACAATAGCGAAAGAAGGCATCGATGTCCAGGCCCTTGATGCAGCTTCGATAATGGTCAGGGTCACTCCGGGAGATGACGCGATATCACTTATCTCAAAGATCGAAACACTGAGGGTCATTCCTGACGTGAAAGCAAAAATTGTGATCAACGAAAGGACCGGCACGATAGTGATCGGCGAAAATATCAGGATCGCGCCGGTAGCCGTCACTTACGGGAATTTCACCGTGACAATAGGGCCGGCATCTCTTACGTCAGGATTGAGCGAGACAGGGGGCATTCCTTTATCTTCAACGAATGTAATGATAAAGGAAAGCAATAAAAAACTTGTCATCTTGAAGGAATCCGCGAATTTATCAGACCTTGTGAGATCGCTGAACTCGATAGGAGCCACTCCAAAAGACCTGATAGCTATCATTCAGGCTATAAAGCAATCCGGCGCATTGACCGCCGACCTGGAGATCATGTGATGGATAATTTTATCCCGCCGGTGATCTTTAATCGCAACAGCGCGTACACCGGCAGCGTCACGCAGCCCGGTCCGGTGCAGGGCGATGCCGTGACGGCGGTCTCTTCGCTGTTTTTGCAGACCATGCTGAAAGAGATCTATAAAAACCAGTTTAAAAACGAACTTTTTACGACGGAAAACAATCCATCATCCTCGGTTTTTTCCGATATGTTCGTAGAACAGATGATAAATGAGATGGCAAATGCCGATACTTTCGGACTTAACAAGATGATCTCTTCGGCGATTGAGCCGCGGGATGTAATAGAGGAAAGCAAATGCCCGTAAGACCGAAACAAGAATCGTTAAAACAGCAACAGCCTTACAGGCCTGCCATGGCCATGGAGGCGTACCTGCCGCTAGTCCATTCGATAGCGGCTATGATCTCAGGGAAAGGCCTCCCGCCGAACATAGATTATAACGATCTTGTAAGCGACGGCACTATAGGGCTGATGAAAGCGTGGGATAATTTCGATCCTAAAAGGGGGGTCAAGTTCGAGACTTATGCTTCTTACAGGGTCAGGGGCGAGATACTGGACGGGCTCAAATATTACAATCCCGTTCCTTACAGGATACAGGTGATGATAAGGGACCTTGCGAAAAAAGGATACGACACAATACTAAAACGCGGCGAAAAAGAGTCCGGCATCTCGACAAAGGATTCAAAGCTTCTCGAAAAAAAGAGCCTCAGCGAGTCGGAATTCAAAGCGGCTGTCACAAAGATCCAGAAGATAGTATCTGCTTCGGCTTTGATGTACCTTGTTTCACTGGAACAGGCTTCCGATTCTTCGGAGATCCAGGTATCCGGAGAAAGGACCCCTGTCGAGGAGCTTGAATCCAGCGATCTTAAATTAAGGCTTGATAACGAGATAAAAAGCCTTCCGAAGATGGAACGAACGGTGCTCGAACTTTTTTTCAAAAAAGGCCTTAGCCAGAAGGATATTGCAAAGGACCACAAACTGTCAAGAAGCAAGGTCAACAGGCTTATCGCGAGGGCAATAAACAGGCTGAAGGAAAAGTTGAAATAGGGCATAAATATGGAAATATTCGATCCTACGATGTCAAATATTGAAAGTGCGATGGCGAGGAGCATAAAGATCCAGGAAGTTACCGCGCACAATATCGCCAACGCGCAGACGCCCGGCTTTACGGCTAAAAAATTTGACGAGGTACTGAACAAAGCCGTCGAGCGCGAAGAAAATAAAACAGTGAATCTGGAAGAAGAAATGGCCGAAATGGCGAAGAACAACACCAGGTATTCGACATATGCAAAACTAATGTCGGCAAAGCTCGCCGTGCTGAGAAATGTGATATCGCAGGGGAGAAAATAAGACATGGGATTAAACAGCGCGTTGGATATCTCTGTTTCCGCGATAAACGCCGAACGGCTTCATATGGAGCTTATAGCAAGCAATATCGCAAATATCAATACTACGAAGACCGTTGACGGGGGCATCTACAGGAGAAAGGTGCTTTCCTATACGGAAAAACCGGTAACGTTTGAAGATGTCCTTGCCGGCGCGCAGAAAAAGGCCGAGATAAAAACAGGCGGGGGAGTAGATGTGTCCGTTACTGAAGATATGAGCGCCCCTATGCAGAAAATATTCAACCCCGGTCATCCGGATGCCGATGAGAAGGGATACGTGACGCTTCCGAACGTGTCGTTGTCTACGGAGATGACGGACCTTATATTTGCGGGAAGACTTTATGAGACGAATGTTACGGTCTTTAGCGCGACAAAAAAAATGCAAACTGAAGCTCTCCAGATACAGTAAAGGAGACCGATAAATGGCTGAAGGCATAAGCAGGATAGACCCGAATTTGCTGGCCCAGATCATGGGGCCCGAGACAACTCCTGCCGCCCCTGAAGTGGGCCAACCGTCAGCGGCATCCCCCGAGATAAAATCCTCCGGCATGACGTTCGACGATATCTTAGGTAAAGCCGTTAATGCGCTTGACGGGGTGAGCAATGTCGAGAACGATGCGAATTTAATGATGGAAAAATACATGAAAGGCCAGGTCGACGTATCGGACGTCATGATAGCCACGGCGAAGATGAACATTGCGGTCCAGCTTGCGGTGGCTACCGTCACTTCCGCCGTGAACACGTTCAAAGAAATAACTCAGATGCAGATCTGATAAAAAGGAGTGATCGATGGGAGAGGCCAGAGCCCCGGGAAGAATGTCGGACACTAACAGGAATCTTATTATTTCGACTTCTGTTGTAGTGGTCGTTTCGCTTATAGTCCTGCTGGTGTTCTTCAGGTCGTGCGGCTTGTACGACAGGAATGCAGGTTATAAAGTTATCTACTCCAATCTCGACTTGAAAGATGCCGCGAACGTCGTCACCGTCCTTAAGGTCATGAAGATACCTTACCAGATAAGGGATGACGGCCGTACTGTAGCGGTCCCGAAAGACAAGGCCGATGACGCGAAGCTGGGTCTCGCGGAAAAAAATCTGCCTACGGGCGGGTCGGTAGGATGGGAGATATTTGACCAGTCAAAGCTGGGGACCACCGATTTTGACCGAAGGGTACAGTTTGTAAGAGCGATTTCGGGAGAGCTTGCGAGGACGATAATGAGGATAGATGCGGTACTGGATGCAAGGGTGCAGATAGTCATTCCTCAAACCTCACTTTTTGAGGTGGCAAAAGCTCCTGTCACGGCTTCAGTCCTGCTGCAGCTTCGTACCGGAAGAAAGATTTCCCGCGAGCAGGTTAACGGGATAGTATACCTTGTCGCGAGCAGCGTGGAAAATCTAAGACCGGAAAACGTCATAATAGTCGATATCTACGGCAACATCTTAAGCGGCCCCGGTGTGGGTTCCGTGGAAGCCAATGTCGTCGCCTCGCCTGTCACAGAGCAGATGTATATCGCCCCGACACAAGAAGTTGCGGAAAAAGCTCCGGTAAAAGAGATCTTGATCTCAAAGACCGTGCCCACAGGAATAAAAGAGACGGCAGCCATAGCTCAGCTCGCCGCCACAAAAGAGACAGAGACCATTTCTTTGCCGCAGAAGAAACTGACCGTCGAAGAGAAAGTGGTCGTGAAGTTCAAGGCAAAGGAAGAATTCGAGAACATGCTCTCCAGCAAGGTCCAGAAAGTTGTGAATAATTTTTATCCGCCGAACAGCATCCTGGTGAAAGTAAATGTCGACCTGGCGGAATATAAAGAAAGCCCGAAAAAACACACTGCAACTGCGGTAAAAGCAAAAAAACATGTCATTTCCAGCATGGAGAACGGCAAAAAACCAGTCCCGTCAAAAATGTTGACGGAAGATAATATCAAGAAGATGACCGTCATAGTCCTTGTGGACAACAGGTTCAATCTTACAAAACAGCAAAAAAAGACTACTTATGAGATGATAGGCAACGCGATTTCATACCACCCCAGCAGGGGGGACAGGATCATTTTAAGGCAGGTCCCGTTCCATTATGCTACAGCCTTTCAGCCGGGAATGATGCAAAAAGGATCTGCATCTAAGATGGAAAGTAAGAGATCACTTCCGGAAAAAATGATCTCACTACTCGGCCAAAACACTGCGGTGTCAGTTTTGGCGGCGTTGTTTATCTTCCTTTTGGCGGTGCTGGCCGCGAGGACATTTTCGAGAAGAAGGTCTTTGGAACAGGAAGCCGAGGAGATGAGCGAACCGGATGAAAGAATGAGGACAGCTTCTTCGGCGATAGAGCAGATAAGGACAGTGGTCGCGCAGTCTCCAGACCGCGTGGCGGAGCTCATGAAAAACTGGCTGAGCGAAAAATAATGACGGAGTCAAAATGGTCTTAACTGGAAGAGAAAAAGCGACGATATTGTTATCGTTATTGGGCGCCGACCTGTCGGCGCAGATACTGAGAAGCCTGCCTCCCGATATGGCGGACCTTATTGCTTCGGGAATAAACAATCTTCCGAACCCGTCTTCGGATGTAATATCGTCCGTACTCGAAGAGTTCGCGTCTTTTATTGCTCTTCCGGATGCTTCTCAAAAGAGAGGGATCGAACAGCAGGCATCTGCCAGGAGCACTCAGGCACCGCCAAAAGCGAACAGAAGCCCGTACGACACCCTTTTTTATTCCAAACCGAAAAAAGTGGCCATGGCACTTTCAGCAGAAAGATCGTCCGTCACTGCGTTCGTAATGTCGATGCTCCCGGCCGTGCAGGCAAGGGATGTTTTGGCATTCATGCCGGACAGGAAAAATGAGATCGAAGATATCATGAGAGACCTAAGGCAGACCCCGATGTCAGAAAAGGTCAAGGAAGACGTAATCGCGATACTGGCTGAACGGATCGAAAGGATGTATTCGGAAGGTTAAATATTATGGCATTGATAAAAAGATCGCAAGTCATTGAAAGAGGTTGTATAGACCTGAAGACAGAGGTCCCTGCCATCAGGCAGCAGCCGTCGGCCGATTTTTCCGGGGAAGAAGCGCAGGCTTTTGAAGAGATAAAAGAAGAGATCGTTTCTCATACAGTGGATGAAGCTTATGAAAAAACAGGGGAGATAATCGCCCAGGCCCAGGCAGAGGCCAAAGAGCTATTAAAAAAGGCCAATCAAGAGGCGGAGACCCTGTTCTTAAGGACAAAGGAAGAAGCGGTGCAGGCGGGCAAGGCCGAAGGCGAAGCCAGCGTGAGCGAGAACATAACCGCTTCGCTTGAGACACTGAACAACGCGATAAAGGAAAGAAAAAGGATCATCAAGGATTCGGAAGGGGAGATCCTGCGGCTTTCACTGAAGATAGCGGAACAGGTGATAAGAAGCGAAGTGTCGCTGCACAAGGATGTGGTGATGAACATCGTGGCCGAGGCGGTGAACAAGGTCAGCGACAGGGAGAATGTAATAATAAAGGTCAACAGGGAAGATGCCGAGCATATAAAAAAATACAAGGACAGGCTGTCAGGGATAGTGGATGGCGTGAAAAACCTTTCTATAATAGAAGACAGCCAGGTAGAACCCGGAGGCTGTGTTATCGAGACGAATCTCGGGTTTGTCGACGCGCGCGTCAGCACAAAACTCTCGCTGATAGAGCAATCGCTTATGAAGGCGCAGGCAAGTGTCACAGAATAATTCTCTCCAGGAAAACACTTCTTTGATAGATTTTGAAAAATACCACAAAGCCGTAGAACGTTCCGAAGGAATAAGGGTCATCGGAAAGGTCATCCAGGTCGTCGGATTGATCCTTGAGGCGCAGGTGCAGGGGGTCTCAATAGGAGACCTCTGTATCATCAGGCTGAATAAGGGAAACGCCGATGACATCAGGTATGGGGAGGTCGTCGGATTCAAGGAAGGAAGGGTCCTTCTGATGCCGCTCGGCACGACCACGGGGATATCTCCGGGTTCCGAAGTCCTTGCCGCGGGACATCCTCTGATGGTAAAAGTAGGCCAAGGGCTTTTGGGCAGGGTGCTCGGAGGTCTGGGAGAGCCTATTGATGATAAAGGCCCTTTGATAACCGAAGAAGAAAGGCCTCTTGACGCCGATCCTCCGGACCCGGTGAAAAGACCGAGGGTGACGGAAATAATCAGGGCCGGGATCCGGGCGATAGACGGGCTGCTTACTTTGGGAAGAGGGCAAAGGATCGGGATCTTTGCCGGTTCAGGAGTGGGTAAATCGACGTTGATGGGCATGCTCGCGAGGAACGCGGAAGCGGATGTAAACGTCATAGCGCTCATCGGAGAGCGCGGAAGAGAAGTAAGGGATTTTATCGAGGAATCGCTGGGAGAAGAGGGCCTGAAAAAATCCGTCGTAGTGGTGGCGACATCGGACCAGCCGCCTCTGGTCAGGCTAAAAGCGTCTTTTGTGGCTACGGCTATAGCGGAATATTTCAGGGACCAGGACAAAAAGGTCATCTTCATGATGGATTCGGTGACGCGCTTTGCGTACGCGCAAAGGGACGTGGGGCTGGCGTCCGGAGAGCCTCCCACGACGAGAGGTTATACTCCGTCGGTCTTTGCGATGCTGCCGAGGCTTATGGAAAGGTCAGGCACGGCGGAGATAGGTTCCATCACCGGACTTTACACCATACTTGTCGAAGGAGATGATTTCAACGAACCTATAGCCGATCAGTCAAGGAGCATTCTTGACGGCCATATAATACTGTCCAGGGCGCTTGCGGCAAAGAACCATTATCCGGCGATAGATGTGCTTCCGAGCGTGAGCCGGTTGATGTCTAACCTTGTTTCGGATGAGCACAAAGAAGCGGCCGGAAAGCTCAGGGAGGTTCTGGCGCGCTACAGCGAAGCCGAAGACCTCATCAATATCGGTGCTTATGTAAAAGGGTCCAACCCGAAGATCGACGAGGCGATCGCAAAGATCGACGCGGTCAACGAATTCCTCAAACAGGGCACTTTTGAACAGGTAATGTTCGAGGACATGCTTGACCAGCTCCTTTCAATATTTTACTGATACAATATAATTATGGCAAAGACCAACTTTTTACTTGAGATAGGAGTGGAGGAAGTGCCGGCAAGGTTCCTTGACGGGGTGCTTCAAAGCCTCTGCGAAAACGTAAAAAAGGCGCTCGAAGAACGCCGCGTCGGCTTTGACGCGATACAAGTTTGCGGGACGATGAAAAGGCTGGTGCTTTTTGTCGAAGGCATTTTGGAAAAACAGCAGGACATGATGTCCGAAGTTAAAGGCCCGCCCAAGAAGATCGCGTTCAACCCGGACGGCACAGCCACAAAAGCCGCTTTGGGATTTGCCGCTTCGCAGGACCTAAAACCAAAAGACCTTATTGTCAGGCAGACAAATGAAGGAGAGTATGTTTATGCCGTCAGGAACGAAAAAGGCATCAGCACTAAGAAAGTGCTTACAGACGTTATCCCGAAGGCAATACTCTCCATCCACCTGCCGATATCGATGAAATGGCAGGACGGCGACATTTCTTTCATAAGGCCCATACATTATATTATGGCGTTCCTGGGCAAAGACCCGGTGAGATTTTCGGTAGGAAAAATATCCGCGTCAGACAAGACTTTGGGACACAGGTTTTTGTCGGACTCTGTGATGCACGCCTATAATGGCGGCGCCGATCTGCAAAAATTCGAAGAATTTCTTGAAAAACTCGGGGTCATGCTGGACCGGGAAAAAAGAAAAAGCCGGATAATCAAGGGCATAAAAAACCACGAGGAACGGACCAAGGAAAAAATATTCGCGGATGAAGACCTGATAAATGAAGTCTCAAATATCGTCGAATATCCGCAGGTGCTTGAAGGCAAGTTCGACAGGCAGTTCATAATGGTCCTGCCGCAGGACGTGATCTATACGGTCGTGAAGAATCAGCAAAAATGCTTCCCTGCGCAGCAGAGCGGGTCCTTTTTGATCGTTGCCGACGGCGTGAAAGAGAAAGAGATAATATCAGGTTACGAGCAGGTCGTGAACGCGAGGCTGCACGATGCCAAATTCTTTTATGACGAGGACGTGAAGATACCGCTCGACAAGAACATCGAGAAGATGAAGAAGATCGTCTACCACGAAAAGATAGGGAGCATGTGGGACAAGACACGTAGGATCGTAAAACTATCCTGCTGGCTTGCGGCTCAGCTCACCGATAACAAGGAGACGATCGCCCAGGTAGAGAGGGCCGCGGAGCTTTCAAAAGCCGACCTTGCAACGCATATGGTCGGCGAGTTCTCCAGCCTTGCCGGTGCGATGGGCAGGGAATACAGTCTTGTTGCCGGTGAGGATATTCGGATAAGCCGCGCGATATATGAACATTATCTTCCCAGGTTCGCGGGCGATGCGGTCCCTACGGAGGTCCAGGGAGCGGTAATAGGGATAGCCGACCGGATGGATTCGATCGCATCCTGTTTCGCGGCGGATATTATCCCGACCGGGTCGGTAGACCCGTACGGGTTGAGAAGGGCGGCATCAGGCATCGTCTCCATAATGATGAAAAAAAACATCGGGATACCGCTTTCAAAGCTGGCCGAAAAAAGCATGGAGATCCTGAATATATCGGATGCCGGCAAAAAAGGCAGGATCATTGATTTCATAAAACAAAGGTTAAAAGTCGTGCTTGAAGGGGAAGGTGTCAGATATGATGTCTGTGATAGTGTCCTTGCGATCTCGGACGATCTCATCCCCGCGTACTGCAAGGCGTTCGAAATAATGAAAGCACTTGAAGATGCCTGGTTAAAGGCAGTGATCCTTGCTGCGGACAGGATAAACAGGATCGTCGGGGACGCCAAGACTTCAAATATCGATACCGAAGCATTCACGCAGAGTGAGGAAAGGGAACTTTACAGGAACTATTGCCAGATAAAAGATATTGTAAAGGAACATCTTTCGGGAAAAGAATATGCCAAGGCCCTTTTTGACTATAAGGTCATGACAAGGCCGGTCGACGTGTTCTTTGAAAAAGTCCTTGTGATGCACCAGGATGATAAGGTCAGGGCTAACCGCCTGGCGCTTTTAAACGGTGTAAAAAGTCTCTATATGATGTTCGCTGATTTTTCAAAGATCGTTATTTAAATTGGGAGAACAAAAGTGAAGATGAAAAACCTGCTTATACCGACACTGCGGGAAGATCCTTCCGAAGCCGAGGTGATAAGCCACCGCCTGATGCTGAGGGCCGGTTATATCAGAAAGCTTGCGGCAGGCATCTATTCATACCTTCCCCTGATGAACAGGGTGCTAAAAAAGATAGAAAAGATCATCAGGCGCGAAATGGACGCGGCCGGAGCTCAGGAGCTGCTTTTGCCGGCGGTCCAGCCGGCGGAGCTCTGGCAGGAAACGGGAAGATGGGATATCTACGGCAAAGAACTTATGAGGATAAAGGACCGCCACGAGCGGGACTTCTGCCTGGGCCCGACGCATGAAGAAGTCATCACCGACCTTGTAAGGAACAACATCTCTTCTTACAAACAGCTTCCCGTCATGCTCTACCAGATACAGACCAAATTCCGCGACGAGATAAGGCCGAGGTTCGGGCTCATGCGAGGGAGAGAGTTCATAATGAAGGACTGCTACAGCTTTGACAGGGACCAGAAAGGGCTGGATGAGAGCTACAAAAAGATGAACAAAGCGTACTGCAACATATTTGACCGCTGCGGCCTGCGTTACCGTGTCGTTGAGGCGGATCCCGGAGCTATCGGAGGAGGATTTTCCCAGGAATTCATGGTGCTTGCAAATACCGGAGAGGACGAGATCGTTTATTGCAGCGACTGTTCTTTTGCGGTCTCCAAGGCTTTGTCAAATATCGAATCAGACAATTCCTGCCCAAGATGTTCAAAAGGCGTGCTTAAGATAGAAAGAGGCATCGAGGTCGGGCACATATTCCAGCTCGGCACAAAATATTCCGAAAAAATGCAGGCGCTCTATCTTGACGAGGACGGCCTCCGCAAGCCCTATATTATGGGATGCTACGGCATAGGCGTGGGAAGGACCGCCGCGGCAGCCATAGAACAAAACCATGACGATAACGGCATCATATGGCCGGTACAGATAGCTCCGTTCCATGTCGCTGTGATCCCGGTAAACACTTCTGACCCGAAACAGATCGAAGCAGCGGAAAAGATCTACGGCGTCCTGATAGCAATGGGCATCGAAGCTCTGCTTGATGACAGGGATGAAAGGGCGGGGGTCAAGTTTAAGGACATGGACCTGATCGGGATACCGGTCAAGGTGATCATCGGCAAGGCTCTTTCGGACGGGAATGTGGAAATAGTTCTGAGAGCAGGCGGAAAAAAAGAAATAGTCGCACTGGAGACCGCAGCGGAAGCGGTCAAAAAGGCAGTATCATGTCAGTCCTGATAGCGGGCACAGTAGCCCTTGACGACCTTAAGACCCCGTTCGGCGAAAGGAAGAACGTGCTCGGAGGCTCGGCGGTGCATGCAAGCGTTTCCGCCGGTTTTTTTTCACCGGTAAAGCTCCTCAGCATAGTAGGAAGGGATTTCCCGAAAAGACATCTGGACTTTTTAAGTTCAAGGCGCATAGACCTGAAAGGCCTTAAGATCTCGAAAGGAAAGACTTTCCACTGGGAAGGGTTCTATGAATATGACATGAACCAGGCCCATTCGGTCAGGACGGACCTTAATGTGTTGACGCTGTTCGATCACAAGCTCCCCCGGGGATATGAAAAATGCGAATATGTGTTCCTTGCCAATATCGATCCGGAAATACAGCTCAGGATAATATCACAATTAAAAAAGCCGAAGCTCATCGTCGCGGACACGATGAATTACTGGATATCGAACAAACGCAGAGCGCTTGAAAAAGTGATAAAAAAAGTAGATATCATGCTTTTAAACGATATGGAAGCAAGGCAGCTGACGGGTAGTCCCAACCTGATACGCGCCGCCTCGGACGTGCTTAAAGCCGGGGCAAAGTATGTTATAATAAAAAAAGGAGAGCACGGAGCCCTTCTTTTTTCAAAAAAATCACATTTTTCGGCACCATCATACCCGCAGGAAAAATTGACGGACCCGACAGGAGCAGGCGACAGTTTCGCGGGCGGCTTCATAGGTTATCTTGCAAAGAGCGGGGATCTGAGCGGCAGGAATATGAGGAAAGCCGTGATAGTGGGAACGGTAATGGCGTCCTTTAACGTCGAGGATTTTTCGCTCGACGCTTTAAGGAGATTAAAATACAGAGATATCATCGGAAGATTCAAAAAAATAAAGAAATATTCGCATTTTGACGGAATTTAATAGAACTGTTCTGCAAAGCATTAAACCGAAAGGAGCCTAAAAGTGTTCAAAAGATTTGAGTCCGCGGCGAAGATCCTTTTTCAGTCAGGGTTAAATGATTCTCACAGCGGCAACATCAGCTCAAAGGAAAGCGACGGCATATTCATCACATCAAGGTTCGCGATACCGGCGCTTTTAAAAGAGCAGGATATTATCCTGGTCGACAGCGAAAAAAGCGGCGATAACGATGCTTTAGCTTCGCGGGATCTTCCTATACACAGGGCGATCTATCAAAGCTCTACGGCTAAAGCGGTAATACACGCGCATCTGCCGAGCGCATTGGCGCTGTCAATAACCGAGAACAAGATACTGCCGCAGGATACGAAAGGCCAGGCACTATTTCCCCAGGGGCTTTCAATACTTAAACCAAGGCAGGGCGCGGAAAAAGAAGAGCTGATCAGGATGATAATTCCCGTTCTTGGTCCGGTCCCGGGAGCCGTGGTGATAAAAGGATACGGGGTATTTGCTTACGGCAATTCGATCGAAGAAGCTCTTGAGATAATCACAGCTCTTGAGATGTCGTCCAAAGTCTGGCTTTCCACAAAACTGATACCGCAAAAAATAAGCCAGGGCCAAAGCATGGGCCATAACCAGGGACAGCGCACGTTCGAACACCGCAAAAGGACCGCTATTCCTCCGGGCATCGGAGTTATGGACCGCAGGAGCGGGATAAGCAGCTACCGCCGAGACAAGAACAGATAAAGCCCATGCAGGACATCACGGAACTTTTAGAAAAAATAAAGTTTTACGCTCCTTCCGCTGATCTTGCGCTTGTCCAGAAAGCCGCGGATTTTTCCTCGAAAGTTCACGAGGGGCAAAAACGCCTTTCGGGAGACCCTTATATTTCGCATCCCATTGCCGTGGCAAAGATACTTGCCGAGCTGGAGCAGGACTCTACCACGATCGCAGCGGCCCTCCTTCACGATACCATTGAAGACGCTTCCGTAGACGAGAAGACCCTCACAAGAGAGTTCGGCGGCACAATCACAAAACTGGTCGCGGGAATTACAAAACTGCGGCAGCTTACGTTCGAGTCAAGGGAACAGCGGCAGGCGGAAAATTTCAGGAAGATGTTCTTCGCGATGGCAGAGGATATCCGAATAATAATCATCAAGCTTGCCGACCGGCTGCACAATATGAAGACCCTCGATTTTTTATCCGGCGACAGACAGCTCGACATTGCGGCTGAGACAAGAGAGATCTATGCTCCGCTTGCGCACAGGCTCGGCATGTGGCGCCTTAAGTGGGAGCTTGAAGACCTTTCATTTTATTATCTTGAACGGGATAAATATGACAGCATCAAGAACCTGGTCAACCAGAAGAGGGAAGAGCGGGAAAAGTTCGTGAACGAGTTCATCGCTCAGGTGACCCAGGCGGTATTAAAAGTGGAGATCAACGCTTCGATAGCGGGAAGGTCAAAACATTTTTACAGCATATACAACAAGATCGTGCAGAAGAACGTCGAGTTCGACGACATATACGATCTCATCGCGATACGCGTCATAGTAGATTCCGTTAAGGATTGTTACGCGGTGCTTGGCGTCATCCATTCTATATGGAAACCTATCCCCGGCAGGTTCCGTGATTTTATTGCGATCCCTAAATCCAACGGCTACCAGTCGCTGCACACTACGGTGATGGGTTCCTTCGGAAAACCAGTGGAGATACAGATCAGGACAAAAGAGATGCATAAAGTGGCAGAATACGGCGTTGCGGCGCACTGGCGGTATAAAGAAGGCGCGACCGACAGTGATTTTGACGCGAAACTCGCGTGGCTTAGGCAAATGCTCGAATACCAGAAAGAGGTGAAGGACGCAAAGGACTTTCTGGAGAACCTCAAAATAGACCTTTTCATTGACGAAGTCTTTGTATATTCGCCTAAAGGTGATGTGTATGACCTTCCTATAGACGCGACGCCGGTGGATTTCGCCTATCATGTCCACACCCAGGTCGGCCACAGGTGCGTAGGAGCTAAGGTGAACGGAAAGATCGTGCCGCTTGATCACAGGCTGAGCAACGGCGATATAGTTGAGATATTAACGAGCAATAAGGATAACCCCAAACTCAACTGGCTCAATTTTGTCAGGACCTCTGGAGGAAAGACAAAGATAAAACAGTGGTTCAAGAAGCAGAAAAGGGAAGAAAACATTGACAGGGGAAAAGCTTCTTTCGAGGAAGAGTTAAAAAGCATCGGAGTAAACGACCTCTCGGTGATCACCGACAGCATATTAAAGGATATTTATGAAAAGCATAATGCCGGAACAAAGGAAGACCTTTTTGCTCTTATCGGGAACGGCGAACTTTCCTCCGTCCAGCTTGCCAGGGAGTGCAGAAAATCGTTAGAAAAGAACAATATCATCGAAACGGCAGAAGAAGAGATCCCCAGGGTAAAAACCGCGCCGCAAAAAGAAAAAAAGACAAAGCAGGGTATAAATGTCCGCGGCATGGATAATATCCTGATACGGCTCGGGAAATGCTGTTTCCCGCTTCCGGGCGATGAAATAATCGGGTTCGTCACAAAGGGCCGCGGCATTACCGTCCACAGGCTTGACTGCAGTAACGTTGCCGAGGCAAAAGATATAAATAATAAAGTCGTGGAGGTGGAATGGGACAAACTCAGCGAGACCGCATATCCGGTCAATATTGAGATCGAGGCTTTTGACAGGGTAGGAGTATTAAAAGACATATTGTCCCAGATATCCGAGACAAAGACCAATATTGAATCGGCCGAGATCAGGACAAAGCGCGGCAGCAGCGCGATACTCAACCTTGTGGTCGACGTAAGGGATACAACGCACCTTAAGATCGTGACGGATGCCATACGCAAGATCTCGGACGTGTATGATGTCCATCGTTTTGCCGCGGTAAAATAAGCATTATTCCCCGCTTTTTTGATATAATCAAGATAATATGCCGTTCAATGATCTTAAGGGGGAAGACCGCGCAAAAAGGATGCTGCTTGGTGCATTCAACAGGCAGCGTATCGCGGGCGCCTACCTTTTTTGCGGCCAGGACATCGAAAAAATAATGCTCTTTACAAAAGAGTTTGCCAAGCTGTTGAATTGCGGGCAGTCCTGCGGCGGATGCCTGACCTGCAGGAAGATCGAGAACTCGGTCCATCCCGACTACATCGTGATAAGACCCGAAGGGAAAAAAGGCATCATAAAGATCGACCGTATCAGAGAGCTGAAAGACAGGATATCAATAGGGCCTTCCGAAGGAAAGCGGCTTGTTGCGGTCATAGAGGGAGCGGATAATATCGAAGCGGCCGCCGCCAACAGTGCTTTGAAGATACTGGAAGAGCCTCCGGAAAAAGTGGTCATCATCCTTGTCGTATCGAGGATCGAGAACCTGCCGAAAACGGTCGTTTCGAGGTGCCAGAGGATCATATTTTCAGGTCTTCCGCAGGAAAGTCCGGAGCATGTCGATATCCCGGAAAGCAGCGAGATACCGGACCTTCTGGATTATTCGGTCTCGATATCTTCCGGTTTCGGCGAAGGGGAAAGAAAGAATGTCGAGAATAAACTGGCGGCCCTTTTGATCAAATTCAGGGAGATGAAAAAAATCAAAGAAGCAAAAGCCGTTCTGAACGCCGTCAGGGACATAAAGAGAATGGCAAACATGAGAATAACGCTTGACAACATGTCTCTTGCTTTCAGAGGAGCGTCCCATGAATAAAGGTCTGGGAGTTAAATTCAGGAAGTTCAACAATATCTCTCCGCTCAAGGGCTACAAGCAGGAAAGCCTTAAGATCGGCGCGCCTGTGATCGTCGAGACCGATAGGGGCACCGAATACGGATGGATAGTGGTCATAAAAGGCGACAAAGGACGCCACGCCGGTACCGATATAAAATTGCGCAAGGTCCTGAGATACGCCGACGAAAAAGATACGGCCAAGGCCGACATGCTTGCTAAAAAGGAAAAAGAGCTTTTCTGCCAGGCCTGTTCCAGGATCACAACGAACCATATACCGATAAAGCTGCTTAATGCGGAAATAATGTTTGACGAAAGCAGGATGATACTTTACTATAAAATAACCGACGCGAAAAAGAACTTCCAGACAAAGGATGTTATAAAAGAACTCTCCGGGCTTTTCGGGATGAGGATCGAGATGCACATGATAAGCGCGAGGGACGAAGCGAGGATATTCTCGGGTTTCGGCATCTGCGGCCGTTCGCTATGCTGCAGCACTTTTCTTGAGGACTTTCCTCATGTGACGGTAAAGATATTGAAAGAGCAGGGAATAGCCATGAACCCGTCAAAAGTCTGCGGTATTTGCGGAAAACTGCTTTGTTGTCTAAAATATGAATATGAAGGGAAGGAGTAAGGATCCCGTCATGACCGAATGTGTTTTTTGCAAAATTGCCGGAGGGAAGATAAAATCTGATATCATATATCAGGATGATGATGTCGTTGCTTTTAACGATATGGATCCCCAGGCGCCGGTTCATATTCTTTTGGTACCTAAAGAGCATATTGAAAGGATCGAAAAGGTAAAGGATCATTCAGTAGTCCAAAAGATATTTAAGGCGGCAAATAAGATAGTCAGGGAAAAGGGCCTTGAAAAAGACGGGTTCAGGATCGTGGTAAATTCAGGGCGTCACGGGGGGCAGGCGGTATTTCACCTGCACTTCCATCTTTTAGGGGGCAGGCAGATGACCTGGCCTCCCGGATAGCGGGGTTTTTAGTTTAAGATTTATTTTGAGAAGGGGGGATTAAATTGGCCAAGATCGAGATAAGAAAAGAAGAATCGATCGACAAGGCTCTCAGGAAATTCAAAAGCAAGATAAGAAAAGAAGGCATACTCGAAGAGATGAAGAGAAGGGAATTCTACGAGAAACCGTCCCAAAGAAGAAGACGCGAAAAAGCCCAGGCCGTAAAGCGCGAAAGAAGAAGACAAAGAGAATCAGATCTTCAATGAAAATCGTCGACCGTTATTTGATAAGCGAGCTTGGGATCCCGTTCCTTATCGGGATAATAGGTTTTGTCCTGATAATGACCACAGACCTTCTGTTCACGTTCGTCGACATGATAATAAACAAGGGGGTCCCAGCGTGGGCGATCATCCGGCTGATCCTGTATAAACTTCCGTCCATAATGGTCCTGACTTTTCCCGTCTCCTTCCTTTTTGCCGCAGCGATCGTCCTCGGCCGCATGGCAAGAGAGAGCGAGCTCGCCGCGATGAGGACATCCGGCGTGAGTTTTTTCAGGATCGCAGCTCCGATACTCGCGGTATCGCTCGCGGTGAGCGCCGCGGCTTTCGTGACGAACGAGGCGGTAGTCCCGGTCGCGAACCGCATTTCAGACCGCATAATAAGGGAGATAGTATACAAACAGCCTCCGGCTGACGTTAAGGAGCAGGTATTCTTCAGGGATAACTTCAACAGGTTCATTTATGTCAGGAGATTTTATCCCAGGACGTCTACCATGGATGACGTGATGATATATGACATGTCGGGCGGAAAATTTCCGAAAGTCATCACGGCGAAGACCGGATCGATAACTCCTGACAGGTGGTTCTTGAAGGACGGCGCGATCCACAGCTATGATGACACGGGTAAAATAAATTACGCGGCCGGGTTTTCAGATATGGACATCACGGTAAAGGATGACTTCATGAATTTTTCGGACCAGAAGACCTCGGACGAGATGAGCAGCGGGGAGCTGTTCGGCACGATAAAGACCCTGAAGCAGGCGGGAGTGAACACCACGATGCTTGCGACGGATTTCCAGATGAAGTTTTCCATCCCGATGACGACACTAGTATTCGCGATGCTTTCTATCCCGCTCAGCATTCCCGCCCAGAGAGCAGGTAAGTCCTGGGGTTTTGCGCTCTCGATAATAGTCATTTTCACTTTTTACGTTTTCGCTTCGGTTTTCAGGTCTATGGGCAGGGGAGGCATGGTGTCCCCTATGATAGCTGCATGGCTTCCTCCTGTTTTAGTGTCTTTGATAGGCGGATCGCTTATTTTACGGGAAGGATCGAAATGACAAAAGATGCCGGTACGGACGAACTTAAAAAACGGCTCAGGAAAAATCCCAGGAACGTTCAGACAAACCTGTTGATAGGCAACAGTTATCTTAAAGCGGGTAATTTTAAAGAAGCCGTAAAACATTACAGGATCTCCTCGATGTTCGATCCGAGGTCATTTTCAAGGGTGATGATCGATTATGAAGAAGCCCTTCAGGATGATATCGGCAATGTGCAGGCAAGACTGAGCCTTGTCGACTTTCTCCTGTCGCAGGGCAGCCTTGACGCGGCGATAGTGGAACTCGAAGAGCTTGTCGAGATCGCGCCGGAGACGGCACAGATCTACAACCTGCTCGGGAGGATATACCTCAAGCTGGGCAGGCTTGACGGGGCTATCTCGCTCCTTGAAAAAGCGAAAGAATCCGGCAAAGTCGATGTCTCGCTGCTTGAAGCCCTGGCAAATGCCTATATTGAAAAAGAGAGATACAGCGACGCGGTCATGATCTATGAGGAACTTTTACGTTCTGACCCGTCGAGCAAGATAATACTGCGGACGCTGCGAGAGCTCTACAGCAAGCTCTCAAACTACGACAGCGCCGCGCAAAAATGCTCCCAGATGCTCAGCGATGATCCCGAAGTCCTTGCAGAGACGACGCTTAAGATGGAAGAACTGTCAAGGCTTTCGCCCAACAGCCCGTTCATCCTCGAGCAGCTGGCAAATGTATACATGCGTTCGCTAAAGCCGGCTCCGGCCGTGCTCCAGCTTCAAAGGATCATCGACCTTGACCCTGAAAAAACCGACACGGCGGTCTCGATGCTGAGAAAACTTTTGCAGACATATCCGGAAAACAGGGAATCCTTGTTCCTTCTGGCGGATTGCCTGGTGAAGAAGAACGTTTTTAGCGAGGCAGTCGAGATCTACGACAGATTGACCGGCAGCGATCCGGCCCTTATCGACAAGTGCATAGAAAAGCTGAAAAAGATAATCGTTCTTTATCCGGACCAGGCGCTTGCCCATAAAAGCCTGGCCGATGCCTATATATCCAAAGGGTCGTTTAAAGAAGCACTTATGGAGCTCAGGTGTTTGGTAAGGCTGAATCCCGCCGAGATAGAAAACATAGAAAGAAAATGCAAGGAGATCCTGAAAGCAAACCCGGAACTTTCTCAGGGCGCGCTTGTGCTTGCGGAATCGTTTTTGGCAAGCGGAGAAGCAAGGAAAGCGATAGCTATCGCCGAGGAGCTCGTCGAAAAAGACAAGAAGAACACGGAAGCATACGTAGTGCTCGGCGAGGCGTATCTTAAGATAGACGTCCTTAACAGGGCAAAAGAAGCTTTTATCAAAGCGATGCAGCTGTCCCCGCTCGACCCGGATATCCAGAAAAAATATCAGAATATCAGCGAAAAGGAACTTGACAGGGAAGTGACCGCTGTAAAGGCTAAGATAGAACAGGACCCGTGGCGGGCAGGGCTCAATCTCGATCTTGCCAGGCTGTTATACAAAAAAGGAAGTCTTGAGCAGGCATTGAAAGCTCTCCAGTCGGCAGTAAAGGACGCCGCGAAGGCAGTCGCTTCTCATACTCTTATGGGGACCGTTTTCAAAGAGCAGGGAAGGTTCGATCTTGCAAAGATGCAGTTCGAGAAAGTCCTGGAATTTAAGAATTCCGATGATCCCGATGCGGAAAGGTCCGCAAGGGCGGGGATAGGCAGCTGTCTCGAAGCTTTCGGTTCGGTGAATGAAGCGCTCCAGTCATACGAGTCGGTGACTTCTTCCGATATATCATTTGAAGGCGTCAAAGAAAGGATCAGCCGGCTGAACCAGACAGACCCTTACTCTGCGCGCAACAAAGCTCTTGCCTTGGTATTTGAATCGCTTTCCTCAAAGAACTTGAGGGCCGTGTGGGGCGGCGACGCCAGGAAATCAAAAAGCCGTGAAGAAGACGATCTTGCTTCCATGTCGTTCGGCCAGGAGCAGAACAACATGGGATTTGAGCAGTTCATGAAGAGCAGGAGAAAAGCTTCAGAGGAAGATTTTGTCCTGGCTACCCAGCTGGACGCGCAGCTATATCCCGCGTCTAATAATCTTGCCGCGGCTAACATGGCCGGAGGGAACCTGGAGCAGGCCGGCACATCGCTTTCCTATATATTATCCGAAGACGCGGCAAACCCGATATTCAGAAATAATCTGGGAGTCTGTCATGTCTTTAAAGACGACATGAAAAGCGCGGAGAAGGAGTTTAAGGCAAGCCTAAAGGCCGACAAGGACTTCAGCCCTGCGGCCCTCAACATGGGAGACATCGAGATGAAAAGAGGCAATATCAAGGAAGCGGTCTCTTATTACAAAAAAATTGGCAGGAATGATCCTCTGTATGAACTTATGCAGAGAAGGATAGTATACTGGATTGTATCTTAGAAAAACAGAAAGGAGCCTGGTATGAAAATCGCGATGCTGGTCCCGTATTTTTTTCCGCATTTCGGAGGGACTGAGAAATACGTGAAGGACCTTTCGGACGAGCTTGCGGACCGCGGCCATGACGTGACGATAATCTCGAACAACGTGCCGAAAGAAGCGGGAGCGCCAAAAGAAGAGATGATGGGTAAAGTGAAAGTGAAACGCCTTGACGCCAAGAATTACGTCTATCTTCCTGTCTCGTTCCAGTTCAACCTGAAGATGCTGAAAGGCTTTGACCTGGTCCACACGCACTGCCCGCCGTTCGGCTTCACAAGAGCGGTAAGAGGAAGACTGAAGATCCCTCATGTGGTCACTTATCACTGCGACACGACGATGTCCGAAAAATTTCTCGGGATAAAGATGCCTAAATGGGCGATAAAAAGTGTGGAGTGGATCACGAATGCTTACGCGAAAATGATACTCCCGAGCGCGGATGCCATAATATCGACTACCGAAAGCTACGCGTCCACTTCCCCCGTGATGAAAAACTTCGCGCATTTTGCCGTGCCCATCGGGATCCATTATGAGGTGTTCGATGAGTCAAGAAAAAAACAGGGCATCACCGAAGAAAAACGCGACAGGAAGAAAGTGCTTTTTCTCGGAAGGTTTGCCGCCAATAAAGGGATAGATTACCTTGTGAGGGCGATCCCTCTGGTCCTGAAGGAAGTCCCGGACGCGAAGTTCATACTTTGCGGAGAAGGCGAGGAAAAACCGCACATAGAAGATTTCATAGACAAAGTCGGTGTCAGGAACAGGATCGAGTTCCAGGGAAAAGTGAATCTCGACAAGATGGTGGAACTGTATTCGACATCAGCCATGTTCGTCTTCCCGTCGATAAACAGGCTCGAAGCGTTCGGCATAGTCCAGCTTGAATCGATGGCATGTTCGACGCCGGTAATAGCGTCCAATATCCCGGGCGTCAATAACGTCATGGATGTCGGCAGCAGCGGTCTTCTTGTGGAGCCGAGAGATATCGAAGGCCTCGCAAAAGCGATCATAGAGATACTGAAAGATCCTGAAAAGGCGAAAAAGATGGGCGAGCGGGGAAGGCAGCTTGTCGAGACCAAGTACAACTGGAAGACTATCGGTAACCAGATAGAGGACATCTACAGAATGGTCATCGAAAGGAAAAAAGCGTGAAGGTACTTGTCACCGGAGGAGCGGGATTCATCGGAGGCGTGACGGTAAGGGACCTTCTTGATGCCGGTTTTGACATAGATGTCTTAGACAACCTTGAATGCGGCCATAAATCTACCATTCCCGACAAGTGCAGGCTGATAAAGGCAGATCTCCGTTCATACCCAGATATTTTTGACGCGCTTTCAGCCTCAAAATACGACGCGGTGCTTCATTTCGCTGCTTACACCATAGTGCCGGAGTCCGTCGAGAACCCCGAGAAATATTTCAGGAACAATGTCGAAGCGAGCATCAATCTCCTGAACGCGATGAAAAATACAGGCGTTAAGAACATCATCTTTTCCTCTTCGGCCGCGGTATATGGCGAGCCTAAAGATATCCCGATCAAAGAAGACGCGCCGACGGCGCCGGCTAACACTTACGGCCAGACAAAACTGACAGTCGAGGAATATTTAAGATGGTATGACCTGGCTTACGGCATAAAGTCGGTCAGCCTTAGGTATTTCAACGCCGCGGGTGCGGACCTGGTCAACGATCTCGGTGAAGACAGGGAGACCGAGACACACCTGATACCGCTGGTGCTTCATTCGGCTTCGGGCAGGAACAAAGACGTAAAGATATTCGGCACGGATTATCCGACAAAGGACGGCACCTGTGTGAGGGATTACATACATGTCAAAGATCTCTCCTGCGCCCATGTGCTCGCGCTTAAAAAACTGCTTGAAACAGGGAAAACCTCGGTCTATAATCTCGGGAGCGAGAACGGGTTCACGGTAAAGGAGATCGTAAAGGCCGCGGAGAAAATTTGCGGCAAAAAGATCAGCGTCATCGAGACCGGCAGGAGAGCGGGAGACCCGCCGGCTCTTATCGCAAGTTCCAAAAAGATCAGGTCCGAACTCGGCTGGCAGCAAAAGCACTCAGATGTTGAGAAGATCATCTCCGATACCTGGAAATGGATGGAAAGACATCCCCACGGATACTGAAAATGCAAAAAAAGAAGATATTATACCTGTTTTCCGATACCGGCGGCGGTCACAGGAGCTCGGCTTCGGCTATTATGAAGGCCGTAGAGGAGCTCAAGAAGAAAGACGCTCCGCTGCAGGAGATGGTGGATGTGTTCACGGAATGCAGCGCGTTCCTCGGCATGCTCGCGAAATTATACGGCCCGGTCATAAAATATTCGCCAAAGATGTGGGGAGTGCTGTATCACTGGCTGAACGACATGAAAAAGATGCAGCAGATGGAAAAACTGGCAAGGCCGTTCATACAAAAAGAACTAGGGCGCCTCATTCTCGACAGGAAACCTGACATCATCGTATCTGTGCATCCCCTGTTGAACCACCTGACGGTAGCGGCCATGGAAGATGTTAAGTACATTGTTCCGTTGATAACGGTAGTTACCGATCCCGTGAGCCTTCACAGGGCCTGGGTCTGCCCGGATGCCGACATGATCATAGTGGCGACGCAAGACGCAAAAAGACATGCGCTGGAATACGGCGGCGACAAGAATAAGATCAGGGTCATAGGCCTTCCCATTGACCCTAGGTTCGCAAAACCGGCGGCTTCAAAAGCTATGAAAAAGCGCGAGCTCGGGCTTGACCCCGGCAGATTCACGGTGCTTCTGATGGGCGGCGGGGAGGGCGGCGGAAACATGCTTAAGATAGTGCGGTCTATAGACAAGGCGGGGCTGAATATTCAGCTGATAGTGATAGCCGGCAGGAACGAGAAACTGAAAAAACAACTTGAGATTATGTCGGAAAGACTTTCATACAGGATGAAGGTCTACGGATTCACGAACGAAGTGCCTGAGATAATGAGCGCTTCCGACCTCATAATAACTAAAGCAGGTCCGGGGTCGATCGCGGAAGCCCTGGCAAAGGAACTTCCGATAGTGATCACGAGCTGGCTTCCCGGCCAGGAAGAAGGCAATGTCAATTACGTCCTTGATAAACGTCTCGGGGTGATATGCCGGGACTTCAGGCAGATCGCAAAAACGATAAAAGAAATGCAGGCGCCTAAAAACCTCAACAGGATCAGGGCGAACATCAAAAAAGTAAATAATCCCCGCGCGGTGTTCGAGATAGCGCATATCATACTTGAGAAAATCCCGCTCAGATGATATTCTGAATTAAGCAGATAATATTTTGGGAGGAAAAAAGTGAAAAAACTATTTTTGGTCATTTTACTGGTCTGTTTCGTGGTATCACCCGTCCATGCCGCCAAGAAAAAAACACCTAAGGGATTGCTTTCAAGTACCAAGGAGATAAAGTTCAGGGACGTTCCGGATTCGCACTGGGCGGCAAAATCGGTCTACAAGCTTGTAAAGCTCGGGGTGACCCAGGGTTATCCGGACGGAACTTTCCGCGGAACAAAGACGATAACGAGGTTCGAGACCGCCGTTTTCCTCTCAAAACTGGCCGACAGCGTGGGGTCAGCAGGGATGGAGAAACTTACCGAAGAGCTGAAATCCGAACTGAAAGCGATGAAGGATGAAATGGCGGAAAAAGGCTTCATGAGTTCAAAGGGAAGCTTCGAGCTGGATTATTATCTGGGCAACATTTTTTACAACACGGCTGACTACTCGGGACAGAGAGCGCCGCAGGGCCCTGTCATGGATTACCGCCTGATTGCGGATTTTTCTTCAAATCTAGGGCAGAACCAGTCCGTAAAAGCGACTTTGGACACAATGGACGGCGGTTTTTACGGGGGAGGACAGGACCTTCTGACAAGATTGATCGATATCCAGGGCACGATCAAGACAAAGCTCTGGTCTCCCGCGACCATAACCGTAAGCGCTGGACCGGGACCCCAGAGGCATCTTTTCGGCGGCAATATCATGCCGTCGGAGTACGGCAGGACTTATGTCAGGCCATACACCGGCGTCAGTCTTTCTACGGCACTTTACGGCGCGGGATTTAACGCTTCATATTACGCGCACAACATAAAAGCGACCGACCCGTCCACCCCGGGCGAGGTTGGAGTGAACCAGATAAGCGGCAGTCTTTCATGGGCATACAGTAAATGGTCATTGCTGAACAGCGGCACCGTGACTTTGAGCGCCGATTATTTTTCCAGGAACACAGGGACAGGTTCAAGCGCGCTCACAAATTTCAGGCCGTCGATAAGCATCTCCGCTAATCCGAAAAAAAATCTTCTTGTTTCCGGACAGATAAAAGCAGGCTCTTCAAAAGATATCGGGACTCACAGGCTTGCATTGATCGGAGAATTGGCCGCGACCGAACTTCTGGCAGGCAGGACGGACCTGGACGTAAAGGTAGTTCTTGCAGGCGGCGATTATATAGTTGAACCGGATAATCTTGACGAATGGACGCTGCTCGGGTATGACCCTTTTGACAGGCCTCTCGTGAATGGCGTCAAATCGATCCAGGCACAGCTGAAGCATTCTTTCACTGACAGCATCACCCTTGTCGGCAAGGGGATGTACAATATGTCGTCGGGATTTATGTTCGGCACCGGACATTCAGGTTCAAGGGCCACTGTCGAGGGAGGTCTGAACTTCACCCTTTCAGATACCGGATCGTTTTATGCGGGTTACAGGATAGATAAAGATCCCAACGCGTCGATCCAAACGACCGACCTGTTCATAATGAAGCTTATCTGCGCTTTCTGATAAGGTCCTTATGGAAACGGACAAAAACCGGGCAGACAAAGAACATCTTGCCGGAACAAGACTTATAGGCCGAAATATTTACAGATATGACCGCGTATCCTCCACCAATGATGTCTGCCGCATGCTTGGGGAAAAGTCTGACACAGAAGGCCTTGTCATAATAGCGGATGTACAGGATAAAGGCCGCGGAAGATTCGACAGAAAATGGTATTCCCGCGACCCAGGCGGCCTCTATTTCTCCATATTATTAAGGCCCTCTTTTGATCAAAAGTATTTCCCGCTGATCGGCCTTTCCGCTGCTTCCTGCATTGCAAGAGCGATATTTTCCCTGGCGCGGGTCAAAGCGTCGGTAAAATGGCCGAATGATGTTCTTATCAACGGCAAGAAAGCTGCCGGTATACTTATCGAACAAAAGAACACCGATGTAATAGCCGGCATCGGAATAAATCTAAGTAATGAAACAGGCTCATTCCCGCCGGAGATAAGAGACATTGCGACCTCGGTGCTCATAGAGTCCGGTATCGGGATCGAAAAAGAGCTTTTCTTCTGCGGCCTTTTGCGGGATATTGATGACGATTATTTTTTGCTCTCTCAGAAAAAGTTCGGGCGGATAATAGAAGGTGCAAAAAAGCATTCCTGCCTGCTTGGCAGAGAAGTCCTGATAGAGAAGGACGGGCAAAACATCAGCGGTATCGCAGCCGATATCGACGGGACCGGCGCATTGATAATAGAGTCTCAAAATGATAAAATCAAGATAACTTCGGGAGAAATAATCAAATGGCGACAAGAGGCATAAGAGGAGCGATAACGGTAGCCAAGAACGAAAAGGATGCCATCGTGGTGGCGACTGAGATGCTGCTTGAAAAGATGGTCTCGGTGAACAAGTTAAAAGTGGACGATATCGCTTCCGTTTTATTTTCGGTCACGCACGACCTGACAAAAGAATTTCCCGCGATAGCCGCGAGAGAAATGGGCTGGCTTTACACGCCCCTGATGTGCACGAATGAGATCGCCATTGAAGGGAGCCTGAAAAAGTGCATAAGGGTGCTGATGACGGTTAATTCAGAAAAAAAACAGAGCGAGATAAAACATGTCTATCTTAACGAAGCGCAGAAACTCCGGCCGGACCTTTCAAGTGAAAAGATCGACGAATACTACGTCAGTTAAAGGGAAACGATCATGATCATTGTAATGAAGCCGGGAGCATCGGACACTGAAATAAACCATGTTATCGATAAATTAAAAGGTTATGGGTTCGGCACTCATGTTTCTAAAGGCGTTGAGCAGACGATAATAGGCGCGATAGGCGATAAGACAACGCTCCAGATAGAGACGGTCACCGTCCTGCCAGGCGTCTCAAAGATCATCCCTGTAAGAAAGCCTTATAAACTGGTGAGCAGGGAATTCCACCCGGCCGATACTCTTGTGAAGATAGGAAGAAAGTTCGAAGTGGGAGAGGGGTGTCCTGTTGCCGTGATGGCGGGGCCGTGTTCGGTGGAGAACAGGGACCAGATAATCGAGACCGCCCGTGCCGTAAAAAGTGCAGGCGCGGTCGCACTCCGCGGCGGCGCGTTCAAGCCCAGGACATCGCCGTACAGCTTCCAGGGACTCGGAGAAGAAGGCTTGAAACTCCTTATGGAAGCCAAAAAGGACACCGGACTTCCTATTATCACGGAAGCAATGGATACAAGGGACGTGGACCTTATCGCAAAATATGCCGACGTGATACAGATCGGCGCGAGGAACATGCAGAATTTCAATCTGTTAAAAGAAGTCGGAAAGACTTCAAAGCCCGTCCTGCTTAAACGCGGGCTGTCGGCCACGATCGAAGACCTTCTCATGTCAGCTGAATACATAATGAAGGAAGGCAACAATGCGGTGATGCTTTGCGAAAGAGGGATAAGGACCTTTGAGACATACACAAGGAACACTTTGGACCTGAGCGCCGTTGCCGCGATAAAAGAATTAAGCCACCTTCCTGTGATCGTAGATCCCAGCCATGCCGTGGGCAAGTGGAGCCTGGTAGCTGCGATGAGCAAAGCCGCGGTCGCAGCCGGAGCGGACGGTCTTATCATCGAGGTCTGCCCGAGGCCGGAAGAGGCTTTATCCGACGGGGCTCAGTCTCTTACTCCTGAAAATTTTTCCAAGCTGATGAAAGAGTTGAAGACAATCGCGTCAGCTGTCGGAAGAAGCGTCTAGCCGGCGGTTACTTCCCCCGACATCTTTTTGAGCGCGGACCTCAGACTTTCGAACCCTTCTTTTTTCAAGGCGGATATTTTTACATAAGGAGCATATTTTTTCAATAAACTTTCAGGCGGGCCCTCTTTGACGAGATCCGATTTATTGAAAACGGTCAGAATGGGCTTGCCGATGGCGCCGATGTCTTCAAGCACTTTAAAGACAGAAGCTATCTGTTCCTCCAGGACCGCGCTGCTCAGGTCTACTACATGTATCAGAAAATCAGAGCCGGCGACTTCCTCAAGCGTCGCGCGGAACGCGTCGACAAGCTGGTGCGGCAATTTCTGAATAAAACCGACGGTATCAGATAAAAGAACCGAATTATTTTCATCAAGGTATAATTTCCTTGTCGTAGTGTCGAGAGTTGCGAACAATTTATCCTCCACAAGGACACCAGCCTTTGTCAGGCTGTTGAGGAGCGTGGATTTCCCTGCGTTGGTATAACCGATGATCGATGCCATTAGGATACCGGATCCCTGCCTGTTCTTGCGCCTCATCTGCCTGGACTCCCGTATCTTTTCGATCTCCTTCTTCAGCTCGGATATCTTTTTCCTGATCTTACGCCTGTCCTCCTCGAGTTTTGTCTCTCCTGGGCCTCTCGTGCCGATGCCGCCGCCGAGACGCGACATCGCGATGCCTTTTCCGGTCAGCCTGGTCATCATGTACTGCGACTGGGCAAGTTCGACCTGCAGCCTTCCTTCGTGGCTGTGGGCGTGCTGGGAGAAGATATCAAGTATCAGTTCGGTCCGGTCAATGACCTTTACCCCGAGGGCTTTTTCCAGTTCCCTGACCTGCGAAGGTTTTAGTTCGTTGTCGAAAATGACAAGGTTGGAACCGGTATCGTTTATTAAAAGAAGAAGGTCATCGAGCTTGCCTTTCCCGATGAAATATTTGATATCCGGGCTCTCCCTTGGCTGCGTGACAGATCCCGTGACGCGGGCGCCGGCTGTCTCGGCAAGGTTGGAAAGCTCAAGAATAGAATCTTCTATCGGAAGTCGGTCGTTCCTGAACCGGACCCCGGCAAGGACGGCTGTTTCTTTTTTATCCACTGTATAAAGTCTAATTCAATTCAGAGGTATATTCAAGCTAAGATTAAGACAGTGAAATTATGGTGAGCGGTATCTATTGACCGGCTGAGCGTCTCAAAGCCTCTATAAAAAAATCTTTGAAGACTGGCGGCTGCTGCAGACCGGACCAGCGTTCTCTCATATGCTTCAGTATGAACTGCATCGTATAGGCCCTGACCTCCTGGGAAGTCGGGATATTGACAAGTTCCTTTACAAGCTGCCGGCAATCATCATATCTCAGGTTCCTGGCAATGTGTTTTACCTCGATCACCGATATGCTTGGGACGTCTACGGAATTCATTCCCATGCCGATGAGTATAGGCAGCGAGATCCATTCGGTAGGCAGGTCACCGCACACACCGGTAATTTTATTATGTGCCATGCCCGCATCAAAAACCCTCGTGTAATTTGACAGCACATCCGGATGAAGCTCATCCCACCTTGCCAAAGCAGCAGGATCTCTGGTCTCTCTCTGGATGCCGAGAGTATACGCTGTCATATCATTACTTCCGATTTTCATGAAATCTGCGGCCTGGGCTATTTCACCGGCGTTCCTTGCGCCCTCGGGATTCTCTATGGTGGCTCCAACGAGGATTTTAGAGTTGAACGGTTTTTTCCCTATAGCCTGCATCATCTGCCTTATCACGCTTTTGCCCCATTCGAACTCTTCAAGCGTTCTGACGAACGGGAACAATATGGCAAGGGACGGATGTTCTCCGCTGGCGATCAAAATGTGTCTTATCTGCTCTTCGAACAGGTTGTTGAGCGTGGGCACTTTCCTGCAAAGGCCTATACCTCTCTCAGGGAGATTTTCGTCAAAAGGTCTGAACTTCAGATATTTGCCTCCGCCAAGGTCTAAAGTTCTTATAACGGTTGCAGTCTTGACATCATCAGGAGATAATTTCATTTGTTTGGCGGTTACAAGTTTATGTTCTTCGACCTTTGTTGCCAGAGTGATGTAAAAATTGACTGCTTCTTGTTCTGTCGGACCGCTGGATTCACGGATATTTCCTGTCTTCGGGTCGCACATATAAAATTCTTCCGAGCGGATCAACCCCGGCCCGTGAACTGCTCCTGTTCCCAGCAGTTCGTCAAGTTCAGCGGATGTCCCTATGCATCCTCCTATATGGATCACTCTGCCGTCCAAGGTTAGCGTGTTTGAAAACCGTTCAAGCCCGCCCATGGCCGTAGCATAATGCCCCATCTTTCTCCGCAGCTTTCTTGCCGTATTCAGCTCATGGGGAGAAGGGTTTACGATAACAGAACCGTCCCATCCGTTCGCGATGAGCGGTGTTCCGGTCGTGATCTTCGATACGGGTATCTTGGTAATACATAAGATGCCCCTGGTCTTCCCGAGCAGTGTAGGATGGTCGTTCTTAGACCCGTTTTCGGTAAGAATGGTCGTTACATTCGGCGGAAAAGTCGCAACTTCATCCGTAGTGACGTGTTCGGACACAACGGCAACGCTCCCTTTACCGATAGAGGTAGCAACATCGCATTGCTGTCCATACCTTGTCTTGACGACGAAATCGGCGAAATCCCTAATTTCCGAAAGACATTCCTTCGTCTTCATGTTGGAAAGCATGGCAGTTATTGCAGTTTCAACTATCTTGACGATCTCAGCCATAGCACCTTTAGTGTTCAACCGTTGATTCTTGATAAGGACTGTCCCTTTGCTTGTGACCATGGGATCGTCACAGATAGAGATAAGGACATCGAGGAATGAAGCAGCTTGTTGCAGATTAGCATCTTTTTTCATGGCATCATATGATGCGTTAAGCTTTGCTTTGCCCCTCTGCAAAGCATCTATGAAAAACTTCAGTTCCTGGTCCGCATCTTCATCCGGTCCGAGCTTGTTTTCCTTTGGTATCAATGCGCTTATTTCTCTCTGTATTACAAAAGCAGGCACTATATCCAGTCTTGCCAGTCCTGAAGTGCTTCCCCTAAAAATGGCGGACTGTGTTTTCAATCCCACGGTTGTAGACACAAAAGCCAGGGCATTCTCTAAATTCCGGTCCACGTTATCAGGGAGCTTTATCCTGCCGAGGACATCCTCGCCCGCATTTTTCGCGAACAGTTTTGGGTCAAAATATCTGCTTGTCAGGCCGATCTCGTGCAATCTCCTGACGCCTAAACGGTGCAGCCCTAAAACTTTTGAGGCTTGCCTTAAAGTACCAAAACTCAAAGGGACCCGTTTTTGAGATACTTGCAAGCTTATATCAATTGGCAATTTAAGTCTCCTTTCGTCATTGGTAAAAGTGTTCAATACCCATCTGTGTATATATCGTTAATATTATTGGACGATTTCAGTGATTTTGGGGTTGAATTAAAAATGGATAAGGTCAAGTTCAGGAAATAGTCAGGTAAGATTATGATTTGTAGGTAAGGGGTTGATCAATCCTCATCTTTTAATTGGCGGTTCATAAGGTCGAGTATGGCCTGTTTGGGGTCTTTGCCTTCAAAGAGGACGTTTTTTACCTCGCTTGCTATCGGCATCTCGATCTTGAGTCTCTTGGCAAGCTCTATGGAAGAGATGACCGTTTCCACACCTTCAGGGACACCACTCATCAAACTCAATATCTCATTAAGCTTTTTTCCCTTTGCGATCTCTACTCCTACGTGATGGTTCCTCGACAGGTCGCTCTGGCATGTAGTTATAAGATCACCGATCCCTGAAAGGCCGGAAAAAGTTTCTTTTTTTGCCCCGGCGGCAATGCCAAGCCTGGTAATCTCTGCCATCCCGCGTATGATCAGAGCTGATTTAGCGTTATTGCCCAGGGAAAGGCCGTCGCAGATACCGGCAGCTATCGCTATGACATTTTTCAGCGCACCGCCGAGCTCGACACCTATCAGATCGTTGCTGGTATAGACCCTGAAAGAAGGGCTTGACAATACTTGCTGAAAATAGGCGGAGAGTTTTTTATCCCTGCTTGCCACAACAGACGCAGCGGGCAGTCCGGTGGCGATCTCTTTTGAAAGGTTCGGACCCGAAATGACCGCAACGACTTTTATCCCGAGTTCTTTTTCTATTATCTGCGACGGCCGGTCAAGCGTCTTTTTCTCAATGCCTTTCGCGGCGCTGAGAAATTTCATATTTTTCGGGACGATCCTCTGTTCGGCCGCCGCTATAAGCACATTCCTCAGATATTTTGTCGGTATCGCGCAGATGACGTATCCGTCTTTGATCAGGACATCCTCAAGATCATCGGACGCCGAAATATTTTTGTTGAGCTTTACTCCCGGGAGGAATATCTTGTTCTCGTTATTGTTGTTAATGTCATCAGCGGTCCCTTTTTCAAAAGTCCAGATCTTAACGCTAAGACCGTTCTTTGCGAGCATGTTCGCAAGAGTCGTTCCCCAGGCGCCGGCGCCGAGCACAGCAATATATTTCATATCTTTCATCCAAAAAGCTTTATTTTGTTCTCTGTTCCGTTCAGCAGTCTTTTTATATTAGGAATATGTTTATAGATGATGAAAATCGTGAGTATCAGTATCCCCCATGCATAGGGGGCTGGTCTGCCGGTAGTGAACATCATAATAGAAAGCAATATAGAACCGGTGATCGAAGCAACAGACACATAACCGGAAGCAGCAATAATGCCGATCCCCAGAATGAAAGATAATATGAAAAGGTATGGCGATATAGCGAAGACGGCGCCGAGCCCGGTCGCGACACCTTTCCCGCCTTTGA